>CALMQS010000013.1 GCA_937871285.1 uncultured Sphingobacteriales bacterium | reverse complement strand
CATAGCCAATCCCACTGGATCCACCAGTTAGAAATAAAACCTTATCTTTTAATAGCATCTATTTAATTTAAATTATCTTCAACGATAGGACAAAATACCAGTTTTGCCTGCTGAAAAAAAATGGAGTATATCAGTACTTTGATAGATAATCCTATTATAATTATGAAAGGAGAAAAAAACAGATACAAGGGGTTAACCACAAGAAGGCGTGATGGCTTCATGGGTGAAAAGCAAATCATATTACCTGTAAAGCTTTTGAAAGAACGAATTGAGGATGATCCCTTACTTAATAGTCTTTATATAACACTTATAGGCTATTTTCCCAAAGCCTCTTTTCATTACCGGGAAAGGAGATGGGGTTGCCGGGACAATATTTTATTCTACTGTGTGAATGGAAAAGGCTGGTATGAAAACAAATCGGGCTATTGTGAAATTAAGGCAAATGAATTTGTAATCCTGCCCGCTACCGATAAATACCTTCGTTATGGCGCACATGCGGAAGACCCCTGGTCTTTATACTGGGTGCATTTTTGCGGAACCAAAATCCCGCACTTCAATCAAATTTATAATCTTGAGCAATTCCTGACGCCAACTGTTCTCCGTCCGGACGAAAGAAGAATTGGTTTATGGGAAGAAATGTACAATACGCTTGAAATGGGATACAGCCTGGATAACCTGAGCTACGCCAATTTTTGTTTGTACCATTTCGTGGCTTCTTTCATATTCAGGAACCATAACTTCTCCAGCTTTGAGAAAAAAGATGATAATATTATTACACAAGCTATTCTGTTTATGCGTGAAAACCTGAACAAAAAACTTTGGATAGATGAAATAGCCGGTAAATTTTCTTATTCAGCATCCCATTTTTCAAATCTTTTTCGTAAACAGACAGGGTTTGCCCCTTTGGATTATTTTATTAACCTTAAAATTCAGAAAGCTTGTCAGTTACTGGACCTTACCGAGATGAAAATAAAAGATGTGGCAGCATTTATTGGATATGAAGATCCCTATTTCTTTAACCGCATTTTTAATAAAATTATTGGCATGTCGCCGTCTGAATACCGCCGGACCAATAAAAATTGATTTGCTTTGTTCATCAATCGACATTCGATAGGAGGGGGACAGGGGAATTCTGCCGGGCAATAATAGAATTATCCAGTATTTAAGGCGAATATTCTATTTTTTAAAGATTAATAAAAGCAGACTTTTAAGCCACAACGGCTTATTGTTATGGAGGATTCAACAGCAAGAACCAATATTCTAAGTAAAATTAGTCAGGCTTTATCAAATCCCACTTCCGTGCCCTATCCTGGTGCAGATATAGCTGAACCTTTCATTAGACCTGGGCAGGAGTCATTGATTGAATTATTCGAGAGAAAATTTACAGGTTTGCTGGGAAAATTTTTTTTATTCGGCACTCCCGCTGAGCTTAGTAATAAATTACGTGAATTAATAATAGAAAATAGATGGACGCATATTTGCTGTAAAGATAGTGCGTTGAACCGGCTTCTGGGAGATGCAAACGGGCCCTTTATTCGCTCTGGTACTTTACAAAATGTTGATGCAGCTATCACAGATTGTATGCACCTGGTAGCCAGTACCGGAACAATCCTGTTGGGCTCCGACCAGTCTTCAGGAAGGGCTTTACCCGTATATGCACCCGTCCATATTGTAATTGCTTTTGCCCGCCAACTGGTTTTTGATTTAAGGGAAAGTATTGAATCTGTTATGTTAAACGGGGCCGGTCATTTACCTTCCTCACTTGTATTTGCTTCCGGACCGAGCCGTACCGGAGATATTGAAAAAACATTGGTAGTGGGCGTACATGGTCCCGGGGAAGTTTATGTGTTGATGTTATCATAGCGTTTCGAATCTATTGCTATAGGTTTTGCAGTAGATAATTTTACTCCTAATATTTGAATTTTAAAACCGTTGTTGCTGCCTTTATTTTTCACAGATGATTGTCCGGAACAGTCCAGGTTTTTACCTGTCTTGATGGTGGCCAGTTGTTAAATACCGGCGGACCAGATGCCTTTTTACTGATGCATTTTTTCCCCTTTGATAAATCATTTGGCGCTTTTACATCTACCCTTTAGATGAAGTATTTTTTAATGCTGTTTTTGCGATGATGGTTGAGGCTTTGTCAGGTAATGCAGAGACTTTTTATTATATATGCAGGGATCGCTTTCCTTCTTTTGTAAATAATTGAATAATCCAGTAATATAAGCAGATATTCTATTGATGCCTATTGTTAAGTTTAGCAACTTTACTTCCTGTTATACCGCGGTATTATACAATAGCAGATGCTTGTTCAACGATTTGCATTCTTCAGTTTATATGAAGTTTACACCAGCGTCATTATTTCTATTGCAAAGGGTTTGAGAGGATATCTGTAGCTGCACTATGAAATATTTTCCAGGAAGCTAAGACTTTTTTATCTGTCAGAATATAAGGATATATTCTGTGAGGTAACTATTTTATAAACTATAAACGAAAACTTAACTGCGTATGGAAAAGTTACATATTTCCCTGCCCGTTAAACAAACCTGCCGGTTATGCACAGGAATGATGGGCAGACTTGTTTGGGGTGTTGCCCGGGAATCTAAAGTCTTATTTGCAATAGTTTTTATTGCATTGCCATCTTTATTATCATTACCGCTTAAAGCCGCCCCATTTTTTTACGGTGATAATACAGCATCAAAATTATTTAATGAAAGAACAACCTTTCAGGACAGAGTGGTTAAAGGTATAGTTACTAATGATGGAGGTGAAGTCCTGGGCGGCGTAACCGTACAATTGAAAGGCAGTAATACTATTGTCACTACCGCGCAGGATGGTTCTTTTTCCATAAGTGTACCGGACGGTGCAGCTACGCTTATTTTTTCCTATATCGGTATGCAATCCCAGGAGGTAAACATAAGGGATAACAGCCCCATTAGGATTGCACTAAAGGTTGAGGATAATACGCTTTCCGATGTTGTAGTGGTGGGTTATGGTACACAAAAGAAGATCAACCTTACGGGTTCTGTTGCTACGGTAGGATCCAAAACTTTGTTGGAACGTCCTGCCACCAATGCTGCAAACCTGCTTCAGGGAAGGATTACAGGGTTGCACGTAATCCAACCAACGGCATCACCCGGACGGGATGATCCCCAATTTCAGATAAGAGGCTTGGGTTCTTTTGGAGCATCTTCCAGTCCATTGATACTTGTAGACGGTATTGTTGGTTCCATCACCAATCTTAATCCCAATGATATTGAAAGTGTTTCGGTACTTAAGGATGCGGCATCGGCAGCTATTTATGGTTCAAGGGCTGCTAATGGTGTGATACTCGTAACTACTAAAGGAGGAAAAAAAGGAACGCCTCTCCTAGAATATCGTTTGGATGTGGGTTCGCATTCAGCAACCAGGCTTCCCGATTTTATTTACGACTCCGGGGAGTACATGACCATGTACAATGCTGCGAAAGAAAGGGTTGGACAGCCCGCCCTGTTTACACAGGATCAGATCGATGCCTATAGAAACCCTAGCGACCCGGCCCAATACCCTAACTTTAACTGGACGGATCATTATTTTAACCCGGCAGCCGTCGTAAACCACAACCTCCGCTTCTCGGGAGGTAGCGATCGTACGAGGTACAGCATTTCTTTGGGGTATCTTGACCAGGACGGCGTATTGCCCTCCTTCAACTACAAGCGGTATAACGCCATCCTCAACCTGAACTCCCAGCTCAATAAACGAATCAGGGTCGGAACGATCGTCAACATGACTAAGAAAAGAATAGCGGAGCCAAGAAGCGTAAACAGTGATGTGGTTTTGCTGGTGTACAAGGGAGCACCCAACTATACACCCTTTCTACCGGATGGAAGCGGAAGGATCACACGCTACGCGTATCCTCAGGCAGGACATAACAGAAGCCCCGAAACCGACCTCCATCCCGGCAATTATCAACATACCAGCTCCCACGCTATCAACGCTCAGGCCTATATGGACGTACAACTGTTAAAAGGTCTTGTTTGGCAGGTAAAGGGCGGCTTCAACTACAATGGCGAAACCTACAAGAGCCATCAGCAGGTCGTACCGCAATATGAATTTTTCAAGCGTCCCGGAGCAGATGATTTTGCCTACGTGGATGATGGAGGAAAAAGCGGAGGTGTTACCGACAGGTACTCCCAGAATTTGCTTCCATCACTTTATTCAACCCTTACCTACGATAAAACCTTTGGTAAATATCATACCCTTAAAGTATTGGGGGGCTATGAGCAGCAGTCATTTAAAACACAGTTCCTGCAAGGTGCCCGGCTTAGTTTTCCAACACCCGGATTGGCGGAAATCAATGCAGGATCTCCTGTAGGTCAAAGTCTTTCAGGTACATCAACAGAATGGGCACTGCGTTCTTATTTTGGCCGTGTGAATTATGATTATATGGGCAAATACCTGCTGGAGGCCAATATCCGTTATGATGGAAGTTCACGTATAGCCGAAGATAACCGATGGGGTGCTTTTCCTTCCCTATCTGCGGGATGGAGAATATCAAAAGAAAATTTTATTCAGAACAATGTAAGCTGGATAGATGATCTGAAACTGAGGGCTTCATTAGGAACACTGGGTAACCAGGAAATAGGTTTGTATCCTTACCAGGATATCCTGAACCTTTCTGAATATCCTTATGGATCTACATTACAGGCTTCTACCATAATTACCCGTTTAACAGATAAGAATATTAAATGGGAATCAACACGGGTATTGAACTTTGGTGTTGATCTTGATATCTATAAAGGACTGTTCGGGGTTACATTCGACTGGTTTAAAAAGAATACATACGATATTCTTACTACACAACCGGTGCCCGGAAGCCTTGGATTAAGTGGTCCGGTTACCAACGATGGAAAACTGCAGAATATCGGATGGGAAGCACAACTCCGGCATGCCAACCAGGTTGGAGACTTTAGCTATAGTGCATATTTCCTCTTTTCTACCTTTAAAAATAAACTACTTAAAATACGCACACCTACCAAAGGGGTAAATGAGGTAGGACTGCCGTATGGCTCCTATTATATGTATGAATGGATAGGTATTTTTCAAAGCCAGGATGATATTGATAAATCTCCTGATCAGCCTTTTTTTCCACCAAGACCAGGCGATCTTAAAATTAAGGACCAGAATGGCGATGATGTTGTGAATGCAGAAGACAGGAAAACAGTAAAAGGTATTTTTCCAGACTTCACCTATTCCTTCGGCTTCACCGCTGCATGGAAAGGTTTTGCACTCTCTGCTTTTTTCCAGGGCACACAGGGTAACAAAATGCCATTGAACGGATGGGGCATTGATCCTTTTATTCAGGGTACGCCGCCAACAGCAAAATTCCGGGATGCCTGGAGCCCAACCAACCCGAGCAATACGGTTCCCGCAATCTATGAATCCTGGACTTATGGCGGTGTTTCTGCATATCCATCCACCTATTATTTACAGGATGCCTCTTACCTGCGTTTGAAAAATGTAAATCTTTCTTATGCGCTGCCCAAAAGCGTAGCAGATAAGATATGGTCTAAGGGACTAACGGTATATGTCTCCGGAGATAACCTGCTCACCTTTACAAAGTTCGAAGGAGCAGACCCGGAAACACTATCCAGAACGGGCAGCACGATCAGCGGGTGGGGCCGGTACGCACAGTTCCCCCAGGTAAGAATATTGAATTTCGGAATCGATGTTAAATTATAGAACACTAAAAATATCAAATCCATGAGAGTTTTCAGAAAATTAAGGGTAGCCGGTTTGACTGCGATTATGCTATCCTCATTGTCATGCAGTGATAACCTGCTGGATCGACATCCGCTTGACCAGATTGCAAGCGGCAATTTCTGGCAGACGGAAGACGATGTAAAAATGGCACTTGCAGGCTGCTATAGGCAGCTTCAATCAGACTTCCTAAGCTATAGGAGGATATGGCTGGACTGTCTTTCTGATAATGCATATGCAAAGTCGCCTTATTTTAATATGCAACAGATGATTTTGGGTGTTACAAGTCCTACTTCAGGAGGGGCGGTAACCATGGCTTATAATACTCCCTACAGGGGAATAGCAAACTGTAATTACTTTCTTGCCAATATTGATAACGTTCCTATTGATGAGGCAAAGAAAACAGTCTATAAAGGAGAGGTCAGATTTTTGAGAGCGTTGATGTATTTTGACCTTGTAGACTTTTTTGGAGATGTTATACTGTACAGGGAAAGACCAGAAAGCGCAGAAGCTGCTAAAATCGAGAAAAGCCCTAAATCTGAGGTGCTTGCTTATATTCATGAAGACCTTGATGTGGCAATCAATTCGCTACCTGACGCAGTCTATGCTGGACATGCAGTTAAAGGCAGTGCCACTGCTTTTAAAGCAAGAGTACTCCTATATGAGCAGAAATGGCAGGAAGCAGCTTCGTACGCACTCCAGACTATGCAGTCCGGCAAATTTGCTATAGCTGATGATTACCTAGGAATATTTTTAACGGCTACCCAGGGCGGCAATCCAGAAATTATATTCTCTACACAATACCTTAGCCCTACCAATCCTACGGAATTTACAGAAAGCATGGATGTCAAGATCGGTTGGTATAGTGCCATCAATCCCTATCAGGATCTGGTTGATGAATTTGAATGTGTTGATGGATTGCCTATATCAGAATCTCCACTATATGATCCGGTGACGCCATTTGCCAGTCGCGACCCACGATTAATATTGAATATGCGTCGAGAAGCCGAAGAGAGTTGGCCACAACCCTCCCTTCCCGGACTAACAGGATATGTAATGAGAAAATATGCTGATTTTTCACATGCTCCTTTTAGTTATGCTAAAACAGATTCCGATCAGGACATGGTTTGGATAAGGTATGCAGATGTTTTGCTGATGTATGCCGAAGCAAAGAATGAAGCCAGCGGCCCGGAGGCAAGTATATATGATGCGCTCGATGAAATCCGTTCCAGACCTGGAGTAAATATGCCTCCTGTTGACAGGGTAAAGTATAGCACAAAAGAATCACTTCGTGATTTTATAAGACATGAACGTCGCGTAGAACTCGCTTTGGAAGGACTGCGTTATTTTGACATCAAAAGATGGAAAATTGCACATACGAAACTTCCAACTATCAAAAATCCGGGTGGAGTAAATCTGGTATTTGAGCAGAAACATTACTTGTTTCCTTTTCCCCAGGCAGAGTTGGATAATAATCCTGAGTTGAAACAGAATGATGGGTATTAATATACGTAAGTTAATATTAATTAAAATGGAATGCACCCAACATTTCTTTCAGGTTTTTGTTTCATAGTTGGTTAGTCCTCACTTCGTCCGAAGAACGACCTTTGGTCATTTGGACGAAGTGACCTCTCCCTGTCTGCATCTGCTGAATAGGAATTAGCGCAAAGCTTTGAATTTTTCTCATCGTAGGTAAATGCACTAAAAATGAGAAATTGATGCTAATTGGAAATAGGGTTATTATTATATAATAAATGGGCTTAGGCAAAATTAATCATCTTACTTCTTCCAAAAGATCCATGAAAAAAATACAATTCCTAAAAAAGAATTATCATGAAAAAAATTATTGATACTTGGCTATATGTAGTGCTTGGTATTGGATTGGTCTGTATAGTCGAGTATCCTCTGATTAAAAGAGGAAATATACCAGAATCCCTCATCGGTAAATGTGGATTCTCTGACTTCAAATTGAATACTTTCGACTTTCTTTCCTGGCTGGATAAAGCAACCAATGAAAAAGAAAATGGTAGTACAAATAACCACCGTGATCCTTGCCCTTTTAGTGTTATCATTTTTCCTGACACGCAAATTTATTCGAAAGATTCTCGAACATGGAGAAAGTCGAGCAGGAAAGAAATTTTTACTGCAATGACCGGATGGGTAAAAGAGCGTGCAAAAGTAGATAATATTAAATTCTTACTTCATATGGGAGATGTTGTAAACGATGATGATGAAATATACCAATGGGAAAATGCAAACAATGCTTTAAGCATTTTAGATGATGCTGTACCATATGTTATAGCTGTTGGAAACCATGATATGGTAGCTGGTAACCCTAAATGGATACCGGATAGTTCTAGAAATACAACAAATTTTAATCATTTTTTTCCCTTTAGCCGGTTTGAAACTCAAAAATGGTATGGGGGAAGAATGGCAGATGATTATGATAATTCTTTCCATTTTTTTGAAGAAGGGGGATTAGAGTTTATTATTATCAGTTTGGCTGTAGCACCGACAGATGAGATGTTGAATTGGGCAGAGAGCATATTAAAGCAATATGCATCTAAAAGAGCTATTATTATTACGCACAGTTATATGTTAGCTGATGATAGAAGGGATTATCCGGGTGGATTTGGGTACTTACCCGCAAATGGAAATACAGGAGAGGAAATATGGAATAAATTAATTAAGAAACATGCTAATATTTCTTTGGTTTTAAGCGGACACGTGACCAATGACAATACGCACAAGGGCTTAATGATAAGTAGAGGTGATAATGGAAATCAGGTAATTCAACTTTTAAGCGGGGAGGGTCATGATGGCTGGCTAAGGATACTTCAATTTATTCCTTCAAAAAATAAGATAAAAGTGCAAAGTTATTCACCCTGGCATCCTAAAAGTACCGATGAACAATATCTGCAATATCCTTTTTCGCTGCCCGGTTATAATACAGATTCACTACATCAGTATGAATTAGCATATAACATGAATAGCGAATAATAGAGAGTATCAATTTATAATTTAAGTATAAAATAGCATGTATTATACTAGAATTTTGATTCTGAAGATTAGTTCTTCTGTGCTTTTCCTGATGCTTATTTTTACTTCGGTTAAGGGGCAACAGAAAGTATCCAAACCTCCTAATATTATCATATTTATGATAGACGATATGGGATGGCAGGATACGTCTGTTCCCTTTGGGGATAGTGTAACATCTTTCAATAGGTTATACCACACCCCTAATATGGAGCGCCTTGCTAGAGAAGGGATAAAGCTTACAAATGCCTATGCTAACTCCGTTTGTACACCCACAAGAGTTGCCTTAATGACCGGGATGAATGCCGCCCAAAGCCGTATTACGAGTTGGACAACTATCCAAAAGGGCCAAACATCCGATGTTATTGATAGTACATTTCTGCCAATTGATTGGAATTTTGACGGCTTGAGCACTGATAAGAAAGTATCAGGTACGGCTTATGCAACTCCGCTACCTCAATTACTCAAACAAGAGAGGTATTATACCATTCACATTGGTAAAGCTCACTGGGGATCAACAGGTACATCTGGATCAAATCCCCATAATCTCGGGTTTGTCGTTAATAAAGGAGGACACGCTGCAGGCCATCCACAAAGTTATTTGGGCGAAGAGAATTTTGGTAAGTTGGAGGGGCGCACCAGCCCTCATTCAGTCCCAGATTTGGAGGAGTATCACGGTACTCCCGTTTTTTTAACGGAAGCGCTTACCCGCGAAGCTATCAAATCATTGAATGAGCCTGTAAGTAAGAATCAACCATTTTTTCTTCACATGGCTCATTACGCGGTTCATGCACCATTAACCGCAGATGAAAGATTCTATCGGAAATATTCAAATATGGGTATTTCGAAATCCGAAGCGGAGTATGCCAGTATGATAGAAGGCATGGATAAAAGTTTAGGTGACATTATGGATTATTTAGAATACCATAATTTGGAAAAAAACACAATCATCATTTTCATGTCCGATAATGGGGGACTTACATTTGTGCCGCCACGAGGAGGTAATGCATATATACATAATCTACCACTTCGCGCCGGTAAAGGATCGATCTACGAAGGTGGCATTCGTGTGCCAATGTTAGTAAAATGGCCCGGCGTAGTGAAGCCAGGTAGCAAATCTGAACAATATCTGATTATAGAAGATTTCTTTCCGAGCATCTTAGAAATGGCTGAGATAAAAAGCTATAGTACGCTTCAGGAAATTGCCGGGAAAAGTTTTGTACCTGTTTTAAGAAACCCTGCATACAATGATACTACCCGGGCTATAGTGTGGCATTTTCCCAATAAATTCATAATGCAGCCAGGCCCCGCCATTAGTTATGTCAGTGCGATACGACAAGGAGACTGGAAATTGGTTTATTTAATGAAAGAACAAAAGCTCGAACTTTTTAATTTAAAAAACGATCTTGGAGAATTATATGACTTGTCAGAACAATACCGTCAAAAAACAAAACATTTAGCGCAGGTATTAACGAAAAAATTAAAAAAATGGAATGCTCAGATGCCTACATATCGTGAAACAAATAAAAAGGTTCTATGGCCAGATAAGTTAATCAACTAATGCTAAATAATCATCAAGATCTACCAATAGAATTGTAAGCAAATTGCTCGGACATGGGTTTTTTCATAAAGACTTTTTTCAGTTGCCTGGTAAATGAAAGTGAGGCATGTAACTTGAAATTGCCTGCCAGCAAATTAAAAAATAAGTTATACACGAAGTTATGATCAATTATATCAAAAGATACCTGTTGCTTGTAACCTGTTTTGTCAATTCTCTTTGGCTATTTGGTCAAAGTGTTCCAGACGTGCTTTTTTTTAAAGACAAGTTACAACCCATTACGGAAGACAATATTTTTAAAACGGATGGCTACTACCATTCAGGTTCTTCCATTATAAAAGGTAATGATGGGAAATACCATCTTTTTTACTCCCGTTGGAAAAAAGAATATTCCTTTTCAGGCTGGATAGTTTTTTCTGAAATAGCCCATGCTATTGCCGATAGGGCTGAAGGTCCATGGGAATATAAAGAAACCGTATTACAAGGTGGTGGCAAAGAACAATGGGATTCAGTCATGACTCATAATCCAAAGATTAAATTTTTTGATGGTAAATATTATCTCTATTACAGCTCTATTAATTATAGGGATGGAACATATACCCTTAGTGATCTGAAAAAAATACTGCAGGCCGGACCATCCGATCCGAAATGGAGAATATTGCATAATAGTCAACGAATTAGTGTAGCTGTTGCAAACTCTCCCAATGGTCCATGGAAACGCGCTGATTCACCTATAGGAATTTCCGGGTCAACCACAACCTTAAAAATAAGCAGTGACATTATACAAAAAGAGGACAGAGGCTATTGCCTTATCGTAGAAGATGTTGAAACAGATATAACTGACGTACCCCGTAACCAGTTAATAGCCTTTTCCGATTCTCCGGTTGGACCTTTCGAATTGCAGAAAAAACCGCTGACTGATTTTATGAGATCCGATGATATATCTACGTGGTACGACAAAAAAAGAAAGCATTACTATGCTGTTTTCCCTTCGAGTAGCTTTATCGGCATGATTAGCTCCACAGATGGCATCGACTGGAAGAAAGCAACAGAATATGTGTTGATGCCCAAAGTAATACCGTATCAACATAAGGACACGCTTCATCCCAGCCAAATAGAAAGGCCATTTGTTTATTGTGAACAAGATGATCCGCGGGTGGTAAGTGTGACAGTGCAGAAAGATGATGAATCGTATATTGCTTTTTTACCAGTACGGGTAGATAAGTTAGTGCTCCCAAATAAAAGGCAACTCGCCTGGCAAGAAGCTGAAATTGGAGCGATATTCCATTACGAACTGCATATTTTTGATGGGCAAAAATACATACAGGAGAATATTCGTATCAACCCGGTTAAGGATTATCAGACATTTAATCCTACAAAACTAGATACTGACCAATGGGTTAAAGCTGCAAAGGATGCTGGTTTTACATTTGCTTTATTAACGGCAACTCATGAATCAGGTTTTGCTTTGTATCAATCGGATGTGAACCCTTATTCCATGAAGGCGTTGAATTTTCAAAATGGGAAAGGTGATATTGTGCGCGATTTCGTGAATTCATGCCGCAAGTATGGTATTAAGCCGGGCATATATTTAGGTATTCGATGGAATTCATTTTTTGGTGTACATGATTTCAAATTAAATGGAGAGGGCGAGTTCCGAGAAAACCGCCATAAATGGTACAACAGAATGGTTGAAGGCATGGTGAAAGAGATCTGTACTCGTTATGGAAGCCTGTTTGAGATATGGTTCGATGGAGGAGCAGATCATCCTGCTTCCGGAGCTCCGGACGTATTGCCGATTGTACAACAATATCAGCCCGATTGTATATTCTACCATAACAGGCAATTAGCCGAAGTCAGGTGGGGAGGCTCAGAGTCGGGCACCGTAAACTATCCGTGCTGGGCGACATTTCCGTTTTATGCATTTGGAGCAGGAGAATCATTTAATCCGATAGTATCCAAAAATAATTATGAGATACTTAAAGTAGGTGATCCGGATGGTAGGTACTGGATGCCGGCCATGTCCGATGCCCCACTACGAGGATCAAATGATGGCCATGACTGGTTTTGGGATCCGGGTTGTGAATCTCATGTTTCGTCGCTTGACAAGTTGATGGATATGTACTATAAATCCGTTGGGCGAAACTCTACTTTGATTATGGGATTAACACCTGATGCCGATGGCTTATTACCTGAACCAGATGTAAAGCGTTTGCAAGAATGGGGTAATGAAATTCGTAGAAGATTTTCAAACCCATTGGCTAAAACCTCAGGAAAGGGTAACAGGATTACACTCCAACTATATGGTACAAAAAAAATTAATCATATTATAATTCAGGAAGACATTCGTCAGGGAGAGCGCATTCGTGA
The DNA here is from genome assembly GCA_937871285.1 of uncultured Sphingobacteriales bacterium. GTDB lineage: Bacteria > Bacteroidota > Bacteroidia > Chitinophagales > Chitinophagaceae > Agriterribacter. Next base: position 112,887 of record CALMQS010000013.1, on the reverse strand, counting down.
ATATAGAGTTGAGGCTTTTATAAAGAATAAATGGAAAACAATCTGCGATGGACAATCGATAGGGCATAAACGTATACAGCAGTTTGAACCTACTGAATGCACCAAAATACGCTTAGTTGTTGTAAAAGCAACTGCCGAGCCGATTATTAAGAGTTTTTCAGTTTTTTGGGTAGATTAAAAGTATTCACATTATAGAATAGATTACAGCGAGCATAATTTCTTCTTTGTTTAATCATTTGTAATTGAAAAAGCGTTTAACATTGAACATGAACCAATCGAAAAGTGGAAAATGATCAGGGAGGATAAAGAGCCTTTAATAAATCCCAAAGCTTATAAATTTATAATCGGTAAGTATTGACTTATAACGCGTCGCTACTCATTTGCAGTAGGGTTATTAAGATTAAACATAAGGACCATTCTACGCGCTATTCTATAGGTAATTAAAAAACTAAAGATAGCAGTGATGAATAAATAGAATAGTCCAGCCAAAAAGCCCGATATTCTATTTACAAACTCATTCTGAAAGTGGATATTTACTTTTTATTAATCAGAAAGCATAATAATAAAAAAATGATGAACGGAATCTTTGCAAAACGAGCTTCCCTGTTGGGTATTTTATTGTGGAGTATAGGTTGTGTATCGGCGCAATCAACCTGGACAAATCCCATCGTTAAACAAGGCCGCCTGGGATCGCCGCTGGTGGAATCATCTCCTTTTGTTTTTAATGACCGGTTATACCTCATGGAGAGCAACCAGCGTTTCTGGGATGTAAAGGGCGCCAAACCGGGCGATTTGTTTCATGAGGATGAAGTGCGGATCAAAGATGTTGCTACCGGAAAGATTGTATCCGTTGCTTTAAAAAATCATGGATTTGGAACCGTACTAACACACAACGGCAGGGTATATATTTTTGCCGGTAATTACGGGCAGGGAAAACCGTGGCGGCAGATGACGGAAATTACAATGACAAGTTCTGCTGATTTAAAAAAATGGACAAAGCCTGTTACCGTATTTAAAGCTAATCCCAGGGAGTTCTTTTACAATACTGCCGTAACCCGGGGGAAAGATACATTCATTTTATTGTACGAAACCAATGATCCCACCTGGAAGCCCTTTACGTTCAGGTATCTTGCATCAGACGACCTGGTGAACTGGAAAGAAATTCCCGGCGCTGTTTATGGAAAAGATAAATATGTTGGCGGGCCTGCCTTATACTATGAAGGTGGATGGTATTATACCTTATATCTTGAAAATATTAAAATGGGTTACGAAACCCGGATTACCCGGTCAAAGGACCTGGTGAACTGGGAAGACGCACCTGCCAGCCGGCCATTTATAACCTTCGATCCTTCCATTCGGAATATTCCATTGATTGATCCGGGAATACCCGAAAGCAATGCCTCTGATGTTGAATTGTGTTATTATAACGGGCAAACCATATTGTATTTTACGGGAAGTGATCAAACAACTGCAGGCGATTTGCAATGGGCTACCTATGATGGAACCCCGGCACAGTTATTTGCGTATTTTTTTGAGGATACACAAAAGCAAACCTTTGTATCGCCCGATCATAAAGGCAATTGGGCGCCGGTTCTTATCGCGCCTTCAGGCGGGGTGCAACATCAAAATGTTCACAATGAAATAAAAACGAAACCGTCTCCGCAACAATTAACGTATCAGCAGGAGCAGCTCGGAGCTTTCATTCACTTTGGACCGGCTACCTATATCAAATCTGATATGCTTGCCGTTCCGGTTGCTGATTTATTTAATCCATCTAAGCTGGATGCAGATCAATGGGTAAAGACAGCCCAGTCTTTTGGCGCCAAGCATATCGTTTTAACAGCCAAACATCATAATGGATATTGTTTATGGCCTACTGAAACAACCGATTACTCCGTTAAGCAATCGTCATGGAAAAACGGGAAGGGCGATGTAGTAGGTGAATTTGTGAAGGCCTGCAGGAAATATGGCGTTAGAGTGGGGCTTTATGTATCCGGAGGCGATAAACATTTTGGCTGCACCAGCACCCCGGATCCTCAGGGAGAAAGAAAGTTAGTTGGCAACATCAATAAATATTTCCCGGTGTTTTTGGAACAGTTGAGAGAGCTGCTGACCAACTATGGTGAAATTTCATATCTGTGGTTTGACGGCGCCTATGACCCTTTTGGCTGGGATGTAATGGATCCTGAAACGATGAAGCCATTGGGTACGGCATTTGGTGATGCCATTCACGCTATGGTAAAGCATTTGCAACCCGGCGCTGTAATTATGGGTGGCACCCGGCCGGATATACGCTGGTCGGGAAGCGAGCAGGGATGGGCTGCGTATCCGTTATGGAATGTAGTAAAACCAGGAGAGGGATTGTCTCATTGGGTAGGCCCGCAGAATGCAGGATGGTTACCTGCTGAAGCCTGCCTTCATACACGCGACACGTGGTTTTGGGTTCCGGATTCTGACAAAACATTACGGAATATGGACTTTCTGACTAAAACCTATTTTGAGTCTATCGGTCGTGGTGCTAACCTGCTTATTAATATGACACCCGATACCAGCGGAATAATTCCGCCTGCTGAAGTAAAAAGCCTGTATGAATTTGGGAAAAAAATAAATAGCATGTTCGCTGATCCGTTGGCACAAGCAAATCAAAACATAGTGGGAGATACCATTCATTTACACATGTCTGAAAAAAAGAGGGTGGGATTGATTGAAATAGAAGAAGACATCCACAACGGACAATTTATACAACAATATAAAACAGAAGCATATATTGCCGGTCAATGGAAAACGATAACTTCAGGCCTAAGCATTGGAAGGAGGCGCCTGGAAGCTATTGAACCTGTAGAAACGAGTCAGGTGAGGCTGATAATAACAAAGCGTAGTGCAGAAAAGAAAATCAGGAAGTTTGCTGTATACACAAAACGCTGATGAAATATTTCCTGTTAGATTAATTTCCTGTTTATAGTGCTTATCCAACATTTGAATCTTGCCAGATGATTAAAACCCCTGATCTGATCATTAGTATTTTGTATATACTCATTATTGTTTTCGTAGGCCTATGGGCTGGTTTACGAAAAAGAAAGAAGAGCAGAAGCAGTGCCTCTGATGAGTATTTCCTGGCTGGAAAAACGTTAAGATGGCCGGTAATAGGATTGGCTTTATTTGCTACGAATATATCCTGTATTCACCTTGTGAGCCTTGCTCAGTCAGGGTTTGATACGGGACTGCTGAATGGCAACTTTGAATGGATGGCTGCATTTACCCTTATTTTACTGGCATTGTTTTTTGTTCCTTTCTATATCAGGTCTAAAGTGCCTACCTTACCTGTTTTTTTGGAAAAAAGGTATAACACGGCCTGCCGTGACTGGCTTACTGTTATTTCAATTGTATCGGCGGTTATTATCCATATTGCCTTTTCATTGCTTGCAGGGGGAATTGTGTTAGAAACGCTTTTCGGAATTGATATGTACGTAAGTGTTACGGTAATTTCCGTATTGGTAGCCGTGTATACCATCATTGGAGGCTTAAGGGCTGTTGTAATAACAGAGTCTATTCAAACCATAGTATTGGTTGCAGGGGCTATCGTTATTACCGCTGCGTCATGGTTAAAACTGGGCGGCTGGACCTCATTGGTTCAGGTACTGGAAGAGCACCAGGCTATGGAAAAGATTTCAATGCTCAGACCCCATGGCGATAGCAGCAAGATGCCCTGGTACGCTGTTTTGCTTGGGTATCCGGTATTAGGGATATGGTACTGGTGCGCTGATCAAACTATTGTTCAGAGGGTTCTGGGAGCGAAAGACGAGAACCACGCACGGGTAGGCTCCCTTTTTTGCGGATTTATTAAAATACTGCCTGTATTTATTTTTGTGGTGCCGGGTTTAATGGCCTATGGGTTGGCGCAAAAAGGTTTGATAGATCTTAGCTCCATCACCACTGTTACTGCGTCTGGCGAAGCGGTCGTGAACAGTAAAGGCATATATACGCTCATGATCACCCAATTATTACCAACTGGTTTAATTGGAATAGTAGTAGCTGCATTGCTTTCCGGTTTAATGAGCCAGGTATCAGGAGCGCTGAACTCCATTTCAACACTTGTAAGTTATGACCTCATTAAAAGGTTTAGACCTGGTGTAAAAGATAAGCAGTTGGTAAAGTTGGGGCGTATAGCAGTGGTGGTTGCTCTTATATTTTCTGTTGCCTTATTGCCGTTGCTTAATAGCTATGAGAGCTTGTTTAACGGGTTAAATGATATCATTGCACATATTGCACCTCCAATTACCTGTGTTTTTCTATTGGGAATATTCTGGGAAAAGGCATCAGCCAAATCAGCTCAGTATACTTTATGGATGGGCTCTTTGCTCGGCGTAGTTGTATTTACTATTAATAAGCTGCTTCCATTAAGCATCATAGGTAAGATACCATTTATGATGATGGCTTTTTACCTGTTTTGCGCATGCCTGGTGATGCAGGTGCTGCTGTCGTTTGCGTATCCTGTACAGCATACGGAAGACAGTAAAACATTATTCTGGCGGTCTCCCTGGGAGCCCTTACAAAGCAAAGGATGGAAAGGATTGGGAAATTATAAATGGCTATCGGCATTATTGGTTGCCTGTGTGGTTATGCTGTATATGCTTTTTGGATAGTAGCGGAATAACAACGTTTTGTAAACCTTTAAATTGAATGAAAATGCGATACTATGCATCTTGTGTCCTGTTGTTTGCAGCGTTATCTTTTTACAGTTGCCGTGAAACGGGCGCTGCTGCAACAGATCAGGACACACGAACTGAAGCAACAAAAAAAGAGCCACTTCGGATAGGAATGGTTACCGGTCTTAAACCAGAGAAGATAGCTTATTATAAAGAACTCCATGCCAATACATGGGAGGGCGTACTAAAAAAAATTAAAGAATGTAATATCCGTAACTATTCAATTTATTTTAAGAAAATAGAGGATAAATACTATTTGTTCAGCTATTATGAATACATAGGAGATAATTATGAGCTGGACATGAAAAAAATGGCATCCGATGCGGTAACACAACGTTGGTGGAAAGAAACTGACCCCTGTCAGCAGCCATTGTCCGATGCCGCTGCAGCAGGAGAAATATGGTCACCGATGGATGAAGTATTTCATACGGAATAGATTTTGATCACGCCATTAAACCATTCCACATGCATGAACAGGAAAAAATATTCCAGGAGGAAAGCAGGATAAAAGCGACTGACCTGGAGCACAGGCGGAAAATTAACTATAGCCTGATGCAATCAGATATTGCTTTTCAGAAAGGGAAAAATGTATTCCCGGGTCTGGAATCAGCGCGCAAAAGAGCCAAAAACATAAAATGGGAAACGATTGAGCACTTAAATAAATACCTGCTGGAATTTGAAAAAAAATTTACAGAAAGGGGAGGCAAAGTAATATGGGCAGAAAATCCGCAACAGGCATTAGACGCGGTTTTACAAATATGCAAACAGAAACAGGCTAAAAGTGTTGTCAAGAGTAAGTCCATGGTTACAGAAGAAATTCATTTGAATCCTTTTTTATCGCGGCATGGTATTGAAGTAGTGGAAACGGATCTTGGTGAGTATATACAGCAATTGTCCGGAGAGGCGCCTTATCATATGGTAGCACCTTCAATGCATAAAAGCAGGGAGGAAGTGGCCCTGTTATTTCATGAAAAATTAAATGCACCACCCGGTTTGGCTCCTGAGGAGCTTACATTATTTACCAGACAACTACTTCGTCAAAAGTATGTGGAGGCGGATATTGGAATTACCGGGGTAAATTTTTTACTGGCTGATATCGGCGCTGTGGCGGTAACAGAAAATGAAGGGAATGCAAGATTATGTACCAGTTTTCCTAAAACGCATATTGCCATTACCGGTATTGAAAAGATATTGCCGTCTGTAAGCGACCTTGCCTTGTTCTGGCCTTTATTGGCAACGCATGGTTCAGGACAGCAGGTAACGGTTTACAATACCATCTTTTCCGGTGCAAAGAAAGAAAATGAACCAGATGGTCCCGAAGATATGTATGTGATATTGCTGGATAACGGAAGGACCAATATACTTGCCGATGTTACAGCAAGGGAAAGTTTGTTTTGTATACGTTGCGGAGCCTGTTTAAATGTGTGTCCGGTATTCAAAAATATTGGGGGGCATACGTATAAAGCTACCTATGGCGGGCCTATCGGTTCGGTCATAACCCCTTATCTGAGTGGGCTTAAATCTTATAAGCACCTCAGTTATGCTTCATCGCTTTGCGGGGCTTGTACACAAGTGTGCCCGGTTCATATTAATCTACACGAGCTCTTGTTGTATAACCGCAATAAGTCGGTAAAGGCCCATTTCGGTTCCCGTAGTGAAAAATTAGGATGGTTGCTATGGAAAAAGGCCTGCCTGAGCCGTGCAATGATGAACATGACAAATGGCAGGATTAAAAATTTTATGATTAAACTCCTTTTCCGGAAAAGCTGGGGTGATAACAGGAGCCTTCCGGACTTTGCTCCCAAAACTTTTAATGAGCTGTGGAAAGCAACCGGCCAATAATTATTTCAAAAGTTACAAGGGATTGTGAGTGGTTTACTTCTGCCCTTGATCAATACTATTGTGTATGCATGTTAGTCTTTTTATTCCCTGCTTTGTAGATCAGTTGTATCCACAAACTGCTTTTAATATGATAAAGGTATTGAAAAAGGCAGGCTGTACGGTACATTACAATGCGGAACAAACCTGCTGCGGGCAACCCGCATACAATGCCGGGTATTGGGATGAATGCAGGAGTGTTGCTGAAAAATTTGTTCGCGACTTTTCAGAAAATGAATACATTGTAGCACCCAGCGGATCCTGTATCGGGTTTGTAAGAAATTACTATGGTAAGGTACTCGAGAATAACGGACATGAAAAAGAAATGCATCATCAGCAATTGCCTGTATATGAGTTTACGGAATTTTTGACTACTGTTTTGAATGTAGAAGATCTTGGAGCTGAATTTAAAGCTTCGGCTGTATATCATGATGCCTGCGGCGCCCTGAGGGAGTGTGGCATAAAGGATGCTCCAAGAAAATTGCTGCGGCATGTGAAAGGACTGCAATTGATTGAGGCACCGGATTGCGAAGTGTGTTGTGGTTTTGGCGGCACTTTTGCGGTGAAGTTTGAACCTATCTCTATTGGAATGGGAGAACAAAAGGTGTTAAATGCAATTGAAATGGGAGCTGAATATATTATTTCTACAGATTTATCCTGTTTACTGCATTTGGATGGGTACATCCGGAAACATAAGCTGGCTTTGAAAACCATCCATATTGCCGATGTGCTGTCAGCGACCTTAGCATGACGGGCAGCGAAACGAGGAAACTGCAGTTTTACCTTTCCGGCACGTGGAGACACGTGCCGGGGCAATCACCGCGGTACGTGACCACCACCAATCACCATGGTATGTGTCTCACGTACCACTATCAATCGCCGTGGTATGTGTCTCACGTACCACCACGAGGGTTTCTTTTTATTTAAGTTTACGGTTATAGTGCGGACACGAACCACGGCGGGAAATGAAAGCTAGTATGGGAGAGGATTTTAGCCCCTCTCCGGGCGGAGAGGGGTTGGGGTGAGGCAAAACCAGGCTACTAAAGGCTTTTTGCACTTTACCCGGACAACAATTTAAAATTTATCATTTATAGAAATGCCTAAACTATGGCAAAGAGAAAACAAATAGTTTATTTACAATGGCAAAGAGATAATCGTCGTGTTTTATCTATCCTGCTTGTCATTTTTTTTCTTATTAACCAGAGCGTGGCACAGGATAAAATATCACTGGCTGGCACCTGGCGGTTTGCTTTGGATCCGGACAGCGCCGGATATAAGGAGAAATGGGCCGCTACAACATTACCAGAATCTATACAATTGCCCGGTACAACCGATGAAGCGGGTTACGGTATTCCAACTACCGGTTCTGACTATGGCATATTAACCCGGGCTCATAAATACATTGGTCCGGCATGGTATCAAAGAACCATACAAATACCACCATCATGGAAGGGGAAGGCTGTTATGCTTTATTTGGAAAGGGTTTTGTGGGAAAGTAAAGTTTATATAGACGGAAAGGAACTGTCTGCGCTTTCGCCTTTATATGTTCCCCATATACACAACCTGGGTATATTATCTCCCGGTAATCATATACTGACTATTCGTATAAATAACGATCTTATTCATGACATCGGAGATAAAGGTCACGGCTACACAGCGTACACCCAAAGTATCTGGAATGGCATAGTGGGCCGTATTGAATTGCATAAAGTGGACGGGCTGAATATTTCCGCCGTTAAGACCTATCCCGACATAGATAAGCGCAGCCTGCGATTAGAAACATTTTTGCAAAACACATCCGGCTTACAAAATCCATTGTACATAAAAGCTGAGGTTAAGGAAACAGAGACTGGTAAATTAATAAAAACAATAAGCCAGAAAATTAACGCAAAACCCGGCGAACAAACTATCAATATCATCTTAGAGGATTTGAAGGGACTGCAACTATGGGATGAATTTACCCCTGCGTTATATGAAGTGAATGTGCGGTTGCAACAGGGTAAGCAAACTACGTATTGGTCAGATAAAATCGGTTTTCGGAAAATTACTACTACCCGGCATAAAATATTGGTGAATGATAACATATCATACATGCGTTGTAATTTGGATTGTGTCCATTTTCCGCTCACGGGGTATCCTTCATGTGATGAAACGGAGTGGGAGCGAATTTTTAAAATCTACAAATCATATGGGTTAAACATGGTCCGTTTCCATTCATGGTGCCCGCCTGAAGCTGCCTTTCGCGCGGCAGATAAAGTGGGCATTTATATACAGGCGGAAATAGTATGGATAGACTGGTGGATGACAGCTACACCGGAAAACAGGCCAGAAATGTACACAAAGGGTTTACCCGATGGCTTGGGAAAGAACCCCGATGCAGATGCTTTCGTGCAGGCGGAAATGAAGCGGATATTAGATGCGTATGGCAACCATCCTTCCTTTGTTTTTTTCTGTATCGGAAATGAACTGGGTAATTCTGATTTTGATATTATGGAAACATGGATCAAAAAAGCAAAGGCTGAAGATCCACGCAGATTATATGCTGTTTCTACAGCCAGAAAGATTATGCCGATTGATGATTATAACGCAACACACCAAATTCCGGGGATAGGAGGCACTTATGGAAACAGCGCTAACAAAACCGATGCAGGATTGGAGAAAAATTACAGACAAGCTACTATTCCTATTATGGCTCATGAAGTAGGGCAGTACCCTGTATATCCGGAATGGAGTGAAATAGATAAATACAAAGGTGTTTTAAAGGCCCGAAACCTGGAAGGCTTTAAGAAGATAGCGGAAAAAAACGGTATTGCAAGCCAGGATAAGGATTTTCATAAGGCCAGTGGGGCTTTACAGCAGCTATTGTATAAAAACCTCATCGAAAATATTTTATTAGCCCCATCCAGCGCTGGGTTTCAGTTACTGAGTATGCAGGACTACCAGGGGCAGGGGGAAGCATTGGTAGGCTGGCTGGATGCATTTTGGGATGACAAAAAGATAACTACTCCTGAACAGTTTCGTGAACACAGCAATGCCGTAGTGCCATTGATACGCACTAAAAGTTTTACATATACTAATAATGATACGATTGCCTTATCAATAGAACTGGCAAATTATTATAAAACGGCCTTGCGGCAACCCTTACATTGGGAGTTTATCAATGACAAAGGGACAGTTATAAAAAAAGGATTGGCTAAACGAAACCAGTTTCCACAAGGGCAACTCACGTTCGCTGATAGCCTGCTGCTGCCTTGCGCTATTTTTTCAAATGAGGCCGCACAATATACTTTTCGGTTATTTTTTGAAGATAATTCCTATAGCAATAGCTGGCAGTTTTTTATATATCCCTTACATGAAGAAATTACCCCTGCCGGTATATATGTTACAAGTCAATGGAATAATAAAACAGATAGTGTTTTATCGGTGGGGGGCAAAGTATTATTATTAGCTCATGAAGTGGGCACAAAAGCTACATCGCATCCGGTACATTTTTTCCCGTTGTTCTGGTCTTCCAGTTTTTTCCCGGGACAAAACAATGCAACATTAGGTTTGCTGATCAATGAAAAAAGTGCTGCGTTCAAACATTTTCCAACCCGCTATTTTTCCAACTGGCAATGGTACCCCATTTCAGCCGGGGCAAAGTATTTTAAACTATCAGATATGCCTGGCGGTTTTAAGCCACTGGCGCAGCCCATATCTGATTTTCATTTTAATGAAAAACTCGGAAGTATTTTTGAAACGAAAGTGGGTAACGGAAAGTTGCTGGTTTGCGGGTATAACCTCAACCAGCCTGGAAATGCGATAGCAAATCAATTGTATTATAGTTTAACAGAGTACATGAAAAGTGAAGCGTTTAGCCCGGCAGGTGATTTACCTGTGGATAAATTAAAACAAATTGTAGTAAGTGTTCCCGTTGCAATTAGCGAAGCACCGGTATCCGGTACCTTTAAAGATGCCTCGCTTTATGTAGAAGCAGGGGCTAATGCCGGTGAAAAAAGCAATGCCTGGAAAGCAAAGTTTGATAAGGTTACAATAGATAAAGGGTTCAGCTATACTGTTAATGGCGCCGGGGCTTACAAAAAAGAAGGGTTACATGGCTGGCTGGGTAAAACGATGAGTATAAATATTGCTCCGCCGCAAGGCGTAAAGGGATATGTATATCTGCATTTTATAAACCCTAAAAGATTAGTACATAAAGGAACTGTAAATGTTGAAGGCCGCGAGATAGACACCGGGGATATACCAGCTGAAGGCAAGTGGATAAAAATATTAGTGATGCGTGAGGATACTAATGACGGTAAGCTATATATCCGGGTCACATCAGACAACCTCCATCCTATGGAGATTGACAGGATGGTGATAATGGTGGAAGAATAAAGAAGCGGAGGAGTTTTTAATAAATCCTTCTGTATCCCAGCGCTGCGCCTTTGCTCACCGGCAAATTACAGCCGGTAATGAACCTGGACATATCTGATGCAGGAATACACATACTTTCGCTCACCTTTCCGGCTCGTGGAGACACGTGCCAATGACATCTTAGTAAAGTTGCTGTTTGTCAGCCAGTTGCAAATTGTGTTTTTAGATTAGACTTTTTTCCTTGTCACTTTTTATGGAAAAAGTAACCAAAAGCCACCCGAAAACGAATACCGCCCGTTTTCGGGAATACGCCCTGATTAAGCTTTTTTACTACTGTAACTTCAGCGGTAGAACGCTATGCTTTCTCAACTTACGGCACTCCTGAACCTGGCTAAACTTACCAACTCATCAACGATGATGGTAAGTATGCTGTAGTCGGATTCACAGTAGTACTGCTGTCTAATCGAAGGGAACGGCAAACGGCCGTACATCGTCCCCTCTGCAGACGGGTAGGAAGAAAAAAATGGCTACAATCATTCCAACGCGGTCTGCTTACCGCAGGCAGGGAGAAATCTGTCTTCGCTTTAATCATTGCAGATGCTCCCTTTACAGCAGGAATAGGCGTTGTTAAAAATAAAGATCGCAACTGCTGCCGGCAACCTCCGGCGTTTTGTATTTACCATCAACGATTTGAGCCGGATGGATAAAATGCTTTTTAAGATGGGGAATGTGTTCCAGAAATAACGCGTCATGCCCCAAAACAATATGATTAAAAAGCACCAGGTGCTGATGCAATTGGCCCATATCACCAACATGAGGTACAACCGGTATCCCTAATTTTCTGCACATCAGACTAACGGTGATAAATTCACTTACCCCGCCTACTCTTAAAGCGTCAACCTGTATAAATCCTGCACAGTTACTCTGGAGATAATTCTTGAACATAATGCCGTTGGGTACATGCTCGCCCAGGGCTAAAGGGGTTGGAGCGATCGCTTCAGCAAGTACCTTATGCGCCAGCACATCGTCAGGATGGGTGGGTTCCTCAATCCAGTAAGGGTTCATTGACTGCAATTCCCCGCAAATTTTTAAAGCTTGTGGTAGTGTCCACTGCTGATTGGCATCGAGCATAATCTTGATCTGGTCGCCTGCGGCTTTTCTTACCATATGCGACCTGGAAACATCCCTATCCGGATCTTTTGATCCAACCTTTAGCTTAATCGCGTTAAAGCCCGCTGCAACTGCTTTTTGCACGTTTTCTTTAACCTGTTCATCGGAATAACTAAACCATCCCACGGAAGTATCATAACCGGGATAACCTTGCTGAAGAATGGCTTTACGGTTATCCTTGCCCATTTCATTTTTCTTTATCAGCCCGAGTGCCTCTTCTTTTGTCAATATATTTTCCAGGTAAGAAAGATCCAGTGTATTTATGATCTGATTCGGGCTCAGGTCTGTAAGTAGTTTCCAAAGCGGAACCTTTCGCTTTTTTGCCCAAAGGTCGTAGCAGGCATTTGTGACGGAAGCCAATCCGAGGTGAACAACTCCTTTATGAGGTCCGAGCCAGCGGTACTGCTGATCGTTCGAGAATTGACGGAAGATATTGCCGAAGTCTGACATCAGATCCTCAATGTCTTTTCCCTTTAATTTTTCGGCGTAAAACTGCGCGGCTTTGCATACCAGTTCATTGCCTTCACCAATGGTAAATGCAAGTCCTGTGCCGCTAAGTCCAGTGTCATCCTTAAGTGTGGTAACAGCGTAGGAATAAACAGGATCCCGGTGCATGGCATCACTACCAGCCCCTTTAGCCAATGGAAAACGGGCATCAGATATTTGAATGTGCGTGATCATACAATTGATGGGTATGGACTTGTTTTATGATGCAGAGTTAAAAAACATAAACGGAACCAAAACTATGTTTTTTATTATCATCCGAAGTATGATCAGGAAACAATTGCAGCATTTTATTTCAAATTGTGCATCTTTTTTCTGAAGCCATTTGGCGTTTGCCCTGTGATCTGCTTAAAAAAGGAGAAAAAATTTACCGGGTTATTATAGCCGCACTCGAAGCAGATATCTTTTATAGAATAGTTTTCATTCTGTAATAATTTTCGGGCATGTCCGATCCTTATTTCATTTAAAAAGCGGGTAAACGTTTTTTGTGTCTTCTGCTTAAAATACCTGCAAAAAGCATTGGGTGTCATATTGCATATGCGGGAAACTTCCTCCAGCATAATATCCCTGCTGAAATTCTTCAGCAAAAACTGGTAAACGTCATTAAAGCGTTCCATATCGTTTTCATTGGTTGAACTTTTGTAACCAATGCTGGCCAATGCAGTATATTCCTTTGATTTGGATAGCATATCAACGACCTGAAGAAATATGCCCAGCTGAGCCAACCCGCTGCATTGTGCAATTTCCTTAATCTTTTCAATGATCTTCAGCCTTGTTTCTCCATGAAATCTTAAGCCTCTTTCTGCCCTGTGCATTAAGTCGTTGTATAAACTGATGCTTCCTGCATCATCGGTAACCCTGTTTATAAATTCGAGTGGAAAATAAAGCCCTAATGCTTTTGTATACAGATCTTTTTTCTTTTTATAGTATAGCGCATCGCATTTCCAGAGATGTGGCAGTTCCGGACTGGCCAGGATCAGCTCTCCTTCTGCAAAATTTCCTACAAAATCACCGAGGATCAGTTTGCCATAACCGTTTTCAACCCAGGTAAGCTCACATAGCTTATGAAAATGAAAGGGATGATCGAAATAAGGTTTATAAATTTTTTTCACCCAAATTTTTTTCTCACCAATAATCGGAGCATCTACAATGAGTTCAGGCTTCATAAGAATTGTTGATGTTAAGTTATTACTTATCGTATAGAATTAAGGATGTACAAGAGCTCTACAAAAACAGTTTTGCTCACACCGGTCAAAGATTTGTTAATTAAGAAAAGCAATATAAGTGTTTTCTGAGAGATAGAATCTAAACAATAGGGTAAAATACTTTACAAAATCAATAAGATCGGCAACAGGAACGCAGGATTTAGTGGTTAGGTTTGTTCAGTCATTATAACTATTTCTGATCTTAAATCAAACAATTTAACGGTATGCTTGTAACCAGAACGAACTGTAAGCATGGACATGCTACGCATTCCATCTTCGCAGGAGCTGCTATGTATTCAGGGCTGCTCTTTTTAATGCTTTTTTTTAATAGTTCCGTAAGGGCGGATGATCTTTCCAACGAATTGAGCCCGGAGGAGATCCGCCAAAGCAAAATTAGCGGTACAGTAAAAGACCAGGACGGAGCGCCTGTTGCAGGCGCAAGTATAAAAATTAAAGGTAAATCCGGCGGTGCCCAAACCGATCTTTCCGGCAGGTTTACTATTGAGGCGGGAGCAAATGATGTACTTGTAATAACTGCGATAGGATATGCAGAAAAAGAAATAACCGTTGGGGCCGCGCTGGATTATAATGTATCGCTCGATAAGGAATATTCGGAACTGGATCAGGTGGTAGTAGTGGGCTATGGTACCCAGAAAAAAATAAATTTAACCGGCTCCGTTGCGAGCATTGGCGGAGCGGAACTTGCCAAGCGCCCGGCAACCAATGTACAAAACCTCTTGCAGGGGAAAATTTCGGGGTTGCAGGTTACACAAGGTTCCGGAAAGCCGGGAGCCGACAATGCGGAACTGCGCATCCGTGGCGTAGGTACCTTTAGTGGAGCGGGCAGCAGCCCCTTGGTATTGATTGATGGTGTAATGGGTGATATGACCAGTTTGAATCCTGATGATATTGAATCCGTTTCTGTTTTGAAAGATGCAGCATCATCTGCTATTTATGGTGCAAGAGCAGCAAACGGTGTAATATTGGTTACCACTAAAAAAGGAAAAGCAAGGGACCTGACCATTCAATACCATGGTAATTTCCAGGTACAAAAAGCAACAAGATTACCTGAACTGTTAACGAATTCAGCAGAGTATATGACTTTGTGGAATGAAGCAAACCTGAGAGATGGCTTAACCCCTCATTTCAGCCAGGCGACAATTGATGCTTTTAAAAATGGAAATGATCCTGACAAATATCCGAATTTTGATTGGGTAGATCATGTTTTCCGTAATGCACTTGCTCATAACCACCATATAGGTATTAGTGGCGGAAATGAAAAAACCACGTTTAACCTGAGCATGGGTTACCTGGATCAGGGTGGCATTATGAGTATTTATGATTTTAAAAAATACAACCTCTTATTATCTGTTGATACAAAAGTAAAAAACTGGTTAACAATAGGGGGTAATATTCAGCTCAGCAAACGCGATATTGTACAGGAGAATTTTGGAGATAATGATTTTGTAATGAGCGCGTACTCCGGACCTAACTATACACCAACCATGACTTTGCCGGATGGCTCTACAGGTTTTGTGGCCAGGTACAGCAATACCATTGGTGAGTGGACCGTAAGAAACCCTGATGCTATTACAGCCAGCGGATCCAGGAAAATAAACCTGTATAGCATGAGACCGCAAATATATGCAGAGGTAAAACTGGCTAAAAATCTTACCTGGCTTACCAAAGGCGCTATAGGCTTTAACAGCGAATTTAATAAACGCCATGAGAGTCCCATAAATAACTATTATTTTGATGATGGCAGTTATGCGCACAACAATGCTGTTTGGCAACAGGGTGTACGTGATTTAATGACCCAGAATTTTGAAACTACGCTTTATTCTACATTAAATTACCAGAAGTCTTTTGGCGATCATGATTTGACTATATTGGCAGGCTACAACCAGGAATCTAATTATTACAGAGAGTTAAGCGGGTCGCGGCTTAATTTTCCAACCACCACTATATCTGAGCTTAATGCCGGGGCGGCTTTAGGACAATCAACGGGAGGAACCGCTAACGAATGGGCCATTCAGTCTCTTTTTGGCCGTTTGATGTATGATTATAAAGGCAAATACCTGTTTGAAGTTAATGCGCGCAGAGATGGCACTTCAAGAATAGCGCCGGAAACCCGCTGGGGTACATTCCCATCTGTATCGGCAGGGTGGAGGGTTTCGGAAGAATCCTTTTTACGTTCGCTTAGCTGGTTAGATAACCTTAAGTTACGGGCATCATGGGGAAAATTGGGTAATCAGAATGTAGGATTGTATCCATACCAGGATCTGTTGTCTACCACTTCTTATCCGTTTGACGGATTAGCACCAGGTGTACTAATGAATGCGTTGAGAGACCGTAATCTTAAGTGGGAAACCACTACAGTTACTGATTTCGGCGCCGATTTTAGCATGAAAAACGGGCTGATCTCTCTTACTGTAGATTGGTTTAATAAAGTAACCGATGATATACTATACCAGATTCCCATTCCTGCCAGCGTAGGCTTAAATTCCCCCACTATTAATTATGGTAAAATGAAGAATACCGGTTGGGAATTTGAACTGGGTCACAGGAATACAATTGGTGAGCTATCCTATAATGTTAACTTTAATTTCACCACCTTCAAAAATAAAGTGCTGGATGTTGTGAGCCCAACATATGGAAATACAATTGTAATGGAGGGATTGCCATTTAATGCATACTATCTTATTGAATGGGATGGTATTTTCCAGAGCCAGGATGAAATAGACAAAGCACCTGTACATCCGTTTAATCCCAAACCAGGAGACCTTAGGTACCGGGATGCTAATGATGATGGCGTAATTGATTCTAAAGACCGCGTAGTGGTTGATGGCGCCTATGCTAAATTCTACTACGGCGGAAGCATTAATCTTGCCTGGAAAAATTGGGACCTGTCTGCCTTCTTTCAGGGTGTTCAGGGAAACAAATTGTACGTAGGCGGATCGCATATGGCATGGGGTTATACACCTTTTGTGCAAGGCTCGCCTCCCACATTAGATTATATTAAAGATATGTGGACACCGTCCAATCCTTCTAATACCACACCTGCTATTTACCAGTCGCAATATAAGCCCAATACGGGCACAGCCTCAACGTACTGGTTGCTGGATGCTTCCTATATGCGATTAAAGAACATAGCTATTGGTTACACCTTTACAAATGATGTGACCAGGTCAATAGGTTTGAAAGGCTTACGTGTATATGTTTCGGGCGACAATTTGCTGACCGTTACCGATTATCCCGGGGCTGATCCTGAAAGATCATGTACGGGTTGCCGGTTTAGCGTATATCCCCAGGTAACCACATATGCTGCAGGAGTTAAAGCCACACTTTAATTAAAAATCAGACTATCGTTATGAATAAGTATATAAAACTATTTACTATAGGAATTTTAGGGATATATCTCACTTCGTGTTCCAAATTCCTGGATAAAGATCCCCTCGATCAATTATCAAGTCCTACATTCTGGAGCAACCAGAATGAAGTAGATATGGCGCTTGCCGGCGTGTATGCCAGGATATTGTCTTCTACCTTTAATCATAATACCATGTTCTGGGATGTGCTGGGTGGCGATGTTTGCGCCAACCAGGGTTCGGGTTTGGTCGCTTTAGGGCAGGGGCTTATTGAGCCCACCTCTGGTAGTATCGTTTCCAGTATTTACAATGAATGTTACCGGGGGATCAGTTCCTGTAATTTTTTCCTCGAAAATGTTGACAGGGCGCCTGTTCCGGATAATATTAAGACCCAGTACAAAGCCGAGGTACTCTTTTTAAGAGCCATGTTCTATTTCACGCTTTCCGAGTTTTATGGTGGCGTTCCGCTGCATACCAGTTTGGTTACTATAGCAGAGGCTAAAGTAAAGCAAAGCACAAAAGCGGAAGTGGTAACCCAAATACTTGCCGATCTGGAAACAGCCATCAGCAGCCTGCCGAACACAGGGTATAACGGTCATGCGGTTAGAGGTACAGCTTTAGCGCTTAAGGCAAAAGTACTATTGCATAATGAGCAATGGGGACCTGCTGCAGAAGCAGCCAACCTCGTTATCCAGGAAGGAAAATTTGATCTTTTTGATAATTACAGAACCTTATTTCTGGCAACAGGTCAAAGCGGGAATCCTGAAATTTTAATGTCGGCAAGGTATCTTAATCCGGACCGTTCTGCAGAAGGTCCCGACATTCAGTTTGCATGGCATGGAACAATTAATCCGCGTGCTGAGCTTGTTGACGATTATGAATGCACAGATGGACTTCCCATTACATCTTCACCATTGTACAATACCGCTAACTGGAGGCTGAACAGAGACCCGCGCTTGTTGATGACCGTTAAGGCTTTTGAAGATAAAGTAATCAATTCTGCCGGTGTTGAAATGGGTTTCAATTACAATGCGCAATCCGGTACAGGATTCGAACCTGTAAAAGGCTTGAACTGGGATGCATTGCCTGTTGATTATGGTACAAAAAGTGAGCAGGACTGGGTTTTATTGAGATACAGTGAAGTATTGCTGATGTATGCCGAAGCTAAAAATGAAGCCACCGGCCCGGATCAATCTGTATACGATGCTATTAATGAAGTAAGAGCAAGACCGGGCGTAAATATGCCCCCGATCCCAACAGGATTGACGCAGCCCCAAATGAGAGAACGCATACGGCATGAAAGAAGAGTGGAATTTGGACTGGAAGGTAAAAGATACTGGGATATTAAACGCTGGAAAACGGCTGAAACTTATATTCCCACCCTCGTAGACCCGGGAGGAAATCAGCGTGCGTTTGATGCAAGCAAGCATTATTTATTCCCTTTCCCGCAAAGCGAAATGGATGTGAATGAAAACCTGGTGCAAAATCCTAACTATAATTAAGGCCTTATCTTAAATGTACAGGGCTTCGTATGGAGGTAGTGGTTTTTAGTAAAAGACTGCTAAAAACTGCTGCCTCCTTTTTTCTTTATCTATATATAATAAAATGAAAGCTTCTATTTTGTGGCTATGCATAATTGTTTTGTGCCTGCCAGCCTGTAACAACAATAAGTCATCCCCTGAAATATCATCTTATGATTTGGCAAAAAAACATACGCTGCATTATGATAAGCCCGCAGTTGATTTTTTTGAGGGTGCCTTACTGGGTAACGGAGGAATGGGTGTGGTTGTAACTACAAGGCCTGATGGGGTAATGCTTTATTTTGGACATAATAATGTATGGGATATACGCATTGCCGAAAAAAACAAAAAAGAAATTGGCACTTTTGAGTATGTATTTGACAAAGTAAGCAAAATATCAGATACCTTAAAGCTGCTTACAGACGATCCATGGTATAAAAAGTACAGCGCTATGGCCCAGGAAAACTACCGGCAGCCCTACCCAAGGCCTTTTCCCTGTGGTTCTGTATTGCTGGGGTTCGACAGGAGAGACGCAGAGCTGCTGGGGCATTCGCTCGATATTTCAAATGGTTTGTGTGAAGTGTATTTGCTGGATGTCAATAAAAAGAAAATAAAACTCCAGTTGTTTACCGATATGAAGGAAGATAAATTGTGGATGCAACTGGTGGATGAGGAGGGGAAAAAGGCTCCCAATATTTTTAAACGAATGAAGGTAATGCCGGATCCTTCCACTCCTTCGGAGTTTCCGGGATATACCAGTGATGAGTTCCTGAATGATGGAACACTTTCTTTCAGGCAGGTGTTACCTTACCAGGAGCCTGATGTATATGATGTCCGGAAAGGTCATCCGAAGGACAAGGCGTTCAGGCTTACAGCAACAAGTAATCTCCCTTTAACGAAAACAAGCCGGATAAACTGGGATGGAAACCATGAAGAGATGCAGAACCTGGAAGCCGCATTGGAGGAAGGGAATGAATTTATGGCAAGCATATCGTTAACTGAAGGATTAAATACAGATGTGCCCAAGAAACCAGATCCGCAAAAACCGGACGCAGCATCATACAGTAAATCCAGGGTATCATCTGATGAGTCATGGAAATCGTACTGGTCAAAGTCGGGTGTGCGTTTGAGTGATGATTTCCTCGAAGAAATATGGTACCGGAATCTTTATTTTTTTAATTGCGCTGCAAAGGATGGTGCAACAACTCCCGGACTGTTTGCCAACTGGAGCTACAATAAGATTGGTACTGCATGGCATGGCGATTATCACATGAACTACAATACACAACAGCCATTCTGGATGACTTTTTCGAGCAACCATCTTGAAAAGAATATTCCTTATGTCAACCTTATAGAATCCCTGATAGACGTTAGCCGGATTTGGGCCAGGGATTATTACAAGCTTCCCGGCGCCTATTTCCCCCATTCTGCCTATCCGGTAGAGATGACAATGAATCCCTACCCTGTTCCGCACTGGGGCTGGGAAATATGCGAAACACCATGGTCTGTACAGGGGCTTTGGTGGCATTATTTGTATTCCGCCGACACGGCTTTTTTAAAGACAAGGGCATATACACCTATAAAAGAAGCGGTTGAATTTTTAGTAGCATACATGAAAAGACCTGAGGCAAGAGGCGGCGCGCGCTGGAAGGATAACAAGTATCATATTTTTCCAACGATACCACCGGAGCTATATGCGCTAAGGCCCGGCTTTAAATATAATTATGATTGTACGGTTGATCTGACCCTGACGAAATTCATCTTTAAGGCATTTGAAGAAATGACAACCGTGTTAAAAACGGAAGCAACTGACCAGGTCATACTAAATGATGTAAAAGATATACTGGCTAATTTCCCGGATTATCCTACCGCCGTTTCAAAGAAATACGGTGAAGTGCTGGTTTCTGTTCCGGAAGAGCACGACCAGGTGGTATACAATGTTCCATCGCCACTCATGACCGTGTTTCCCGGCGAAGATCATGGTTTGCATTCCGATGATTCCACTAAGCAATTATTAAAAAACACATTCTATAATCAGCAAAATGAAGGAGGTAATGACCTGGTATTTATTAACCTGCAGGCCGCACGTATCGGAATGCTGGATGTAGAAAGATTTAAAAGACATGTGCATTATTCTTTATTGCCCAATGGAACGGCAACAGATAAAGTAATGCAGGTACATGGCCGGTATAAAGACCATACAAAATATGATTATATGGGAGCTATGGGAATATGGTTCGAGAACTTTGCATTGCCTGTAGTAATTAATGAATGTTTGATGCAGAGCTATAACGGAACGATCAGGCTTTTTCCAAACTGGGATAAAGCAAAAGATGCACAATTCCAAAACTTACGTGCAGTGGGGGCTTTTCTTGTAAGCGCAACACTTAAAGATGGAGAAATAAGGCAGGTAAGCATTCACAGCGAAAAAGGCGGCACATTAAAGATCGTATCGCCATGGGGCAAAAAAGGAACGCTGAGCAATGAGGATGGCAGTAAAAAAATTGAGTCAGCAATAATTGAGATCGCAACATCACCTGGTGAAACCATTATACTGCAGCCGTGAAGGTAATTCGCTGCTGTGATGTTTACTAAGTATAATCTATTAAAACACAATTATGCATTTACCGTTAAAAGGCATTGTTGTATTGGAATTCAGTCAATATTTATCCGGACCCTGCGCTGGCCTTCGCCTGGCGGACCTGGGAGCGCATGTGATAAAAATTGAACGTCCGCAAAAGGGAGAAGCAGGCAGAAAGCTGGCGATTAAGAATTTATGGGCCGGTGAAAGTTCCCTGTTGTTTCATACCATTAATCGCAATAAAGATAGTTTTACCGCTGATCTGAATGATGCGGATGATATGAAATGGATAAAGCTGCTGATCCGGGAGGCAGATATAATCACGCACAATTTCAGGCCCGGGATTATGGAAAAAAAAGGATTGCATTACGAAGCAGTAAAAGCAATAAATCCCGGTATTATTTACACAGAAATCTCCGGTTATGGAAAGGAGGGTCCATGGAAAAACAAACCAGGGCAGGATTTGCTTATTCAATCATTGTCAGGTCTTACGCATTCCACCGGAAATTATCATGATAACCCGCTTCCTTTCGGACTGGGGATTGGCGATTATTTGTGCGGCAACCAGGCGGTTCAGTTCATATTGGCTGCGCTCATTCGTAAAAAGAAAACAGGGCAGGGTGCTTTGCTGCAACTGAGTCTCATGGAAACATTAATTGACTTTCAGTTTGAATTTTTCACTACCTATTTTCAGAGTAAACGCCATCATAAACGCTCTGCCATTAACAACGGGCATTCATTGCTCAGCGCACCTTACGGCATTTATCAAACCATAGACGGCTATATTGCCATTGCCATGATGCCGCTTCATAAGCTGAACGCGGCCATTGCCTGTGAAGCATTGAAGCAATTTGAAGAAAAAGAGGCTTTTGAGAAAAGAGATGAGATAAAGGCAGCAATAAGCACACATCTGCTTACGGGTACTACCGCATCCTGGCTAAAAAAAACACAGCCGCTTGACTTATGGGTGATGCCCGTTTTAAACTGGCGGCAATTAAAAGAAACGGAGGGGTATAAGGTATTGCAAATGGAACAAAAGGTACAGTTGAGCGATAAAGCAATCACAACTACCCGTTGTCCTGTGCGTATAAACGGTCAATTATTGCTTTCCGATAAACCAGCGCCGGCAGTGGGACAGCATACAGAAAACATCAAGGCTGCATTATCGTTAAAACTATGAGTGAACTATTAGAAGATATACTGGTATTGGATTTCAGCCAGTTCTTATCCGGGCCCTATGCCAGCTTACGCCTCTCCGATATGGGAGCGAGGGTAATTAAAATAGAACGTCCTGTTATTGGTGACCTGTGCCGTACATTATATGTATCGGACGTAAAGATTGATGGGGGGGAATCCACGATATTTCATGCCATCAACCGGAATAAAGAAAGCTTAGCTGCAGATATTAAAAAAGAAACAGAGCTGGAGAAAATTAAGAAGCTGATCAGGAAGGCAGATATTCTCATTCATAATTTTCGTCCCGGGGTAATGGAAAGAATAGGATTGGAGTATGAAACAGTGAGGCAGCTTAATCCGGCGATCATCTATGCTGAGATCAGCGGATATGGCGAAAAGGGAGAATGGAAAAGCTTTCCCGGACAGGATCTTTTATTGCAGTCGGTTTCGGGCATCACCTATTTAAGCGGTAATCAAACGGATCAGCCTACCCCTATGGGCGTGGCTGCGGCCGATATACTGGCAGGCACCCACCTGGTGCAGGGCATACTCGCGGCGATGTTTAGCCGGTTTGATTCAGGGGAAGGAGCGCTGGTGCAGGTAAGTATGCTGGAAAGTTTAATAGATTTTCAGTTTGAGGTGCTAACCTGTTTCTTTAATGATGGTTATGCATTACCCGATCGCAGCGCGGTTAATAACGGGCACGCATACATTGCAGCGCCCTACGGCGTGTATCAAACGGCGGATGGATATATAGCACTGGCTATGGGATCTATTCCCTTGCTGGGACAGCTTCTGCAATGTGATTTGCTGTGCAGCTATGACCAGCCATCCGAATGGTTTAATAAAAGGGATGAAATAAAGCTGATCTTGAAAGATCATTTACTTACAAAGTCAACTAAAGAATGGTTACATGTTCTTGAACCTGCAGATATATGGTGTTCGGATGTTTTTGATTATAATACATTATTAAAAAGCGAAGGCTATACAGTGCTGGATATGGAACAGCAGGTATTTTCGGGAAACAAAAAAATAAAAACTACGCGGTGCCCCGTTCGTGTAGACGGAAAAGTATTGAAATCAGCTAAGGGGGCGCCGGCATTGGGAGAACATACATTAGCTATAGAAAAAGAGTTTGAGTTATAAGGAATTGTTTTTTATAAATTGATAATGATGGTTAAACATATCTTGGTTACTGCCTTTTTAATGCATTTTGCATTTTGCGTTTCAGCACAACAGGTAAAAGATTTTAATCTCCGGTTTTCTGAACGGGGAGAAGATTCCTGGAGCTCCATGCCCCTGGGAAATGGCGAAATATCTTCACAGGTATGGACGGATAAAGAAGGAAAATTACAGTTTTACCTGGGTACCACCGATAGCCGGGATGGAATGGATAACCTGATAAAAGTTGGAAAATTAACCATTCAGTTCGAGCCCAATATCATAGTAAACGGAAAAAACTATGCAGAAGAGTTGTTATTGAATGATGGTGTTTTCCGTATAAAAAACAGTTTGGCCGACATACAGTTCCGCGTGGATGCCAACAGCCCGGAAATAGTAGTTTCAGGTTCATCTGCAGTTCCTGTTAAAATAAAAGTGACCAACAATATATGGCGCACCGAAACACGCGATTGGAACAAGGATGAATATGTAACTGAATACGGCGACAATGAAATGCCTTTCAAACCTTTTATGGAAGCAGATGATGCTTTAAAAAGTTCCGGCGGGGGTATCATCTGGTTTCACAGAAATAAAAATGAAGTATTCTGGAATGAATTAATGAAAGCCAATGGGCTTTTAAATGAAGGAATAGCCAATCCCTTAAAAAACAGAACTTCCGGTGCACTTGTGAAAGGAACGGGGTTACAGGCTTTAAACGATACGGTTTTATATACTGCTAAACCGCAGAAAAATTTTATTATCAAAACAACTGTGCTGGTACAGCAAACAGATACCAGGCAAGGCTATATAGATGCACTTCAAAATCTTGCCGCTAAATCAGATAAGACTACAGCAACTGCTGCGCTGGCTGCTCATAAAAAATGGTGGTCCGGTTTCTGGAACAGGAGTTATGTTTATTTTAATACGGCAGATAAAAAGCTGAACGATACGCTCTTTCTGTTAAACAGGGGATATGTATTGCAGCGTTATGTGAATGCGGTGGGAGGAAGAGGTAACCTGCCCATAAAATTCAATGGATCTACACTGGTGCTGGATACTTACAATGAGGCGATTGGCAGGGTATCCGGAAAGTCGGCAGACGCGAGGTTATGGGGCGGCGCTTTCTGGTGGCAGAATACAAGGCTGATGTATTATCCTATGCTGGCTTCCGGCGACTTTGACCAGATACAGCCGTTCATTGATTTTTATTTAAACCTGTTGCCGGTTGCTAAAAAAATGACTAAAAAATTCCATAAAAATGATGGCGCCCGTTTTTTGGAAACCACTCATTTCTGGGGCGCATGGAGAGGCGGCGACATAGGCTGGGACAGAACGAATTTGCAGCCGGGAATTTCAACTAATCCGTATATAAAAGACCTGGTCATTACGGGGCTTGAAATGTCGAACTATTTATTAGATTATTACAGGTACACGGGAGATGAGAAAATGCTGCGGGAGAAAACGATTCCTTTTATTAAAGAAGTATTGTTGTTCTATGATCAGCATTATCATCGTGATGCATCAGGAAAGCTCCTGATCACCCCGGCTCAATCGCTTGAAACGTATATCAATGCTGTAAATCCAACACCGGATATTGCGGGACTTATAGTTGTAACCGCAAGCGTGATGGAACTTACAAAAGATGAGGATGCATTGGCATTATGCGCCAAACTGCAAAAGGAGCTTCCTGCCATACCAACCGCTGTGAAGGATGGTAAGAAGGTCATCTTACCTGTACAGTCCTACAAAAACAAAATAAATGTTGAGTACCCTGAACTGTATCCGGTATTTCCGTTCCGGATATATGGCCCCGGGAAAAAAGGTACAGAAGTTGCCATCAATACCTTCAAGGAAAAGCAAAGAGCCTATTCAGGGTGGCAGCAAACGGCTATCCAGGCTGCCATGCTTGGCTTAACAGATAGTGCCGCTAAAATTATGAAGATTAACGGCCTGGCATACGACAAGCGGTTTCGCTTTCCGGGATTCTGGGGCCCCAATTATGATTATACGCCGGATCAATGCCATGCAGGTAATTATATGAACACCATACAAAGCATGCTGATGCAGGCTGAAAATAACGATGTGTACCTGGTTCCTGCCTGGCCTGTTGAATGGAATGTTAAATTCAAACTCCATGTGCCGGGTAATAAGCAGGTGGAAGGAGAGTGGAAGAACGGGAAAATGGTAAGTGTAAAAAAGTACCCCGAATCAAATGACACGAATATAATTATTGGTTTTCGTTAATGAAATAATGCTGTTTGTATGAACCCGAATAAAGACGCATCTAAACACAAAGACATCCCGGTATGGAATGCAGAAAACTGGTTTTATGAAGATATTGTTCCGGGAACAAGCATACGTTCCATACGAAGAACAATAAGTGAAGGGGAAAGCATGCAGTTTAATGCTTTGATGCTTGATATGCATCCTTACGTGGCAGATGAAATTTTTGCTAAGGAAGAGGGTATATTTGGCCGGCGGCTGGTGGCAGGAGCATTTGTGTTTAGCGCCGGGTTGGGCCTGGTGGCAACCAATTGTGTAAATGCATTTAGCTATGGGTATGATAAGCTAAGGTTTATAAAACCTGTATTTATTGGCGATACGATCTATACGATCAAAACCGATCTGGACAAGCAACCGAAATATAAAGACATGGGGCTATACAGGGCCTGTTATGAAATATTTAAGAACGAAGGCGAACTGGTGTTATATTGCGAGCATCTGCAAACGGTAAAATATCGCGAACCGGAACAATTTAAAATTTGAGATTTTATATTGATTAATGATAGAGCTTGTAGTATCTCAAATCTAATCTAAAAATTCAAATATCAAATCTTTGATTGCTATGTTTACTAAAATATATTTTGAAGATTATACAGAACAAACAGTACGGGATACCATCGGGCGTACCATTACGGAAACAGATATTGTATTACACGCAGGGCAAACCGGCGATTTTTTCCCTCACCACATGGATGCCGAATGGTGCAAAACCCAACCATTCAAACAACGCATAGCGCACGGTACGCTCATATTCAGCGTAGCCGTTGGAATGACAGCTTCTCAAATCAATGAAGTAGCGTTTACCTACGGCTATGAAAGGCTTCGGTTCATAAAGCCTGTGCATATTGGCGATACCATAAAAGTAAAAGTTACGGTAAAAGGCAAAAAAGAGTATAAAAACCCTGCTCAGGGTTTAGTTACTGAGCTGGTAGAAGTGTACAACCAGTGCAATGAAATTGTAATGGCTTGTGAACATATATTGTTAGCTCAAAAAAGATTAACCTGATGTCCGGAATGATTGAATTAAAGGGGATAACCTGGGGGCATAGCAGGGGGTATACGCCGTTGGTTGCCGCTTCACAACGGTTTAATGAGCTTTACCCGGAAGTTCATATTACCTGGAAAAAAAGAACCCTCCAGGAATTCGCCGACTTCCCTATAGAAAAACTGGTAGAAGCGTACGATCTGCTGATCATAGATCATCCCTGGGTTGGATGTGCTGCTGCAACGCAATGTGTGCTTCCGTTAGACCAGTACCTGTCCGGAACTTACTTACAGGATCAGTTGAAATATTCAACAGGCTATTCCCATCAAAGCTATCAGTATGGAGGGTATCAGTGGGCTTTAGCCATTGACGCAGCCACACCTGTTGCCAGTTACCGGAAAGATTTGTTGTTACAGCAAGGCATTCCGGTACCCGGCTCATGGGAGGAAGTAATTGCAATGGCGGATATGGGCAGGGTAGCGGTGCCGGCTATTCCTATTGATCTGCTGATGAACTTCTATATGCTTTGTATAGCTTTTGGAAAAGAACCTTTTTTAAATAAAGAAGAAGTTATAGATAAGCAAACCGGGCTGCAGGCATTGGATGCCATGCGATCATTGTGGAGCCGGATAAACCCGGAAATGTTTGATTGTAATCCTATTGCCATAGCGGAAATGATGTCTTCTTCAGATGAGTTCTGGTACTGCCCTTTTGCGTATGGCTATTCCAACTATTCAAGAAAGGGCTATGCAAAATATCTTCTTCATTATACAGATCTTGTTAGATTTGAAACTGCAGGTAGCCGTTTACGTAGTACGCTGGGAGGTACGGGATTATCTGTATCGGCATTTTGCAAGCATAAATCCCGGGCATTGCAGTTTGCAGAATGGATCGTATCGGAAAATATTCAGACAACACTATATGTAGAACACGGAGGCCAACCCGCACACAAAAAAGCGTGGGAAGATGAAAATGTAAACCATAACACCAATGATTATTTTATAAATACCCTGCCGGCATTGGAAAGAGCTTATGTACGGCCGCGGTATAATGGATATCTGCATTTCCAGGACGAAGCCGGAATACCTGTACAGAATTACCTGAAGCATGGCGGAAACCCGGCTCAGGTGCTGGAGAAAATAAATCACCTGTACAGGCAAACGAAGCCTGTAATTGCACAGGAGCAGGCAAAAGATTGAATGCTTATAGTAAACATGATAGCAGTAACCTACTCACAGGCTAAACAGTAATACAGAAGCAATGATTATTGACACGCATATCCATATCTGGGACCTGGAAAGAGCAGCATACGACTGGCTGAAAAATGATACCAGCATATTAAACCGCACATATTTATTCGGGGAATTACTACCTTCTTTACCGGCCGCGAAAGTTACACAGGGGGTGCTGGTACAGGCCGCTAATAATATGCAGGATACCGAATTCATGCTGGAAACAGCGCGGAAGTATGATCAGGTTGCAGGTGTTGTGGGCTGGCTGCCTTTGATGGATCCGGCCAAAACATTCGGGATACTGAATGAAAATTTTTTAAATGAAAAATATTTTAAAGGCGTAAGGCATTTAATTCATAATGAGCAGGATCCTGCATGGTTGCTGCAAAGTGAAGTGCTGGAAAGCCTGCAGATACTGGCAATGCATCATATACCTTATGATGTGGTGGGCATAAACGATGATCATCTTCTGACAGCCATAAAGGTTTCGGAAAAAATCCCTGATCTTAAAATTGTGCTTGATCATTTGAATCAGCCGCCTATTGCGGAAAAGAAAAAATTTGGAAGGTGGGGAGAATTGATGAAAACGATTGCCGGTAACAGTAACGTATATGCTAAAATTTCCGGGCTGGGAACCGCATCGGGTAATCCCGCCGGCTGGACTGCAGATGATATCCGCCCATATATTGCCTATACATTGGAATTATTTGGAACCAGCCGCTGTTTTTGCGGTGGCGACTGGCCGGTGAGCCTGCTCGCGGGTTCCTATGAAAATCACTGGATAGTTTACCGGAACATCCTCTCAGACCTTTTACAGGAAGCTGATGCGCACCTGGTTTTACATAAAAATGCTGAACAGTTTTATAAGCTCTGATCATTGCGATGCAGTAATACTTCATCATTATCCAATTCCCGTAATTACATGAATTTACTTTTTGGTATTCTTTTACATGGCATCGGCGCTTTTTCCGCATCGGTTTGTTATACGCCGCAAAAAAAAACCGTATCATGGTCGTGGCAAACTTACTGGCTGATGCAGGCTGCTGTTTGCTGGCTCCTGTTGCCTGTTATAGTAGCATGGATCACTATCCCTCATTTGGTTCAGGTATTAGCTGAAGCCCCGGGTGATGCGATGTGGAGGTCATTTATATTAGGAACGTTGTATGGTATTGGAGGAACTGCTTTTGGCCTGGCTATCCGCTATGTAGGATTCTCGCTTACCTATGCCGTCTCCGTTGGTATTTCCTGCGTGCTCGGTACATTGCTGCCACCACTTTATCGTGACGAATTAGGTGCCGTATTAAGTGGCACAGGCGGCGGTTGGATAATATGTGGTATTACTATTGGCGCAATAGGTATTGCATTATGCGGACTGGCAGGACATTCAAAAGAAAAAGATCTTGCAAAGCGCAGCAGTTCCCAAACGATGTTTTCTTTATCAATAGGCTTGCCATTGTGCATTTTGGCCGGCGTGCTTTCAGCCGTATATGGATTTTCTTTAGACCAGGGACAACCCATTGCCGATGTGGCAGCCCAATACGGGGCAGGTCATTTCCAGGGAAATGTGATATACCTGTTCTCTAATACAGGCGCTTTCCTCAGTACCATGATATATTGTATTTACCTTCATGTAAAACAAAAAACATTCAGGGAATATCTCTCTTTGCGTTCCGCATCAACAGGAAGAAAAGCTGTCTTATCTTTAAACTATATCCTTGCTATTATAACAGGTGTATTATGGTATACGCAATTTTTCTTTTACGGGTTGGGGCATGTGCGTATGGGCGCCTATAAATTTACCAGTTGGGCCATTCACATGATCATGCTTGTATTGATAAGCACCTTACTTGGAATATTACTGAAGGAATGGGTGAACAGCGGTAAATCAACACGGTTTTATTTGATTGCTGCGATTTTTACGCTTATTGTGTCTGTGGTAATTTTAACCTATGGGAATTATCTCGGGCAATTTTAAACCTACTGCCATGCATACATTAAATAATATCGTTTATAATATTCCCGAACTTCCGGTAACATGGCCTATCGTTATTATTGGAGCCGGTGGTATTGTGCAAACCGCGCATCTTCCTGCATACCGGCTGGCAAATTTTTCCGTGACGGGCGTTTTTGATCCTGATCATAAAAAAGCGGTAAAAGTTGCACATGATTTTCAAATACCGGTTATGTATAATAATATAAATGAACTTGTTTCAAAAAATGGCGCCGAAGTTATATATGATGTGGCAGTACCGGGTAGTGCCATGATTAGTGTAATTGAGCAACTGCCCGACAATGCTTTTGTATTATTACAAAAGCCGATGGGAGAGAACCTGGAGCAGGCCAAGCGCATACTTGAACTGTGCAGGCAAAAGAAAATAACGGCCGGTATAAATTTCCAGCTCCGCTATGCGCCTTATATGCTTATGGCTAAAAAAATAATTGCCGGAGGATGGCTTGGTGATATTTGTGATGTGGAAATTTACGTGAATGTATATACGCCATGGCACCTGTGGGATTTTCTTTTTAAGGCTTCGCGGGTGGAAATTTTATACCACAGTATTCACTACATTGATCTTGTGCGGAACCTTCTTGGTAACCCTTCAGGCATATATGCCAAAACTACAGGTCATCCCAAAATGAATGCATTGCATTCTGTTCGTTCCAATATCATTATGGATTATGGAGATATGGTCAGGGCAAATATTTTAACCAATCATGCCCACGAATTTGGCTTACAAAACCAGGATGCCTATATTAAGATAGAAGGAACAAAAGGCGCTATAAAAATACGGATGGGCTTACTGATGAATTATCCTGAAGGCGTTCCGGATCAGTTTGAATATATTTTATCAGATGAAAGTGCTTCGCCTAAATGGGAGGTCTTACCTGTTAATGGCTCATGGTTTCCCCATGCGTTTATAGGCTCTATGGCGGAGATCATGAAAGCAAAAGCGGACCTCACGTATATACCAGACAACTCGGTGGAGGATGGCATTTATACTATGGAATGTGTGGAAGCCGCTTATACTACAGGAAAATTGTAGTATGGAAAGTACCAGTGATAGTAAACAGCATTACCTCGTTTTAAGTATTATGTGTACCAATTGCTGATTACGCATAACCGTAACCGGTATCTGACCTGTCCAGTTCAGCGACTGGTACACATCTATCAGTTGCTTTACATCTGCAATGGCTTTACCACCGGCAGCGCGGATAACATCTTTGTTCCGTAATCCTGATAAAGATAAGAGACTGGTTTCTCCTGCTGATAATACAATGACGCCTGTTTCATCCGGAAGTCCGTAGGCTGAGCGATCGCCCAAACCATCAACAGATTTTACGGCGCCTCCGAGGAATGATACCGCAACGGATTTATTTTCTAATCCTTCATCTGTTATCAATACCGGTAATTGCGGCTGTAATGCTATTTTTTTTAAAGCAGGCTTTTTTACACCGAAGGCATTCATCGGGAAATTCCTGAACCCCGCTTTAAGCGCGGGAGAATTAGCCGCAACCGTATAATCACCCTTTGAAGGATCAGCAAACAACGGATCTCCTGCCAGGCTGTGCTTGTCTGTTCCCCTGCTCTGCGCGTCATGCAATGCAGCAGTATCGGGAAATAAATTGTAGTCAATGCTTTTTCCCCAGTCGTTAACCTGTATGGGTGCATATTTTTTCATTACAATATTTCTTTCAAATACATCGCCGCTGTTCTTAAACCATACATGCGGATGAAAGGAGTTATTGATCATGATATTATTTTCCACTACCCGGTAAAAACCTTCCCGCAGCTTAAGCCCGCCGTTCAAACAAAGATTATTGTAAATATGATAATTGGATGAACCGTCATCGAGGTCAATATCCCAGCCATGATCACAGCGGAAGCGGTTGTTGCGGATAATGGTTTGTTTTTGCGCGTCAAGCAGGACCAACTCAGGGTGAACCGCCACCAGGCTGTCCATATAATTCCTGTCGGGCGCCCAGAAACGGTCGCGGCCCCATGAATTAAAGGAACCATGATCGCCGGTTTCCCGAACGGTATTAAATACATCATTGAACTCCAGTATATGCCCGCCAAAACAACCATCGCCGATATTTATTCCTGCACGCGAAGTATGGTAAATACTGTTATGGCTAACGGTAATGGATGCGGCCACTTCTATCTGCACACCTGTTGCCTGTTTTTCAATATCGCCCAGGTCGTGCAGAAGATTGTCGGTAACAATACATTCCTGTGGAAAGTTATGGGTTAAAGGCCCAGGCGTTTTATCCAACTGGTTATAAGGAATATAATTTTCGTACCCGAAAGATGGAGAACGAACTGCTTTTGTGTCCCCAATAAAACATACCGCGTTAGCGTCGGTATTATAGATATGACACCCGGTTACCGTATCCCTTTTATTATAATTGCTGAACATGATAGCATTGCCTCCGATACCTTCAAAAACACAATCCGCTATTTTGCAGTTTTCCGTTCCGTCTAATAAAACAGCGCCGCCCCTGTAAATCGTCCAGTCGCTGCGCAGCAGCGGCTCTTTGGTATCCATAAACGTCCTTTCATTATGTGCAAAATGCAGGTTGAGTAACTGCACATTTCGTAAAGGACTGCTCATGCTTCCTTTTAATTCGATACTGTTTTTCAGGTGCGACACTTCAATAAGCGCATCGTTCAGGTTTACTCCTTTGGGTGGATAATAATAGAGCAGGTGTTTTGCTTTATCTAACCACCATTCTCCCGGTGCGTCCAATTCTTCAAAAATGTTTTCAACAAAACGGTAGGCTTTGTGCATTTCATTCGGACGGTTATTCTGCCACCCGCCTTCTAATTGTACATTTCCTCCGGCATCAACGCCGGTTATACGATAATGAAATCCGCCCCATTCGTATGCGTGCAGCGCATGTACATACCCGCCTTCAGGGTTTTTCCAGCGTTTTACCCTTTCCTGAGCGATAGCATCGGGGGCTGTTCCATGAAATATTCTGGCAGCGGAATCATAATCCGGGTATCGCGCCAGGGGTTGCAATTTTTGATTAACATAGAGTCTTTCAAAGGAAGCGCCTGCAGGAACAGTAGCCATATATATTCCGTTCTTATAAGGTTTCCATTTCAGGTTGAGGCGTTTGCCCGCGCTGATGGTAACCTTTTCGTTGACATATGCTTTGATTTGCAGCGAGGCCGGCAAAAATCCGGCAGCGTTAATTACAATGGTTTTATCTAAGTAATAAACGCCCTGCCGCAGCTCAACCGATACCGCTTTGTTTTTATTGTGATCACCAAGGGAATGCGCAATGGCGTGCTCAGGCGTTTTAAAAGGACGGGAAATTGTACCCGGGTTATTGTCATTGCCATTAGGCGCTACATAAATTTTAACCTGCGTTAATGCAGGTAAAGTCAGGAGCAAAAAGCATAAGCACGAAAAAGAATTCCTGTTGGGCTGATTCATATAGAACCGGATTTTTTAAACATTTGTTCAACTATTCATGATGTAACAAGGGCTTCGTCTGCTTATCCCTTCTGTTGCGACAAATACGTAATGAGCGATGCAAATTCCTCATACGATAAAGCGTTTGCTAATCCGGGCGGCATCATGGATGTTTCCTGCTCCTTACGTCCCTTAATATCTTTGGTATTGATGGTATGTGCGGCTCCGGTAATATCGCGCAGCACAATCCTGTCTGCCGATTCACCTGTTACAAAACCCATCTGACTTTTACCATCTTTAGTGGTAACGAGCACTGTTGCAAAGCCCTGGGAAATGGAGGCGTTGGGCTTAAGAATGGATTCCGCAATTTGCTTCCGTGTCATAATGGAACCGATCTGCCCCATGAATGGTCCTTTCATAGGTTCGCTTTTATTAATGCTATGGCAGGCAATGCAGCCCTGCTGAACGAAAAGTTTTTTACCGGTAGCGGCGTTGCCTTTAATTTTATCCATAGCAAGCATAATATCTTCTATAGATGATTTTCCGATCTGCCCTTTTTGATTCCTGATCTTGTTAAGGTCAATTTTGGCCTCATGCACTGATTCAGTTTCTTCTTCTCCGCCAAACTGGGTGATGCCCATCCTCAGCTTTCCATTGAGCGTGGCAAAAAGAGCTTTTCCGGCCGCATCGGATTTGCTCCATTCCTCCGTGAGGAACGCATTGATTTTATCTGAAGCCGCCCAGGTTATGGGTTTGTAGTAAGGTCCGTGTGTGTCGGGGCGGGTACTCCACCACCAGGAACCATCATACGGCGCTTCTGTTTTATAAACACGGCCTAATGTAGTAAGAATCTGAGCTTTCAACGCTTCGTCCTGCAATTTACCGTAAGCAGCGATCAGTCCGTCCACAGCTTTTTGATCGTGCATATAGCGCAGGGCCCATAGTGCCAGCGTGGAATTTTGGGAACCGATGGCGGCCACACAGGCATCCACCGCATTCAGCTCTACCAGGGCCTTTACGGCAAGATGGGCGGGAATGATAGCGGTGTTGGGAGTGGCATGAGGTCCTTCTTCTCCCGCAGGAGGAGATACAAATGATGCGGGAACCGGTATTTGCAGCAATGCCTCCGCCGCCGCTGTGCGGCCAAGGCGGCCCAAGCCAATGATAGATGCTATCTGAACGCGCGGTGAAGCATCTTTTAGCCCGTTGATAAAAGGTTCAGGAGGTACTTCTTCTAAAAAGGGTTTCCGGTCGGCAAGCGCATGCAGCGCGAATTCCCTCACCGCCTCTTCCGCGGTAAGCCCAACTAAATTTTTGATACCATCTTTGCCTGCTGCCTGCGCGTAGGTATAAATCCCGGCTACGCGGGCATACAACGGAAGGCTTTTATCGGTTGCCAGTTCCCATGCCGTCTTGGCGGCTTTCTTTTCCGAACGGCTAAGCAACTCCTGTTGTGCGCTCAGCCTGGCTGCAGCGCTGCCGGATTTTAACAGCGACTGCAGTTCGCTTATAGAAGCAGCATTAAGATCGGGGAAGGGCTTGTATTCCCAGTTTTTGGGTACAGCGCGTACCACGAATCCTTTGTCGGGATTGCCCGAATAGCCGGCCCCATCCCAGGCAGAAAGATAGAGCCTTCCGGAAGCATCAATATCCAGGTCGGTAACCTGTGGTAATTTAATAAAATCTTCCTCCTCCTGTGTGTAACTTCCCCCTGATGGGGTTACCCTGTGGATATATACCTGACTTCTTCCCCAGTCCGCCATCATGGGTACGTTGTTATATTTATCCGGCCAGGCAGGGTCATCCATAAAAAGTGATCCGGTACCGGAGCCGCCTCCAAGGTCAACCATGGCAGGAATAATTTCTTCCGTAAAATGTTTAAACAATACAGGGTATCCGTATTCTCCCGATTGTAGCTGGTGACTGAAACGGATGTTCCAGCCGCCCCCGTCGTTGGTGTTGTCGCGGGTAAAAATGTTCATATAAGGGTCAATCGCCACATCGTAAATATTGCGCAGTCCATGTGAATATATTTCCATTTCCGTACCGTTGGGGCGTACCCGTACGATACCTCCGCCCAGCATCGTTAATTTTTTACCGTCACGGTCTATCGCATCATGAAAGCCAAAATCGCCAGTGGCAATATATATCCATCCATCTATCCCCATACGGATGCCGTTGGTGGCATGGTCGGTACCGCGGCTTTTAAGAAATGTGGGGTTGCTGATATGTTCGATCAGTGGCTTGGCCGGTCCATCGGCAACACCATTGTTATCCTTATCTTCAAAAACCACGAGGTCCATTCCCGTGGCAACACTATCTGCGCCGAATTGGGTATGCAGTACAAAAAGCCGGTTGCCAAGGGATATGATCCCGCGGGGATTGTCTACCGCAGCATATTCCGTATGACTGTCTATTATACCGTCATTGTTGCAATCCACTAATCTGATGATCATCCCTTTACCGGGGTCTTTACCCAGTGAACCGATCATATCCACTCCAACATATACTTCCCCGGTAGCGGCTACAGCAAGGCAGGCAGGACTGGGAGTAAGATCGGGGCCTGCAAAGCCGGTGATCTGAAGCTCATCCGGCCAATTTAAGCTGGCGCTCAGCGAATCAATAGATGCTAATGCATTGTTTCTTTGCGCGGGTTCACAGTCTTGTTGTTTGCCTGTATGGCAGCCAGTAAGCAGCAGTAGGGTACAGGCGAGGCTTAGTATAATTCTCATCATGTAAGTATGTTAAAAAGGGGCTTAAAGTACTGCATTCTTAGCGATTTTAAAAAAACTAATCCGGGTGATTGTTATTTTCTTTCTGGTTGTATTATATTGCTCACTAAACGATGCTGCATTGTTGCAAAAAAACTGATAAGCCTTAAATGTGGGGTCATGATGAAATGTTTGGATAAAATATTCCTCCGGTTTTTCCTTCTTTCCCGGAAGTATGGAAATGTATATGTTTTTGTGCTCCTATTATTATTTCCATCAACCATTGCCAGGGGGCAGGAACTCCGTTACATATACAAAAGCGGAGAGAACGGCTACCAGTGTTTTCGCATACCCGCTATTGTTACTACCACCAGCGGAACCCTGCTCGCATTTGCAGAAGCGCGGCGGAATAATTGTGGTGATGCCGGCGATATTGACCTGGTGTTAAAACGTTCCTTTGATGGCGGCAAAACCTGGAGCGCGATGGAAACCATATGGGATGACGGCGCTAATACATGCGGGAACCCGGCTCCTGTGGTAAACAGCAATACCGGTGCTGTTACCCTCCTTTCAACCTGGAACCTCGGTGCAGATCATGAGAAGGATATTATTGCGGGAACAAGCCGGGATACGCGCAGGGTATTTGTATTTTCCTCTGCTGATGATGGCAGTAGCTGGTCTGCCCCGAGGGAGATAACAAAGGATGTAAAGAAAGAGGACTGGACATGGTACGCTACCGGCCCGGTGAATGGCATACAGATCCGGAAAGGGAAATACAAAGGGCGGCTGGTTATTCCCTGTGATCATATTGAAGCGGCATCCAAAAAATATTTCTCGCATAGCATTTATTCGGATGATGGAGGAAGCACCTGGGTATTAGGCGGCACAACGCCGGAGGATATGGTTAATGAGTGCACGGTAGCCGAACTACCCAACGGTAACCTGATGCTGAACATGCGTAACTATGGCCCAACACGGCATCGTAAAGTTTCTATCAGTAAAAACGGCGGAGAAAGCTGGTCGGCGCCCAAAACCGATACGGAGCTTACGGAGCCTGTGTGCCAGGGCAGCCTGCTGTGGTATGCCCACCCCGGAAAAAAATCGTTCCTTGCATTTTCCAATCCTGCAAATGCAGCCTCAAGAGTAGCCATGACCGTTAAAATAAGCTACAGTAAAGGAAAGTCATGGAAGCTGAAAAAGTTATTGCATGCCGGCCCGTCGGCGTACTCCAACCTGGTACAACTGCCCAATGGCAACCTGGGCTGCCTGTATGAAGCCGGTAATAAAAACCCGTATGAAGGCATCGTGTTTGAAGAGATAACGCTGGATACTTTTGAGCAGAATTGATAGTGTATTGTGCCTTCTGGCAATTGTTATCAATTTTGAAACGGAGGGGAGGAGCTGAACATCATTATTATTCGTTAAACAACCTGTCGTGGATATCCCCCATATCCTGTTCAAGCATGCGGGTAAATTTGCTGAAAGCGGCATCGTTGCCTCTTATTTTGGCAAGCTCCTGCAAATCGGAAATTCTTTCATAATCAATGGAGGTATCAAAAAGAAGGGCACGCTGTTGCAGGTCTTCCATATATGTATGCTTATCTAATGCTTTATAAGTCATCTGCATGGCTGAAAGCTCATCAGGTGAAGGATTAAAATCGAATATGGTTTCCATACTGCAAAATAATATTTTTTTTAGTTGGTAAACCATGCAGGATTTGGCATGCAAAAAGACAAGGGGAAAGTATCCGCTGACCGCAAAGTGGTCATATGTTTAAAGAATTATAAATTAGTTTAGATACGACCCCAAAGGGGTCGCAGGCAATCAGGGTGAACTTGCAATAAATATTGAGTTACTTTTACACTAAACAATGCATCATTGAAAGCATTTAAAAAATATTATATCATTCCCGCTCCGCCCGAAGAAGTATACAACGCTTTAACCAATCCTTTGGCCATAAGGCTGTGGACAGGCGAGCCGGCTACCATGTCTGCCGATCCAGGTTCGGAATTTTCATTGTGGGGTGACAGTATTGAAGGAAAGAATCTTGAATTTGTACCGGGTAAAAAAATTGTACAGCAATGGTATTTTGGCGATGACGGTGAAGCTTCCATTGTTACCATTCTATTGCATCCTCATGCACAGGGAACATCGGTGGAGTTAAAGCACAGCAACATTCCCGACAGTGAATTCGATGATATTACGGAGGGCTGGAATACCATTTATTTCAAATCGCTCCATGAATTTTTTGAATAACCTTGCCCATGGAGTCTGTTATAAAAACGGCTACCGTTAGTGAACTTAAAGATGAGCTGCAATCTGTTCCACCCGCACAGGTTTTGGCGCTTTGCCTGAGGCTGGCAAAATTTAAAAAAGAAAACAAGGAGCTACTCACTTACCTTCTTTTTGAAGCCCACGATTTACCGGGTTATATGGAAGCGGTGAAGCGGGAAATTGACCGGCTATTTAGTGAGATCAATTCTTCGAATATCTATTTCGCTAAAAAAACGATTCAGAAAATACTAAGCATTACCAATAAACATATTAGGTATACCGGCTCTAAACATGCCGAAACGGAGCTGTTGTTATACTTCTGCATTTCCCTAAAAGCTTCCGGTATTCCCATAAAAAAAAGTACGGCGCTGATTAATCTTTTGGCAAATCAAATTAAAAAGATCGAAAAATCGCTCGCATTCCTGCATGAGGATCTGCAATATGATTATATAAAAGCTTTTGAACAGTTGAAAGCAAATTGATCTTATTTTTAATTCTCTGCAATGCCTCCTGCCGCAGCAAATGCTGCATTCCGTTCGTCAAACAGCATACCTTGTCACTCATTAAATAACCTGTCGTGGATATCCCCCATGTCCTGTTCAAGCATACGGGTAAATTTGCTGAAAGCGGCATCATCGCCTCTTATTTTGGCAAGTTCCTGCAAATCGGAAACCCTTTCATAATCAATGGAGGTATCAAAAAGTAGTGCCCGCTGTTGCAGGTCTTCCATATATGTATGCTTATCTAATGCTTTATAAGTCATCTGCATGGCTGAAAGCTCATCAGGTGAAGGATTAAAATCGAATATGGTTTCCACTATCTTCATTGGCAGAAGTCTTTCCCTTATCCTCCTGTTCATATTCAGGGTTACCAAGCCACAAAAATGGTTAGTAATTTACTGAATCTGAATACCGTCCCGTTTTTTTATGTAAATGAATACAGAAAATAATTCCTTTGCTTTCAGGTGTAGAAAAAGGCCAGTACTGTGACTGCAGCAAATCTTTGCTGTTAACAACGGCTACAATGCGATTTTGTAAGACATCAATGGCTCTATTTCGTTTTTCGTTATTAGTAAGCTCTTCAAATATGCCCCAGCAAATAACACTTTTCCATCGGATCATACTTTCTATACTTTCTATCTGAAAGCAAACATTTGGGTTTTTTCTAAGCAATTGGAGTTTCAAACCTTCATACGTGCGCCCATATATATAGATTCCATCATAAGCATAACAGATCGGTATAACATATGTCGTCTCATTGGCATGACAACCCATATGCCCAATAACATTATCGTACAGTACGCGCTCTATTTGTTCTTCACTTAGATCCTGCTCCATTTCTTTTAAAATTTAAATTGTGTAAAGAGATTTAATTACTTAAATATACTGTTTTTAAAAGGGAAAGTCCTATCAATGCTTCAGGATTGGTGTGCAATCGTATATCGAATACTTTGATAAAAAAATAGCGTTTCTTTTCTTAAAGCTGGTCATTAGACAGTTGTTTTTCAAACTTCAGATCAACGTATTCTAAATCAAGACTTCAAAATTTAAAAATGAGTTTCATGCCCGGTTGCAGGAAGTGCAGCGAGCAAAAATGACACTAGAACAAAATCACGAAAACTGGAGAGAGCAAGGGAGTTGATATTATCCGGGGATATTGAAATTTCAGACTTCAGCGATCCAAGAAAAGGATAAGCCGGCTTTTTCGTCGGCTTATCCTGCTCCGTTGCCCGACCTGGATTCGAACCAAGACAATCAGATCCAGAGACTGATGTACTACCATTATACTATCGGGCAATGTGCTATATAAAAGAACCAGGGGGCGGCAAAGCTACAACTTTCCCTTTATTTTACAAATTGCTTTCCTTGTATATATACTTTGCTTTTTTGAATTGTAAGCTAAAGTCGTCAGTTTACAGGAAAGTTCTATAATTTTAATTTCACAGCCGAAAGATTTATGAAAAAAGTGGAATTCATCTGTTCCTGAGTAGGGCAGTTGGAATTTTCTGCCTACATGTATTTGATAACAAACGCTTAAGCCCAAAACTAACTTTAATTGTTCGCCGATTTGCCATATGATGAAAAGGAATTGCTCCGGCACATAGCTGACGGTAATGCAGATTCTTATAAGCTGCTGTTTAACCGTTACTGGGACCAGATTTATTCCACGGTTTTTTATTTTACCAAATCTCCGGAGACTTCGGCAGATATAACTCAGGATATTTTCGCACAGATCTGGGTAAAACGCCAATACCTTCTATCTGTGAATAATTTTGAATCTTATCTCTACATTTCTGCGCGTAATCTGATTTTTGACAGGTTGCGGAAAAAAGAGTTTTCCGGGTCAAGGGACGATTTTTTCAGGCAATATTTTTCAGATACGGTTTCTGACCAGGATCCTTCTTTACAACTTGAGTATAAAGAGTTTCATGCGCTCATTCACCAGGCGATTCACCAGCTTACCCCACAGCAGCAATCCGTTTTTAAACTGAGCAGGTTTGAGGGATTAAGTCATGCAGAAATTGCCGGGAGGATGGGATTGTCTAAACGCACTGTAAAAAACTACATGGTAAATGCAATAAAATTTAT
This sequence comes from uncultured Sphingobacteriales bacterium, assembly GCA_937871285.1. GTDB lineage: Bacteria > Bacteroidota > Bacteroidia > Chitinophagales > Chitinophagaceae > Agriterribacter. The sequence continues at coordinate 71,765 of CALMQS010000013.1, read as the reverse complement.
CAGGGATTACCTTCAGTCTCATTCCGGATATTTACTTGTATATATCTGGATATGGAATTTTTAAAAAATTCATTCTTAACAGGGACCTTCTTCTTTTGTTTTACGTCTTTATAACACACCTATCAATATTTAGCATTGCAACACACTCAACAATTACTGGAAAAATTCCTGAACGAGCAAATCACCCCCGGTGAGTTGGAAACGTTTTTAGCGGCGATAAAAGATCCTGTTAACCTTGAAATGGTGAAAGAAGTATTAGAACAAAAGTTAACTTCTAAAGCTTATCAGGGGCTGTCAAGCCACAAAGCACTTGAGCATTTATTTGAGAAAATGATCATCCGGTCGGAAAGTATGGAGGATAGTACGGTGGGTATGGGTGTAGATACTATGCACATGCTTACACCTCAACCATCTTCAGTTCCTGTTGTTCCGCTTGAACAGCCTGCTCCTTCTGTACGCCGCTTTCATGCTTTCAGGCGTAGCTGGCTTCGTTATGGGGCGGCTGCGGTATTGATAATCGGGGCGGCGAGTTATTTCTGGTTCAGGCCTTCCCTTTTAAAGCAAAACACGATAATCCATACTGTTTCTGCAAAAGAGGTGATAGCACCGGGGGGCAATAAAGCCGTTTTAACCCTTGCCGATGGTTCTACGATTATACTCGACAGCGCTGCAGATGGCAGGCTTGCTGAACAGGGAAATACAAAGATTGAGAAACTGAAGAACGGACAGATCATTTATATACCTTTTGACTCTAAAGATCAGCCTGTGCTTTTTAATACGATGACCACTCCGAGAGGTGGCCAATATCAGCTCACCCTGCCTGATGGTACGGGAGTGTGGCTGAATGCCGCATCATCCATTACGTATCCCACTGCTTTTGCAGGCAGTGAAAGGAAGGTGGAAATAACCGGCGAAGTATACATGGAAGTAAAGAAAAATATTAGCCAGCCTTTCCGGGTTCAGGTGAATGATATTACTGTGGAGGTTATAGGCACCCATTTTAATATAAATTCTTATAACGATGAATCGCTGGTGAAGACTACACTCATAGAAGGGAGTGTTAAGGTTAGTTATGGCAATGTTTCGGAGCTTTTACAACCTGGTCAGCAGGCGCAAATTGCAAATACTGGAAATGCAATGAATGCCGGCGTACATAGCCAAAAGGAACGACAGATTCTTATACAGAAAAACGCCGATACCAGGCAGGTAATGGCCTGGAAAAACGGGCAGTTCAATTTTGATGGCGCCGATCTGCATACCGTCATGCGGCAACTGGAACGCTGGTACGATATACAGGTGCGTTACCAGGGGAATGTATCAACAGATGTTTTTCGGGGACAGCTCACACGCGACCTGAACCTGTCGGACATGCTGGAGATTCTTGGAAAAATGGAGATAAAGTTTAAACTGGAAGGAAGGATACTGACTGTAACACAGTAAAATTTGATCACTGAAAACTACAGTAAAATGAAGTCTTTATCATCATAAGGCAGACAAGGTTTCGAATAAGATTACCCTGAAAGAAAAACCGGATCATGCTGGCGGCATGATCCGGAATAAACTCGGGTTAATCAAATTATTACAACCGTTCGAATGACTGCTTATTCATTAACCCAACCGCGGTAATCAAAAATTAAACCGCGGGTAAAAAACAAAGTTATGCATTTAAAAGCACTTTGTAGCCGGTATCGGCATGCTGTTTCATTTTCGTTGTTGAATCCTTTGCTCAACAAGATTGACAATCAGCCAGTGATCCGGCTTTTAACCAAAACAATGCTCATCATGAAAATGGTTTTCATTTTAATGACAGCAGCTTTCCTCCATGCTTCGGCAGGAACAGAGGCACAGGACATCAGCTTTTCCGGCAAGGACATTACGCTGGAGAAAATTTTTGATGTTGTTAAAAAACAAACGGATTTTAATGTTTTTTACAAAGCTTCGATGCTTAAAGGAACCCGGCCGGTAACGGTGTTTGCCAAAAACATTTCGCTGGAAAGCTTTCTCCGGGAAGTATTGAAAGACCAACCATTGGATTACACGATTAAGAGCAGGAATATTATTATAAGCAGGAAAGCAGTGGCACAGCCTGTAGCTATTCCTCCGCCACCCCTTTTCACTGTAAAAGATATACCGCTGATCTCTGTTTCGGGTTTGGTAAGAGGCTCTGATGATTTACCGCTCGCCGGTGTAAGCGTATTGGAAAAAGGAACATCCAATGGCACGTCTACAAATTCGGAAGGCAGGTATACGCTGAATGTTCCTAATGTAAACGGAACATTAGTATTTAGCTTTGTAGGCTATGTAAGCCGGGAAGTTGCGATAAACGGAAGGTCTGTTATAGATCTGATCCTTGTGGCAGAAGACAAGGCACTTGATGATATTGTAGTGGTGGCTTATGGTGCCCAAAAAAAAGCACACGTTACCGGCTCAGTAGCTACGGTAAAGGGAGAAAAAATAGTGGATATACCCGTTGCTAATGTTTCAAACACACTGGTAGGAAGATTACCAGGTTTGATAGCTGTAAACAGGAGCGGTCGGCCCGGTGCAGACGAGGCTACGATAAGTATACGAGGCTTTGATAATATGCTGGTTATTATTGATGGGATAGAGCAATCTATGAATAAAATTGACCCGAATGAAATTGAAAGTATTTCTATCCTGAAAGATGCATCAGCAGCTATTTACGGCGCAAGGGCAGGTAATGGGGTAGTTGTGATTACCACCAAGCGGGGAGCCAGCGGCAAGCCGGTATTTAATTTCAGCTCTTCCTATGGAGTACAGACTCCCACCCGCCTGCCCAAATTTGTAGATGCACCCACTTTTGCAAAAGTTATTAATGATGCCGAGGCGTCCCTGGGGCGGGCTCCGAAATTTTCAGAAGAAGAAATTGAAAAATACAGGAACGGTACCGATCCTGCTTATCCCAATACAGACTGGGTGGATGAATTGTTTGTAAAATGGACTCCTATCAGCCAGTATAACCTGAATACTTCCGGTGGAAGCGACCGGGTAAAGTATTTTTTTTCTCTTGGTTATGTGGATCAGCATGGTATGCTCAGGTCCGGTGATGCACAGTACAGAAGATACAATATGCGCTCGAACATAGATGCGAAGATATCAGATAATTTTTCTGTTTCCCTTGATCTGAGTGGGAATATAGAGCAGAGGGACTACCCCGGGGCAACTACAGAACAGATATTCGAAAACCTGTTCTTTGCACAACCTATCTATCCTGCCCGTTTTCCTGATGAAACCAAATTGCCTTTTTACGGACAGTCCGGCTCGCAAGCTATCGGACGGGCAAATAAAGCTATCAGCGGGTATTCGTACGACAACAGGAAGAACCTTATCGCCCAGTTAAATTTAAAGTATGCTATCCCTTTCGTAAAGGGACTGACTGCTACGGCTGCCCTGAACTATTCGCCAGGTTATAATTACCTGAAAGACTGGAGAAAGCAGTTTTCACTATATACTTACGACAGGGCAACAGATATCTATACTGTTGCCAGTGTAATGGAAAGGAATACATTAAATGAGACCATGACGAGATTTGACGGCATGACTAATCAGGTATTCCTGAACTACAACAAAGTATGGGGGGCTCATTCCCTGAACGCCATGGCGTTAGGTGAATTTATCCAGAGTAAGAATAACACCATTAGCGCTTATCGTGAAGGGTTTATAACTACTGCCATTGACCAGCTTTTTGCCGGGCAGGATCTGAATAAAAACAATAATGGATCCGCAAACGAAGATGGCCGAATGGGGTATGCCGGGCGGTTTAATTATTCGTATGCGGGAAAATACTTTGCGGAAGCTACTTTTAGGTACGATGCTTCTGCCAAATTTATTGAAGATGAACGATGGGGCTTCTTCCCGGGTATTTTATTGGGCTGGAGAGTTTCTGAAGAAAACTTTATGCAAAATGTTGCTGCTATCAGTAACCTGAAATTAAGATTCTCACACGGTCTTGCCGGAAATGATTATGTAGGACGATTTAATTATCTCACGGGATACCGGTTTGGTGGCAATGCGGTGTTTGGAGAAACCCCTCTTATTTCTAACGGTATTGTGTCAAGAGGCCTAGCCAATCCCGATTTAACCTGGGAAAAAACTGCAACTACAAACTTTGGGGTAGATGCAGACTTTTTGAATGGCCGTTTAGGAATGGAACTGGACGTTTTCTATCGAAAAGTAACGGATGTTCCGGGAAGAAGGTACCTGTCGCTGCCTACCACTTTCGGCGCTACACTGCCTGAGGAAAATATCAATAGTTTCGACAACCGTGGATTTGAATTATTGCTGAGGTACCGGGATAAGGCGGGCGATTTTAATTATTTGATAGAAGGAAATGTTTCCTGGGCACGTGCCAAATGGATCAATTATGATGAGCCTGTGTATCCGGATGACGCGACCCGCGAGCGCTTACAGCTTTCAGGGCAGTGGAAGAACAGGTGGTTCGGATATGAAGCGTTGGGCCTATTTCAGTCGCAGGATGAAATTGACAAATGGCCGGTCATACAGGATGGGAATAATAATACCACCATTAAACCCGGCGATATAAAGTATGCGGATTATAATGGAGACGGTGCTCTTGATTTCAGGGATAATCATGTGATCGGGCGGGGCACAACTCCGGAAATTATTTTTGGACTTAATTTATCCGGAAACTATAAAGGCTTTGACTTATCCATGCTATGGCAGGGGGCTTCCAATTTCAATGCCTATTTTACGAACGGCGCGCAGGTGACTTATTTTAATGGAACAGTTCCATACGATTATCTCGCAGACTACTGGTCTGAAGATAATAAAAATGCCAGATTCCCCAGGGTACTGCCCGGTGGCGCAACTAACAACGGTTATCAATCTACTTTCTGGTTGCAGAACGCCAATTATCTAAGGCTTAAAAATTTCCAGATTGGGTACAGTTTCCCAGGGCTGGCTAAGTCAGGGGTTATTCAATCGTTACGGCTTTTTATCTCGGGGTATAACCTGGTTACTATTGATAAAGTATATCCTTTTGATCCCGAAACCGGCACTGATCGTGGGTGGCATTATCCACAGCAAAAATCGGTGAGCGCAGGCATTAACCTCACTTTCTAAGTTCAGACTCTAAAAATTTTGATCATGAAAAAGTTAACATATAAGTTTTTGTTCCTGCTTTTGGTAGTAAGCATGGCCTCATGCCGGAAGCAGTATCTTGACAAAGCACCGCTGGATATTATTTCAGATGCTCAGGTTTGGAACGATCCCAACCTGATCCAGGCTTATGCAGTTAATCTGTACAGTGCCGCACCTACTACGGGTATTTTTAAGCAATTCAGTTTCAGCCGGGGAATAAACCCTGCCAGGGAAATAACGGTTACGGATGAAGGCAGAACGAGCTATGACTGGGCATGGGAAGTAATTACCTGGAATAAAGGGCTGCTCAATGGCAGTGGGAATATGCTGAATTATTGGGACTATAACTACATCAGGGCGTGTAATGAATTCCTGCAATTGATTGAAACCGGGAATGTGAGTGATGAAATAAAGGCACTGTATAGTGCAGAGATACGGTTTTTAAGAGCTTTTGTGTATTTCGAAAAGGTCAAACGTTATGGCGGCGTCCCTTTGATCACAGAGCCCCAGAAGGCAGAAGAAGGCGAAGCCCTTTTTGTAACCCGTAATACGGAAAAGGAAATTTATGATTTCATTTTGAATGAATGTAACGCCATTGCTGGTATGCTGCCCGAAGAGCATCAGGCAGAAATGAGAGGCCGGGCTACAAAGTATGCGGCGCTTGCATTAAAGAGCCGTGCGATGTTATATGCTGCAAGTATCGCAAAATACGGACAGGTTCAGTTGAACGGGCTGGTAGGCATTCCTTCAGCCGAGGCCCAGGCATACTGGCAGGCCTCGCTCGATGCATCGAATGCCCTCATTCAATCAGGTAAGTTTCTGCTCTTTAATGAATATCTTGACGATAAAGCAAAAAATTACCAGATGCTCTTTCTTCAAAAAGACAATGCAGAGATCATCTGGGCGAGAAAATTTGTGAGTGTACTGCAGGGACATTCATTGGATATGTTCCATTCTCCCGAAAGCTTCAAAACCGATTGGGGAAATCTGGTAAATGTAACTGTTGAGATGGTTGATGACTATGAAATGGTGGATGGCTCGCCGCGCACAATTGACTGGGCGAATATTACAGGCTATCCGAAAGAGATATTAAAAAACAAGGATCCAAGGTTCCATGCCAGCGTATTCTATCATGGACAACCCTGGCAGGGCGATTCCATTGTGCTGTACTGGGGAATAGATGTGGATACGGATGGTGACGGGGTCAAAGAACGTTTGTCGTCGGGCAGCCAATCATATAATGGCATGGCACAGGTGGGTAAAGATGCCAATGGTTCGGATGCCACCAAAACAGGATTTCTTTTGAAAAAATACCTGGATGAAAGCAGGGTTCGCGCCACTGCGCTGCAGTCTGACCAGGACTGGATACTTTTTCGGTTTGGTGAGATATTGCTGAACCATGCTGAAGCGGCTTTTGAACTTGGTCATACCGGAGATGCGCTTACCTCCATCAATCAGATAAGAGCAAGAGCCGGGGTTCTGCCGTTAGCCGCGGTAACTATTGATGATATACGACATGAACGTAAAATAGAGTTAGCATTTGAAACACACAGGTGGTGGGACCTGAATCGCTGGAGATTATCTATGACCGCCTTAAATAAAAATTTCAAAAGTGTAAGGGGCTATTACGATTATGCCGCGCAGCGTTTCAGCTTTGAAGTAGGTAGTGCTGACGGATATACCCGGGTATTCAAACAGGAGCATTATTACCAGCCGCTTTCCGAAAGTATCATCAATAATAATCCCAATCTGATAGAAAATCCGGGATATTAAGTGGTTCCCATTCGTTTTTTCAACAGCGCTGACTCCGGTTTAAAGAGCCGGCGCTGTTGATTATTTTTACCACAGTATGCAGCTATTATCAGCCATCAGTAATGGTATTGGATTTATATGGCATACCGCCAGTTTATAAACATATGTATATGAAAAAAAACATAGTAATTGTTGCTGTTCTGTTTCATTGCTTTTCTTTTCTGGAAGTTAATTCGCAACAGTTCGTCGAGTTAAATAAAAAGTTCAATGGACCTTTAAAGGTGTTTCCGGCCAATCCCAGGTACTTTACGAATCAAACCGGTAAGGCTATTCTCCTAACGGGCTCCCATACCTGGGAAAATTTCCAGGATATGGAGGCCGATGACGGGCGTCCGTTGTTTGACTGGAATGGTTATCTGGATATGATGCAGGAACATAATCATAATTTTATGCGTTTTTGGGTTTGGGAACATCCGGAAAAAGTAGCCTGGTCGCCGGTAATGACGCGTATAAGCCCAATGCCATATAAAAGAACAGGCAAAGGCCCGGCTAATGACGGAAAACCCAGGTTTGATCTTGATCAATGGGATGACGCTTATTTTGAGAGAATGAGAAACCGTGTGATAGATGCAGGGAACAGAGGAATATATGTTTCAATAATGATGTTTCAGGGGTGGAGCCAAAATAAATTAGGCAGAAAATATACAGATCCCTTTCTATCTCACCCTTTTCATAAAGCCAACAACATTAATGGTATTGATGTATTGAACACTACCAGGGATGAAGAAGGCAAACCTACCTTACATAGTCTTGGAAATAAAAAGGCACTCGCAAGACAAGAAGCATATGTTCGGAAAGTAATTGAAACGGTTAACGACCTGGATAATGTTTTGTATGAAATTATTAATGAAGGTGGAACAACAGAATGGTTGTATCATATGGTTAATTACATCCGGGCGTATGAGAAAACAATGCCGAAGCAACATATGATCGGTTTAGGCAGCAGGGTTAGCCCTCCTATGCTTAACCAGGAATTATGGGAAAGCCCCGCCGATTATATATCACCTACCTGGGAACCCGCTGGATGGTCTCTGCCCGGTTCAACTTTTGTAGAGGATTATGGTGATAACCCGCCGGCAAATAATTATGATAAAGTGTGTATTGTTGATTCCGATCATTTGTGGGGGCATGGAGGTAATTATATTTGGGCATGGAAAAGTTTTTGCCGGGGATTACAAGTAATTTTTATGGATCCCTGGCGACCGATGAAAGGAACTTACGATCCGAAGGAAGAAAGCTACATTGTTATAGCCGGAGGAATTACCAAAGACGATAAGGATTACCCGGATAATCAACCGCTGAGAGAAAGCATGGGGTATATTCGTAATTATGCAGAAAGAATGAACCTGCCCAAAATGATTCCGCGCAGTGATTTATCAACAACAACATATTGTCTTGCCAATCCGGGAGAAGAGTACCTGGTTTTTTTTCCACAGGGAGGCAAGGCAACTATTAACCTGTGGCACGTGAAAGGAGAGGTAGACATAGAATGGTTCATTCCTGCACAGAACCGTCTGGTAAAAGGAGTGGTTCCGGTAGCGGGTGGTTATTTTACTAATTTTGAAGCGCCTTATACCGGACCGGCGGTACTTTACTTAAAGAAAAAACAATGACTGTTTTAAATGGAAACAAGCATGCACAATTTTAGGTATACTATGAGCATAAGTCTGTTTTTATTGGCTTCTGCGGGTTGTAACAATGACGCTCCGGATCAATATGCCGGCTGGACGATGGTAAATGGCAATTACACCGGAAATAAATATTCTTCCCTTACAGCAATAGATACAACCAATGTGCAGCAGCTGCAGGTGGCATGGACTTACCGCACAGGGGACGCGGATACCGCTGCGCATTCGCAAATTCAATGCAATCCAATTATTGTTGACGGTATAATGTATGCCGTATCGCCACAACTTAAATTGTTAGCGCTTGATGCTGCAACCGGCGTACTCAAATGGGCGTTTCTTCCTTACGATACAGCGGGCTCAGATAAGAAAGCGAATTTCAATCTCAACAACAACCGCGGTGTTGCATATTGGAGCGATGACAAAGATGATAAGCGGCTATTTTATACGGTCGGCGAATTTATTTGCGCTGTGGATGCCGGCACGGGTAAACTAATCACAGCATTTGGTAATGAAGGCAAAGTGGATTTGCATGAGGGATTGGGCGATCGGGCGGCCGGTCTCTTTGTTACCGCAACGTCTGCTCCCACCATTTATAAAGATCTTTTGTTAACAGGTACGCGGGTTTCCGAAGGTATGGATGCGGCGCCGGGTCATATCCGTGCTTTTGATGTGCGTACAGGACAAATGAAATGGATCTTTCATACTATACCACAGCCGGGCGAGCCGGGCCATGAAACATGGGAAGATAAAGATGCCTGGAAGATGACCGGGGGCGCTAATAACTGGATGGGCATGACCATTGACCAGGAACGCGGTATTGCCTATGCACCTACAGGGTCGGCTGCTATGGATTTTTATGGGGGCAAAAGACTGGGTGCTAACCTGTATGCCGATTGTTTACTGGCCCTGGATGCATTAACCGGAAAGTTGCGCTGGCATTTTCAATATATTCATCATGATACCTGGGATTATGATCCATCTTCAGCGCCGGTGTTGCTAACGGTAACGCATAACGAAAAAAAAATTGATGCCGTGGCACAAACTACCAAAACAGGCTTTGTATTTGTATTCAACCGCGATACAGGCGAACCTTTATTTCCAGTAGTGGAAACACCGGTAGATACGGCTACGGAACTGGCAGGGGAACGTTTGTGGCCTACCCAGCCCATTCCGCAAAAGCCGGCGCCCTTTGTGCGGCAGTCTTTTTTAGAAAAAGATATTAATCCCTATTTATCAGAAGCGGAATATGAAGAAGTGCAAACCCGCCTACTGTCTTACCGAACGGGTAAAATGTTTATGCCCGGTTCCCTGCAGGGTACTGTGGTATTACCGGGATTTGACGGTGGTGGTGAGTGGGGCGGCCCGGCGGTTGACCCAGAAACGGGCATACTGTATGTAAATGCCAGTGAAATGGCCTGGATATTGAAAATGGAAGAAGTTAAAAAGAAAGAAAGCCGCAACGAAAATTATTTGCAGGCCGGGCAGCGACTGTACCAGCAACATTGTACTGCCTGTCATGGAAAAGACCGGAAGGGCGGTGGTAATTATCCTGGTATTACCAACGCATACCAAAAATATGATAAGGCCTCGCTGATTGAATTTATGAATAACGGAAGACGGATGATGCCCGCTTTCGGCCATCTGAAACAGGAAGAAAAAGAAGCCATTGTGTCGGTAGTACTGAATCTGAAAAATGAATATCAACGCAAATTTGAAATACAGCAAACAGCGGCTGATCTCTTCCGGCAGTTGCCTTACCGGTTTACAGGGTATGATAAATTTTTAACTAAAACCGGTAAGCCCGCCTTGGCGCCGCCGTGGGGAACGCTTACCGCTATTGACCTGAATACAGGTGAGCATGTATGGAAAACAGTGCTCGGCGAAGATCCTGTATTTAAGGAACAGGGCGTAAAAGAAACCGGAACGGAAAACTATGGCGGTCCTGTTGTTACCAAAACCGGGCTTTTGTTCATAGCCGCTACGAAAGATGCTAAGTTCAGGGCTTTTAATAAAAGCAACGGCCGGCTATTGTGGGAAGCCAGTTTGCCCGCTGCCGGTTTTGCCACGCCTGCCATGTACGAAGTGAATGGCAAACAGTTTATAGTTATTGCATGCGGTGGTGGAAAGCTGGGTACCGCTTCCGGCGATGCGTATGTGGCTTTTGCATTACCATAGCATTAATTTAGTTAGAACAACTATGCGCGCCGAAATAAGCCGCCTGAAGCGAAGTGGAGTAACAGGATAAAATCCGAAGTCGGAAATTCTAAATTCGAAGCAACGATAAACCATCAATAATATAATCCGCCCCTCCCATTGGGGGATTACTTCGACTCTTCAAAATATCACGCGGCAATAAGTAAATCTCCGGGTTCTTTTCTTAAACTCTTCCCAGCCTGCCGGTAGGCAAGCTTCGTTAGGGTGAAAGGCAGTGGGTTGTTGGTTTTGCTTTTTGCAAAGGGTGCATTTAAAATTGTCCCACCGCTTTGCTTCGTGTGGGCGGTGGAGACACCGCCCAGGGCAGGCCGCCCCGGTTGGTGTCCCCACCAACCGGCGACAATTTTAAATGCACCCTTTTGCAAATGATCAAGATCGCTTCCCTCTAAAATTTGTATCTTAGAATAATCCTGCTTACTCCTTCAATACTTTTGCTATGCATATCAAAATCACGCTTGCTGTATTAACCTGTTTAATATGCTGCTGTAATACCAAAGGACAGCAGGCGGTAACAGGTTCCTTATTGGTATTAAATAAGAACGATAATACGATGGTAATTGCCGATGCGGCAACCTTAAAAGTAATAGCTACCGTACCCACCGGCGAAGGTCCCCATGAAATGACGGTATCTGCCGATGGCAAACTGGCCTTTGTGGCCAATTATGGTGCACAAACGCATGGGCACAGCCTTTCGGTTATTGACATTGCGGCACGTAAAGAGATCCGGAGGGTGGAGCTGGGCCCTTTGCTGCGCCCTCATGGTATTGAAGCAAAGGGTGATAAAATATATTTTATTTCAGAGCTTACCCGAACGGTAGGCCGCTATGATTTTGCTGCTGATAAAGTGGATTGGCTCACGGGCACGGGGCAGGATGGCGGGCACATGCTGGTACTAACGCCGGATGGTAAGCGCTTGTATACGGCAAACAGGGTATCCCATACCGTTACTTCCATTGATATTGGCACTCCTTCATCGCCGGGTAAAATGATGCAGATTGCAACGGGCAGCAGGCCCGAAGGGATTGATGTTTCACCAGATGGTAAAGAAGTATGGGTGGGTAATACCGGCGACGGAACCATTGATATCATAGATGTGGCGTCTAATACCATAAAGCAAAGCTTCGCGGTAGGGAAAGTGCCTATCCGCGTTAAGTTTACGCCCAATGGCAAAAGGGTGCTGGTGTCCGATAATGGCGCCGGAGAGCTGATCATCATAGACGCCGCCGCGCGCAACGTGATCAAACGCATTAAAGCGGAGGCTTCACCGGTGGGTATACTCATTCTTCCGGGTGGTAAAAAAGCTTATGTTGCACGCAGCGGATCCGGTATAGTGAGTGTTTTTGATATGGATACACTAATGTTCACCGACGATATTAAAACCGGCAATGGGCCGGATGGTATGGGATGGGTAAGGTAATTTGAGGTCCCCGCCTTGCGGGAAAGATAATTTTTTATGAGGACTGTAGCTGTTTTGGTAGACGTTGATGTGACTTTAAATTGCCCGAATGATCTGTTAATGGAGGATAAAAAAAAATTGAGTAAAAACAGTGAGCCTTCAATCTCACAAACCCGCCCTGATATTTTTTATAAAGTAAATATTGTGGTGATTGGTGCGGGACAGGCCGGTTTGTCTGCTGCTTACCACCTGAAAAAAGCTGGATTGGAGCCAGGCAAGGGTTTTGTGGTTTTGGATGATGAGTTCGGCCCCGGTGGAGCCTGGCAACATCGCTGGGATTCTTTAAGGCTTAGCAATGTAAATGGTATCAACGACCTGCCCGGAATGAAATTTGCGGATGCCATAAATACAAAGGATACAGAATTACAGGCCAATATTGCTATTCCGAAATATTTCGAACAATATGAGAAAACTTTTGAACTTCCTGTTATCCGTCCCATTCGGGTGCATGAAGTTATTGAGCGAAATGGAAGGTTTATCATAAGAACAAATGGAATTCAATTTAACGCCCTCGGGCTTATCAATGCTACCGGTACCTGGAAAACACCGAATTGCCCCAAATACCCGGGATGGCAAAAATTCCGGGGCAGGCAATTGCATACAGGCGAATACAAAAATGCTGAGGAATTTATTGGAAAACACGTCATTATTGTGGGTGGAGGAATTTCGGCTGTTCAGTTATTAGGTGAGGTTTCTAAAGTAACCCAAACTACGTGGGTAGCCCGCCGCTCCCCGGATTTTAGAAAATATGAATTTACCCGGGAAAAAGGACGGGAGGCGGTAGCCATGGTAGAAAAAAGAGTACGGGAGGGCTTACCGCCAAAATCAGTAGTGTCCGTAACGGGATTGCCCATAACGCCCGCTATTGAAGGAATGCTGAATAGTGGGGTTCTGAACAGGAAGCCTATGTTTGAGGAAATTACAGAAACCGGTGTTCGGTGGAAAGATGGCACCACCGTCGATGCGGATGTTATTTTTTGGAATACCGGTTTTCGCCATTCTTTGGATCATTTTGCTTCTTTACATTTAAAGAACGATAAAAAAGGAATTGAGATGGATGGGAAATTAGCCACCCGGGTAGCTAAGGATCCACGTATCCATTTAGTCGGCTACGGTCCGTCTGCTTCTACCATTGGCGCCAACCGGGCAGGGCGCATTGCTGCGAAAGAGTTAATTGAAACGCTTCAATTGTAAAATGGTCACAAAAATAAATATCAGGGATAACAAAGACCTGATGCGGTTCGAAACCGGCGAAGGCGATAACACTGCTTACCTCGAATACCGGTTTTATAAACGCATTAATATTGCTTTGATGCATACCGTAGTGCCCGGTCACCTACGTGGCAAAGGCCTTGCTTCTGCATTAGCCGCACATGCTTTTCAATATGCCCTTGATAACAAAAAACTGGTAATGGTTTATTGTCCGTTTGTAGGCGCCTATGTAAAGCGACATCCGCAAGTAAAAGAATTGCTCAACAAAGAATTTCTTAAGTGAAGACCATGTAAGCGTGAAGCCCTTTACTGCGAACAGCTATCAGCTATTAGCTTCGGATTTAAGCCTTCAGATTTATTTGGTTCTTGCTTTTTGGCTTTTGGTGCTTTTTCGAATTATTTCAAAAACCCTCTCAGCACATATTGCAGGATACCCCCATTTTTAAAATACGCCACATCAATGGCAGAATCTAATCTGGCTTTTCCTTCAAATGTTATTACTTCACCGGAATCTTTTTTGGCAGTAACCTTTATTTTTTTAAAGGGATACAGGTTCTCCGATATTCCTGTTATATCAAATATTTCCTTTCCTGTTAAGCCCAGTGTTTCCGCGGTTTCTCCTTCGGGAAATTCCAAAGGCAAAATCCCCATCCCTACCAGGTTGCTCCTGTGGATGCGTTCAAAGCTTTCGGCTATCACTACCTTAACTCCCAGCAGGCTTGGACCTTTTGCTGCCCAGTCTCTCGATGAACCGCTTCCATATTCTTTACCGGCCAGCACGATCAGCGGCGTTTGATCAGCCGCGTATTTCATAGCCGTATCAAAAACGGTGAGCGTTTCGTTGGTGGGAAGGTAAGTTGAAAACCCGCCCACCTTATCGGTGATCTTATTTTTAATACGCACATTGGCAAATGTACCACGCATCATCACTTCATGGTTGCCGCGGCGTGAGCCATAGGAGTTGAAATCTTTTCGTGCTACACCTTTGCTGAGAAGATATTGTCCTGCTGCGGTTTGCTCGCCAAAAGCACCTGCGGGGGAAATATGATCCGTAGTAACCGAATCCCCCAAAAATAACAGTACACGCGCGTCTTTAATATCGGTTAGGTTTTCGGGAACAGTGCTTAGGTTTTGAAAGAAAGGCGCTTCCTGAATATAGGTGGAATGATCATCCCAAACATATTTTGTGCCTTCCGGCGCTACCAGATTCTTCCAGTCTTCTTCCCCTTCAAAAATCACACTGTACACCTGCTCAAAATCTTCTACCCGCATGCAGGATTTGATCGTTTCATTGATCTCCTCCTGGGTAGGCCAGATATCTTTCAGGTATACCGGTTCGCCGTTGGGATCATAATCTAACGGGTCGTGCAATAAATCAACGTCCACGCGGCCTACCAGGGAAAAAGCCACTACCAGCATGGGCGACATTAAGAAATTCATTTTTACCTGTGAATGTACCCGCGCTTCAAAATTACGGTTGCCCGATAGTACAGATGCCACCACCATTTCGCTTTTGTCAATAGCTTCGGCTATATGCGGCGGTAGCGGGCCGCTGTTGCCGATGCAGGAAGTGCAGCCATATCCAACGGTATGGAATCTCAATGCTTCCAGGTCTTCGGCTAACCCCGACCGTTGCAGGTAACTGGTTACCACTTTAGAACCGGGCGCCAGGCTTGTTTTCACCCACGACTTTGAGCGCAACCCCCTTTCAATGGCTTTTCGCGCCACCAAACCAGCGCCCACCATTACGGCAGGGTTAGACGTGTTGGTGCAACTGGTAATAGCAGCAATAACAATGCTTCCATCGCTCAGCACATATTCCTTATTCTTTATTTTTATTCTTACCGATCTCAGGTCATTTTCTTTTTCTACCGTAACATCGGTATGCTCATGACGTGGTGAATACGAAAATTCAGTACCCGAACCACCTTCCGCCAGCCAGGCATGTTCCTGACGGCTGTGAAACGGAACATAATCTCTTAAAAATTCTGTTTTAAGCACTTCTGTGAATTTATCGTCTAATTCTTCTAATAATATTTTATCCTGCGGACGTTTGGGCCCGGCAACCGTGGGGCGCAAGCTACCCAGGTCTAATTCTAATACGTGCGAATATTCAATAGCTTCTTTTCCTGTGCGCCAGAGCATATTATCCTGGCAATATTTTTTTACGAGATCAATTTGTTGCTGGCTGCGCGCCGTACGCCTCATGTAATCCAGCGTTTGATCATCTATAGGGAAATAGGTAACCGTGCAGCCAAATTCGGGCGACATATTGGAGATAGTTGCCCTGTCCGTAACCGTTAAATGATCAAGCCCGTCTCCAAATACTTCAACGAACTTTCCTACCACGCCATAATCTCGGAGCAGCTTGGTTATGGTAAGCACCATATCAGTGGCTGTACATCCCTGTGGGATCTTACCGGTTAATTTTAAACCCACCACCTGCGGACAGGAAAAATAAATCGGCTGTCCCAGCATGGCCGCTTCGGCTTCAATGCCGCCCACACCCCAGGCCAGCACGCCAATGCCGTTTACCATGGGTGTATGTGAATCGGTTCCTACCAGGGTATCCGGAAAAGCCCAGCCGTCTCTTTCTATAACACCTTTGGCTAAATATTCTAAGTTTACCTGGTGGCAAATGCCCATGCCCGGTGGTACAACGGTAAAATTATCCAACCCTTTTTGCGCCCATTTTAAAAGCTTATAGCGTTCGGCATTGCGCTCATATTCTAAGGCCACATTACTTTTATAGGAATAGTCGGTGCCAAAGAAATCTACCTGCACAGAGTGGTCAATTACGAGGTCTACAGGAATGGCGGGGTTAATGCGGGAACCATCACCGCCTTTCCGGATCAGTTCGGCACGCAGGGAAGCGATGTCTACCACAGCGGGTACGCCGGTAAAATCCTGCATCAGCACACGGGCCGGTTTAAACGGAATATCCTTATCTGATCCGGCGGCATTCCATTCGGTTAGGGTATGCAGGTGCTCATCGGTAATGGCAAAGCCATCGTGGTTGCGGAGGATGTTTTCCAGTAAGATCCTGATAGAAAAAGGAAGGCGATGGATATTTTTTCCTTCCTGCTGAAGTTTTGTAAGAGAGGCAATTTTATTATTCATGATTTAAAAATTATCTGTTCTGTAGAATGGTTAATGTAAGCATTTTTTTTGAGATGCGGTATTATGTTTAGGTCTCAGGTTTCAGATTTCAGGTTTAACAGGTCACAGGGGGATTTCGTAGTAGCATGGGTCTTGCAACCTGCACGCCCTGTACCTTCTACCCTGCAACTTGTATCCAGTACCCCACACCCCTATAAGCTTCCTGTCACAACCTCCACGGTATGCTCTCCGCCATCATTCAGCAAAGGAAGGAAATTGTTTCCGGTAATCCTGCCATTCATTATTATCTGGGTTTCACCTGTGCCGGTTGTCTTAATAGATATATTATATAAGGTATCCATATATTTATACCGAACGTTAAATGAAGTCCATGAAGGTGGGGTGCGGGGATCAAAATAAAGTTCCTCGCCTTTTTGCTTTATGCCTAAAAAGGATTCCAGTATCAGTTGATACATCCATGCGGCCGAACCGGTATACCAGGTCCATCCGCCCTGCCCGAGGTGCGCCGGTTCAAAGTAAACATCGGCGGCAATTACATAGGGTTCCACTTTGTATGTTGCTATTGTTTCCGCGCTGCTGCCACGGTTAACCGGGTTGATCATTTGCAGCAACTCCCATCCCTGCTCTTTTTCTTTCAACGCCATCAGCGCCATTACAAACCATATAGCTGCATGGGTATATTGCCCGCCGTTTTCGCGCACTCCAGGAACGTATCCTTTAATATACCCGGGGTTAAGTGATGAGGAGTCAAAAGGTGGGTTAAGCAACTGTATCAGCCCGGCATCTTTCCGCACCAGGTGTTTACTTGCCGATTGCATAGCGGTTACTGTTCTTTTGGCATCGCCCGCCTGCGACAATACGCTCCAGCTTTGCGCAATAGAATCAATGCTGGCTTCTTCGTTTTGCGATGAGCCCAGGGGCGTGCCGTCATCAAAATAAGCGCGGCGGTACCACTGTCCGTCCCATGCATGCGCTTCTGTGTTTTTACGCAGCATTGCAGCCTGTTCCCGGCATCTTTCCGCAAAAGCTGTATCACCCCGTTTTGCTGCAATCGCATCAAACCGGTTCAGGATATCGTACAGGAAAAAAGCAAGCCAAACGCTTTCTCCCTTTCCTTTTTCACCTACTTTATCCATGCCGTCATTCCAGTCGCCCGACCCAATTAACGGCAGCCCGTGCTCTCCAAAACGAAGCGCTCTTTCTATCGCTTTAGTGCAATGTATATACAGGCTGGCAGTTTGGCCCGAACGTGAGGGAAGGTCGTAATAAGATTCTTCACCTTCATTCAGCGGCCGGCCTTCTATAAAACCTACCACTTCCTCTAATATTTCCGTATCGCCGGTATGCGTTGCGTATTTTGCGGTTACATAGGGCAGCCATAAAAAATCATCCGAGCAGGTAGTGCGCACACCCCGTCCGGAAGGTGGATGCCACCAGTGCTGCACATCTCCTTCTTTAAACTGCCTGGAGGCGTTCAGTAAGATCTGTGCTCTTGCAATACCGGGCTTTGTATAAAGGAGCGATAAAACATCCTGCAACTGATCCCTGAAGCCAAAAGCTCCGCCCGATTGGTAGTAGCCGCTTCTGCCCCATATTCTTGAGGCCAGGGTTTGGTAGTTAAGCCATCCGTTGGCAAGGATGTTTAAGGCTGTATCGGGGGTATGCACCTCTACGGTTCCGAGGGTGTGCTGCCAGAAATGCTGTACTTTATCTAAAGCCTGGTGAACATTGGCATGCGTTTTAAATTGTTCTGTAATATGCAATGCAGCGGCATGCGACTTTGCAGCGCCGAGCTTAAAGATAATTTCATGCGACTCTTCATTGGCCAGGTCAACGGTAATTTGGATAGCCGCGCAGGGATCTAAGGCCGGTCCTGATTTTCCTGAAAGCTTCACTTTGTTCATTGCTGCCGGATTGCGGGAAGATCCGTTGCGGCCGATAAATTCTTTCCGGTCGCAGGTATACGATTCCAGCATACGGTCGGTATCAAAAAAAGCTACCCGGTTGACAAATTCGGTGTTATAGTCATTGCGTGCAAAGAGGGTTCCGGTATCTCCGTCGGCAGTAGTAACGATATGCATCTGTGTTTTTGGACGAAATTCCCCCAATACCCATTCTACATATCCCGTAACCGACAGCTTACGCTGCCTGCCCGACCGGTTCTGTATCTTAAGCACGGTAAACTTCACCGCATGGTCAAGGTCAACAAACACAGTCATTTCGGAATAGATGCCATCTTCGCTGTGTTCGAAAACGCTATAGCCAAAGCCATGCCTGGTAATGTAGGGTGTTTTACTCCTCACGGGCAGGGGTGCAGGCGACCAGAATTTCCCGCTTTCTTCATCACGCAGGTAATAACATTCTCCTTCCAGGTCGCTTACCGGGTTATTATTCCATGGGGTGATCCGGAACTCGTGTGCATTTTCTAACCAGGTATAGGCCTGGCCGCTTTCGGATATAATACTCCCAAAACCGGCATTGGCAACTACATTACACCATGGCGCAGGCGTTACCTTACCCGGCTCCGTTATAATAATATACTCTTTCCCGTTTGCCGAAAAACCACCAGTACCGTTAAAGAACTGCAGGTTTTCGGGCAGGGTAACTGCCGTGGGAGTAGAGGGGTAAAACTTAGCCGGGGTGAAATAAGGAATGACATTCTTTATTTTCACATGCCTGTTTAATTGTTCTTCTAAGGAGCCAAACCTGTCCGACAGCACCACACGTGCTACCGTTTGAAACAGGATGCGGTCTTCGTTGGAGAGCTGATCCGCGGAGCGTATAAAAACGCCACCGGGGTCTTCATTAATTTGCGCTCCCACAAGCGGTACCACAAGCGACATGATCTGGTTTTGCAGGGTATGCCTGTAGCTGCCATGGTCTTCATTCCATATTACCAGGTCAACGATCATTCCTTTTAACCGCCAGTAAGCGTGCGCCTGGATCATGTGTTTTACCAGCTCAATATTGTTTACGTCCTCGATCTTCACCAAAACAATAGGCAGATCGCCGGAAATGGAATGGCTCCACAGGCTCGACTGCCCGCGGTTATTGCGGGATATAAGGTCGGGAGCGCCCCGCAATGCAGGATCGGTATAAATGATGGCGCTGGCCAGCTTTGCATATAATTGCGCGTCTGCTTCCGTGGCATTGATCTGCCGCAATACGATCTGGCTGTGCGTCCATGATAATTCAAATCCGCGGTCTACGAGGAATTTATCCTGGTATTTCCCGATCATGTCATGGCAGCCTTCTTTTGTTTCCGCAATGCCGGTAATCATATCTATTACCGCGGTTTGCTGCGGTGCAATTTCTATGCGGTACTGGATGGAAACCACCGGGTCGAGCACGGAACCTTCGGTAGAGGAAAGCGGATGGCTTTGTTGCATGCATAGCGGCTGATGAATGCTGTTACCCCTTCCCGTAAATTTTGTTCTGTCTGTTTCATAAGCTATATTTTGTACAACAGCATGGTGTACTTTCATTAAATGAAACATAGAAGGCGGGTGCTCATCCTGCGAACGGGCACGGCGTGTACATACAATAGCATCGCTTTCCCGCAGCAGGGCGGTTTGCACAAACAGGTTGCTGAATGCCGGATGCGCGGCGTCTGCACCTACAGGCGCCAGCACCACTTCGGCGTAGCTGGTTACTTCAATTATCCTTTTTTTTCGCGACCGGTTGGTAAGGTGTAATCTCCTGAGCTCCACATCATCTTCGGGCGATACCACAATTTCGGTGTGCGCTTCAATGGAAAAATCGCGCCGGCGAAACTCCGCCCGTCCCTGCGAGAATACGGCTTCATAATGATCGCCGTTCTGTAATGCGGGCTGGTAAGCCGATGACCAGAATTCATTATTCTCCAGGTCTCTTATGAAGCAGAAATTCCCCCAGTTATCGCAGGTGCTGTCTTCGCGCCAGCGGGTTACTGCAATATTTTTCCACCTGCTGTAGCCGCCGCCTGCATTCGATACCATAACGTGGTACCTGCCGTTGGAAAGCAGTTGTATTTCGGGAGTGGCGGTTTGAGGCGTATTGATGACGCGCATATAGGCATCATCTTCCTTACTCGTTACGCCGGAGTCGGCAACGTGGATGTTGGGGGCGCTTAATGCTGTAACACGCGGTATGCGTTCCTGCAGCAAAAGCAGTGTTGCCTGGAACTGTACATCCGATATGAAGCGCTTTTGCATGGGCTGGTTTAGCAGCAGATGCGAAAGCGCCAGCAATGACATACCCTGGTGGTGTATCATAAAAGACTGGATGATCACATGCTCCTGTCCTCTTGGCAAACGGGAAGGCGTGTAATCTATCGCTTCAAAAAAACCATAGGTACCGGTAAAACCCTTTTTTGCCATGAGCTGAAGATTGTTGCACGCTTCTTCAGGCATTACCATAAGGGCCATAACAGCCGAATAGGGCGATATCACCAGATCTTCTCCCAGTCCGCGCTTGAAGCCCGTTCCGGGTACGCCAAAGGCTTTGTACTGGTAGTTCATAGCAGAATCTATCATATTATATCCTGATTCGGAAATACCCCAGGGCACATCTCTTTTATTGCCGTAATCAATTTGTTTTTGCACTACGGCTTTTTGGGTTTGATCCAGTAACGTATTTTCATACGAAGGCATTACCAGATCGGGCATAAGGTATTCGAACATAGAGCCACTCCAGGAAAGCAGCGCGGGTGCTGAACCAAAGCTGGTGAGTTGCCTGCCCAGTGCGAACCAGCTTTCCTGCGGTAGTTTCCCCTGGGCTATGGCTACAAAATTCCCAAGTCTTGCTTCGGAGGCCAGCAGGTCATAATAACTGTTATCGCGGCGGTGCTCTTCGGCATTATAGCCAATGGCCAGCAGGTGTTGTGTTTTGCTGTATAAGAAATCATATTCCACATCCGAAAATTCGTCACACTGCTCTGCAAGGTCTTCCAGGTCCTGTATCCTTTCTTTGGCGCGTTTGGAAGACTGGATGATATGAGACACCAGCATGTCGAGCCAGTCATTTTCTGCTGCTGTGTTGGATGGCCGGTAAAAGGATTTTACTGTAGGCAACAGCGCTGTTTGTATGCTGCACAATTGCGTTAACGTAGGGATATAATCCATATCGTTAATAATATCGTGAAATGCCGGAGACGGGGGTTGCAATGATAACCAGGGAGCAAGGGTAATGAGGTCGCCGGTGATATCGTTCAACTGTACGCCCAGCAATGCCACCCATTCGCGGGCTTTTTTACCGGTTTCCTTATCGGCGTTTTCGTATTGACGAACGATAATGTGATACTTGTTTTTAAGCTGCTCCATTGTAGCCATTACATCCCCGAGAGATTGCGGAGGATTGATTTGTGCGGCTTCTATATCTTTTTTCAGCTCCTGCAACAGGATGACCTTCTCATTCTTTTCGAGTATTACAGCAATGGTATCCAACAGCCCCCCTAACATACGGTCAGAAAAGATCCTGTTTTCTTTTAATTGCAGCAAACCCTGTTTTAAGGTAATAACATGGCCTATGAAATTTCCGCTGTCAACAGTTGAGATATATCTTGGCTGCAGGCAGGATAGTGTTATGGTGTCGTACCAGTTATACAAGTGTCCTTTATATTTCTCCAATGCCTGCACCGTACGGAATGTGCGTGTGGTTCGGTCCATCAGTCTCCCTGCTGATACATAGCCAAAATCATAAGCGGTAAGATTGGCCAGTAGGGATAAGCCGATATTGGTAGGGGAGGTGCGGTGCGCAATTTTTGGACCCGGTTGTTTTTGATAATTATCCGGGGGAAGCCAGTTGTCTTCATCGGTTACGAACTTTTCAAAGAAGGCCCATATTCTCCGCGACAATTTGTGAAGGAAAGCAGTTTGATCGGCGCTGAGGGCGGCGCGCTTTGGCTTGCGGGGCATGCTGATCAGGTAGGCAATGCCCGGGGAAAGCATCCAGCTTATTAATAAAGGCAGGTCAATTATAGCGGCCAACGAGTCTATGTAAAATAAATACATTAATACCCCTGTTGCAAAAACAGGCGCTATCCACATGGTTATATAGTTGCCGAAAAGTGTTTTTGGAGCGGAACGAACGGAATTGCCATATGGATTCCATTGCAGCAGGTTTCTTTTTGAAATAAATATGCGCCAGGCCGTGAGCACAATAGCATGCATATTAACGAAGGCTTCATAGGGTAGGAATATAAGCTCAGGCAAATGGCGGAGGAAATGATCTTTTGCAGACTGCATCATGAATAAAAGGTGCGGATAAAAGCCGATGTCCTTTGGCTTATTGAATATTTCCCATACTATTTTAATAAAAGAAGGAATAATAATGATACCCGCTACCGCAAGGGTCCAGAAGCTGCCGGATGAGAACAGCCATCCGTATAGCAGCAGCGCTACCAGGCCGGGGGCTACCAGGCTCCTGCGGATATTGTCGAATATTTTCCAGCACGATAAAGCGCTCAGCGGATTTCTCCTGTAGTTTTTATCGGGTGCAGGCACCAGGGGGAACAGCCATCTTAATATCTGCCAGTCGCCGCGTATCCAGCGGTGACGCCTTTGCATATCGGCATAGTAGCTCGGCGGATAATCTTCATACAACTGCACGTCGCTCAAAAATCCTGAGCGGGCATAGCAGCCTTCTACCAGGTCGTGACTAAGAATACGGTTCTCTGGAAACCGGCCCCTGAGCGATTGGGTAAAAGTATCTACCTCGTAAATCCCTTTTCCAATAAAAGAACCTTCTTTAAAAAGATCCTGGTATACGTCAGATATCATTCGGGTATATGGATCAATGCCGGGCTCGTTGCCGTGTATGCGGGCATACCAGGAAGCTCTTGGGCCGGGGAGGCTGTTGGACACGCGGGGTTGTAAGATCGTATACCCTTCCGTTACTCTTTTTTTCCCGGGGCTATACACCGCTTTGTTGAGCGGGTGTGCCAGTGATGCGATCATTTTCCACGCGGCTTCCCTGGGTAATTTGGTATCTGTATCAAGTGTGATAACATATTTAATATCTGGAAACAGGCTTTTATCGGCCACTACCAATGAAAAGTTTTCATCTCCCGTACCCCGCAGCAGGGC
The DNA here is from genome assembly GCA_937871285.1 of uncultured Sphingobacteriales bacterium. Lineage (GTDB taxonomy): Bacteria > Bacteroidota > Bacteroidia > Chitinophagales > Chitinophagaceae > Agriterribacter. The sequence goes on along the minus strand of CALMQS010000013.1, from coordinate 48,138 downwards.
ATTCAATTCTTTGAGCTTGCCCCGTTTGCGTTCGTACCCCATCCATACGCCTTCTTTTTCATTCCATTTACGCGGCCGGTGAAACAGCATGAAAATGTTGTTGGTGTTTCTTCCATATTGCTCATTAAGCGCCGTGATCTTGTTTTTAGTATATGCAAGCAACGCCTCATCTTCCGGCAGGGTTTCTGTTTCCGCGTCTTTAAAATCGGTAAGCAGTGCAAAGTGCAGATGATCATCACGGTTGGCTACATACCGCACTTCCAGCGCTTCTGCCAGGTTATCGGCGGCATCGGTACTGGTAAGCATCGTTGGTATAACTACAAGCGTACTGCTTTCCTGCGGTATGCCCGAAGAGAAATCCATTCTTGGTAACGGGTTGGGGTGCGTAAGCAGTGTTGTGATCCAGTTAAAAAGTGTTATAGCCGGCTGGCTGGCTGCAATAGCACAAACGAGCAGCAAGATTACATATAGCCAGGTTGGCAGGCTTTCATTAATATGGCGGGTGAGTATGCTGAAAAACAAAAACGAAAGCAGGGCAATGCCGGAGAGATAATAAAATAAGGGAACTGCAGCCAGGTGATTACGCAACTTTTGGGTGAAAGGCATATCTACCTTTGCTATTTTTTCAACCTGCCTTACCCCGCTGTCTACCAGGTAATATCCTACATGCTTTTTTCTGCCCTTTTCAGGACAGAGCTGCGCAAGGCGTATCGCTATTTTTGCAACTGCTTCTTCAGACAGGGCGCTGTACTTTGCTGTTTTTTCAACCACGTGCCTGTAGTGGTCTCTTGTATAGAAATCCATTTTTCCATACACTGCGTCCGGGTCTTCATTCAGTATTTTTTCAACGATGCTTTCCGTTTCCACGAACGTGCGCCAGTCGGCGCTGTTTAAAAATCGCAGGCTGCTGATGCTGTTGCTTACGGATACCTGCCTTGCCGCCTGTTTCTGGTTTTCAATGTGTACCAGTTCGGCGCCGGTTAACGACATGTCTGAAACGAATTGCTCGATCCAGCTCAGTGGCAGGCTGAGCGAGGCGCCCCTGCCCTGCAGCTTCCTGGTGAGCTCTGCAATAAATGCGCCTTCTGCCGGTGGTTTTGACCTGGCCATATCGGCAATCACAACCACCAGGTTTTTAGGATCTTTATCAAGCGTCTCCAGCATTTGGTCTGCCCAGTAATTGGCCAAATTTTTATGCAGGATGTCTAAAGCTATTTCGGTAGATAAGCGGCGGAGGTTTTCGATCAGCGCGAGCCGGAGCATAATGGGGATAGCCCACAACTCTCCTAACTGGAGCGGTGTTACCGACTGGTAAGCATTTATAAAACCAGATAAGCTCTCTGTATCTACTCTTCCGTCACTGTGTGATATCAGCTCTACCACAATATCATATACACGTGGCAGACCTTTTGAAGCGCCATTGGCAAGCTGGGGCAAACCTTTGCTGTAGCCTTTGGGTAAGTGTTTTTTGCCGGTGTTTACCTGTTCTTCAATGAGATAAAAATTATCTAAAAGCCATTCGCCCGCAGGTGCAATGCGGATACTGGATTTCACGGTTTCCGTTAACAGGCTGTATATTTCCATCAGGAGGCTTTCATTTTCTCCTAACCGTTTCAGCATCTTTTCGGAAGGCTCGGCCCTGGTTAAAATATGCTTGCCTGCCAGGCTCCTGGCATGATTTTCCATTTGCTGCATGGAAAAAAGCTCGGAACGCAGGGGAGGCTTTTCATTGGCGTATTTATGAAAAAGATTGTCCGAAAACAGGGGTGTGATAATCGTTTTTTTTAGTGCCGAAATGGCTTGAGGAAACAATTCGGAAAATACATCTTTGCTTTGCTTTTCTTTATTTTGAAATTTCATTGTAAGGTATATGTTTATTTGTCAGCCCCAACCATCTGCCTCGTTTTCCCTTATCAGCCAATAATTATGCCTCCGCTATAGCCCAATTCTGTAGTTTGCTGCGTTAACAAATGTAAGCGTGTATACTGTGCGCGTAAAAAGTAGCAAGGCACATCATCCTGGGGAAGTATGCAGAATGAATGGAATAATAATACAAAAAGCCGGATAAAAAAAATATACTTATGTAATCCGACATCATATTTGTACCCTGGTTTTAAAAATTAATAGATAACGGGCAGGTTCATTGTGGAATTTTTTCCTCACCTTTTTTTGCATATGATGGTTTGCTTAGGCGCTTCTCTTATTATGATGGTATCGGCGTTTGGTTTTGCTAACGTATTAAGGCATGAAAAAGTGATGCTTGATCAAAGGCAGCTTCAGTTCGCCACAATATATACTGTAAACATGGCGGAAATAATGAGTAGCTTACTTTTTAACAGCCATGTTGCAGGGGTACAAAATAAAATGAACAGCACAAAAAATGAAACCAGCGTTCATATTGTCTTTAATAAAATGGATGAAGCGGAATTTGCCGGTATAATCAGGGAGTTGAAGTCTCATGCGGCGGTGAAGGAAATTTCCTGGGGTGATAACAATCAAAATGAAAGCAGCAGAAAATGAAAAATAATTTCCGGTTAGTATCAGAGGAATGGAATTCACTTTCGTTCATCTTCTGCCGCAATTCAGGTTTTGTCAGAGATATTGGATATAAATTTTCTCTCAGGTGTTGGATCAGGGATTAGGAATCTTAAAACAGGATCTGGATTTGTTGCACAAAGGAACGTGAATAAGATGTGTAAAAAAATAGTGTATTATATGATTGTGGTGTAAAATTTTTTTATAAGCGACTGTAGTTTCATTACTACGATACCGGAAAATTACTAAGGAGCAGAAATAGCAACCTGGTACGCGGAGGGTAAAAACGACAGATGCTGAAAAATAAAAGCCGCTGCCACACTCCGTTTCATTAAAATATTAGCTTGCATAATGTACCTGCCTGCACAGGAAAAGTACGTATGGTGCGATTTGAGACGGAGGGTAAACCGAATTGATAGTTTCAGAAAAGAAGATATTGATGAGCAGGAATCTGATGGCTCGGGCAATGCATTTGAAACCAAATAGTATAGGTTACTCCCGGCTTTATAAAAAACAGGGTTGCTGCGCAACCATTAGCGGGCAAACTCCGTAATTATCATTAATAAAGTTTACCGCGGTTTGGAACAATTGTTATATCTGGTAAGAGGCTGTACTGCCAATGATGCGAAATGTCAGAAGGTTTTTTACGAAAAATACCTGGGTTTTGCACTGAAAACAGTATACCGTTACCTGAGCAGCTATGAGGCAGCAGCCGAGGTTACCAATGATGCTTTTGTGAAAATATTCAGGGCGTTTGGCAAATTCGAATATGCGCATGCCGCTAACGTAGAAAGTTTGCTCATGGCCTGGATGCGCAGGATAGTGATCAATACAGCCATAGATTATATACGTGTAAACCAGGCGCAAAGGAAGTACCAGCCCATTAGCGAAGAGGTATGGAATGGTCATGAGGCTGAAGTGCGGTCGGATGAGCAATTGCTGTACAAAGAGATCATTGAGCTGATAAGAAAGCTGAGCCCCTCGTACAGGGCAGTGTTCAACCTTTATGTTATTGACGGGTATTCGCACCAGGAAATTGGTAAGATGCTGGGCATTTCCGTAGGTACGTCAAAGTCGAACCTTGCCAGGGCCAGGGCTTTCCTCCAAAAATACCTTGTAAAAGATAATAAGGATAATGTGTTATGTTTTACCTGAAGAACGACGATATGGAAACGCTTTTCCGTAAAGCCGCGGAAGGCTATGAGGTGGATACCCAAAATGCATCCGACTGGGAAAGTGTGCACGCTGCTTTACATGGCAAAGCTAATGTACCGGAAACGGGTAAAAAGAAGAAAAAGCGACGCTTTATCTTCTGGTGGCTCCTGTTGTTCCCTGCCGGATGGATGGCGCATAATACCTGGGACAAAAATTTCAATAACCGTTCTATAAGCAATATAGCACCGGTTACTTACCGGCAGCAGCCCGGCCACGCTATTCCTGTTGAGGGTGCCGTTCCGGATGAAACAATTGTTTTTGCAGACGCGCAGAAAAAGAAGGGTATAGCAACTCATAAAGCTGCCGGAAAGGAAACGGGTACTATGAAAACCCAACAGCATATAACCGGTTTCAGGGATAAATTGGGAAATATGCAGGACAAAGCAGGAGAGTCATTAGGGGGTTTGTTGTATGCGCCTGCTTTGCTCCTGCAAAAAGCAGGGATCAGGGACAGGGTATTGCCGGCACTAACGGAAGAAAGATATATTATGCACAATGCTGCTACCCGGGAAAATGGCCATAAAACCCGGCCGGAATCAGCAGCAGGGGAGGAGGTAAAACCAGTGCTGCCATCGGTAAAAAACCGCTATTTCTATATACAGGCATTGGTTTCACCTGATATAAGTACGGTTAAGTTTCAAAAAACATCGGGAGTAGGGTACAGTGGCGGTTTATTATTCGGGTACCGGATCAGCAACCGGTGGCAGGTGGAAGCCGGCGCTTTATGGGAAAAAAAGCAGTATTATACCAAAGGCGAATATTTTGATAAGTCGAAACTGGGGCAATACTGGAACAATGCTGAAATTTATTCGGTTAACGGTAACTGTGGTATGATAACCCTGCCGGTGAATGTTCGCTATAATTTCAGCAGTGGCAAAAAGGCCAACTGGTTTCTCACGGGTGGCATGTCTTCATATTTAATGAACAGGGAATATTATAATTACACTTATGCATATTATGGCAACGTTCATACAAAGGGGTATACCTACAGGGAAAATTCCCGGGTCTGGCTGGCGGCAGTGAACCTGGGGGCGGGATATGAAAGAAAGATAGGAAAGTCGTTCCAGTTGCGTGCAGAACCTTATTTCAGGGTGCCTGTTTCGGGTATGGGTAAGGGTAATCTTTCACTAAACAGTGCAGGTATATTTTTAGGTATCGGGAAAAGATTCCATTAATCATAATAACAGCATAGCAGGAATGCGAAAAAAAATAATAATTTTTTTGGCAGTGGCCCTTGTATGTCTTGCCGTGGCCTGGTACTGGTATAATAAGCCACGGGAAGATATATCCGGTAAAAACACGCAACTGTTCATCAGTGCTGCGCTGTTGTATGAAGGGTACCATAGCGATGAGACAGCGGCGGATGAAAGGTTTTTAAATAAAGTAATTGAAGTTAAAGGAAGGGTGGATGATATTATTCTCAATGGTAATGACGCGGTATTAATGCTCGGTATGCAACCGGGAGGAGGTGGTATAAGCTGTTTTTTTTCACCGGCATCATCGTTAGAAATGAACCATATAAAAGAGGGGATGGAAGTGGTGGTGAAAGGAAAATGTACAGGCTTTAACATGGATGTTAACCTCACCGATTGTATCATCATTCTATAAAAATTGAAACGTATGATCCGTAGTCTTCTCTATATATGGGCGCTGATTTTTTTTATTTCGGCTTTGGGAAGCTGCTCCAAAGCATCGGAAGATGTGCTGATGCCGCAGCAGTGCGATACCGTTGGCATGAAATACAGCAGGGATATTTTACCCATTATTGCTGCCAACTGTTATTCCTGCCATGCCAATGGTATCGTTAACGGCGATGTTAGCTTAGATGGCTATGCTAACCTGAAAATACAGGCCGGTAATGGTAATCTTATAGGTGTTATTACGCATGCTAACGGTTATCCTCCAATGCCGGATAACGGAGGAAAGCTTTCTGATTGTGAGATCAATAAAATAAAAGCGTGGATAGCGGGAGGAGCGGGGCAGGAGTGAGGTATGAGATATCAGCTATCAGTGAGTAACTACTAATGATGGGATGAATACTCCTTCTTTGTACTGCTGATTGATTGCAAAGCACCAAAAGGCAAATAACAAAAACCAAATAAAATTCAACTTTAAAATCCGAAGCCGGAAGGCCGAAATCCGAAATTCGGGGAGAAGAGAAAGGTGAGAAGTGAAAGAAGGAATATCTGTTCTGTTGTTAATAGCTACTCTCCCGATAGCTGATCGCTGACGGCTTTACCAGGTGTGAGGTGTCAGGGGAAACGATTCATTTCAAAAAAATCAGTGAATGAAGAAGTTTATACTATATATCGGGTTCTGCGCACTGGTAATTCCGGCTGCATCTGCGCAGGTGTATATTACCAGAACGGGTGTTATTCAATTCTTTTCCAAAACGCCAATGGAAGATATTAAGGCAGAGAATAACCAGGTATATGCGGCTATTGATCTCTCGCAGAAAACGATGGCCTTTTCCATGCTCATGAAAAGTTTTTTGTTCAGGAAGGAACTGATGCAGGAACACTTTAATGAGAACTATGTAGAGAGCGACAGGTATCCCAAATCCCTTTTTAAGGGAACGTTTACCGGTGATGTTGATTTGCAAAAGCCGCAGATATACAACATCCGGGTACAGGGCGTAATTACATTGCATGGTGTGGAAAAGTCTATTAGTACACCGGCCACACTGGAGGTTACTGCGGATGGGCTAACGGGAACGGCGCGGTTTAATCTTTTACCGCAGGATTTTGATATTACCATTCCCGGTATTGTAAGAGACAAGATCGCCAGGCAAATTGATGTGCAGGTAAAAATTAGCTGCAAACCTGTAAACTAAACCATATGAAACGCCCACGTAAAATATTTCACATAAAGGGGAATATATATCAGGGCGTTCCCTGTTTTCCGGCCAGGCAGGCGTCCGGCCATTAAAACATTAAAAATATACGGATGAAATATTATGCATTGTTTTTCTTTTTATGTACCTGCTTTGGTAAGATAGCAATATCCCAGGATTCCAGCCTGCTGCATATGCTGGAAGATTCCATGATGACGGATAAACAGGGGGGGCGTGTTACAGCAACATTTAAGGGCACGCACATCATTAACACGCAATCTGTGGAAACCCCGGCAAAGGGTGTGCTGCTGTTTATGATCATGCACCGTTTTGGAAAAATAAATGAAGGGGCGTATGAGTTTTTTGGATTAGACAATGCCACAATGCGCATGGGGTTCGACTACGGCCTTACCGATGAGCTAACGGCTGGCATTGGACGAAGTACCTTTCAGAAAACATACGACGGGTATCTGAAAGGTAAGCTCTTGCGGCAATCAGAAGGTGCCGGGAAACGCATCCCGGTTTCTGTAACGGCGCTGGCAGGCATAGCCTATACATCGTTAAGATACAGCGACAAGCCTTATCTCAATGCAAAGTACCGTACCAGCTACACCGTACAATTGCTGGTAGCGCGAAAGCTCAGCCGCAATTTGTCGCTGCAGTTATCGCCTGCCTGGCTGCATTATAACCTGGTGCCTGCGGCAGTGGATAAAAATGATGTGTTTGCATTGGGCATGGGCGGAAGAATGAAGATCACGAAGCGCTCGAGTATAAATGTGGAATATAATTATCTGCCCGGCAACCAGGTCAATTCATTCAAAGTATACAATTCATTTTCCGCCGGATTTGATATTGAAACCGGGGGGCATGTTTTCCAGGTGCACGTAACCAACTCACAGGGCATGGTGGAGCCGCTGTTCCTCGGGCGTACTACGGGAAGCTGGGGTAAGGGGGATATTTATTTCGGATTCAATATTTCACGCTCTTTCAATTTAAGCAGGAAACATTAATATTTCATTATAAAAAGAAACATATGGATCGCAGGAATTTTATTAACGACATTGGCCAGGTAACCGTTGCCGTATGCGCGGGAAGTTTATTAGCAGCCTGTTCCAAGTCTTCCGATAATAATGCTACGCCCGGTCCTGGCGGCGGCGGAGGTGGAAACGCTTTGCTCACCGCTAATCTTACCTCGGAGCTTACTGCTGTAGGCAGCTCAAAAACCAGTGGTACTGTTATTGTTATCAGAACGGCAGCCGGCAACGTGGCTGCATCTTTTGTGGCGCTAAGCCTGGTTTGCACGCATGAGCAATGCACGGTAGATTATGTAGGCTCCAACGGATTTAAATGCCCCTGCCATGGCAGTGAATACAATGTAAGCGGAACCGTAACCATGGGCCCCGCGCCATCTTCTTTAAAAAAATACACGGTAACGGTTAATAGCAATACGCTCACGGTTAGTTAGGGTACAGGTCGTAAATTACAGTGTCTTATCCCTGAAACCTGAAACCTGTAACTTGCAACCTGCAACCTGAGACTGCCCTTCGGGGTTATGGTGCCGCTTGTTTATACAATCCAAATTCAGAGAGCGTAGGGTTTAATCTCGATGACAGGATACGCAGCCGCACTTTGCTTGCCGTTACCGGGTCAAACCGGATCAGTCGTTTATACCCCACCGTTGTACCTGTGGTAATGGTTTTCCATTCCTTGCCCTCCTGGTATTCCAGCACGAACTTTTCAATACGTTGGCCAATGGTAATATTTTCCTGCAGGAGCAGCACGTCAAAGGTTTTGCTTCCTTTAAGGTTCAGCTCAATTACGGCAGTGGTATCCTTTTTCCTTGTAGTCCAGTAGGTATCATAATCCTGGTCAAGGATATGTTTCCCGCTTTTGCCGATGTTGGTACCTGCGCCATTGGCCAGGTTAACGGCAAAGGTTTCGGAAATCATTTTCTTCCATGCCACCAGGTTAGCCATATCATTTTCGTGTATCACACCTCTTTTATCGGGAGGGATATTCAACAGTAAAACACCGTTCCTTCCTACCGAACTGTAATAGATATCTAAGAGCTTTTCAGGCGTTTTTACTTTGTCGTCTTCCCTGGCATGGTAAAACCAGCCCGGCCGTATAGATACATCTGTTTCGGCAGGATACCATACGAGTCCTTTGGCATTTATTATTTTTTCCCGGCTGCCCAGGTCATTGCCCGTCATATCGCCCTGGGGCTTAAAAACAAGATCGCGCTGTGATCCCGAAGCAATTTCCGTTTGATCTAAATTATCGGCAGGCACTACGCTCCATTCCGTTTCGCGGCCATAGCCACTCTCGGTGCCTACCCATCTTACATCCGGCCCCATAATGGCGATGGTGGCGGCGGGTTGCAGCTTGCGGATCAGTTGATACCATCGCTCAAAATCATATACCTGTTTCTTCCCGTTAGGTCCTTCGCCATTGGCGCCATCGAACCACACTTCGTCTACACGGCCGTAGCGGGTAAGCAATTCCGTAAGCTGCGCAACAAAAAAGTCATTGTAGGCATCTGTTCCGTATACGGAAGCATTCCTGTCCCAGGGTGATACATAAATACCAAAGCCAATGCCATAGGCCCGGCACGCGCCGGCTACTTCTTTTACCACATCTCCTTCACCATTTTTCCAGGGGCTGGCTGCTACAGAGTGATTCGTGGTTGCTGTAGGCCATAAACAAAACCCGTCGTGGTGCTTTGCGGTGATGATCACCTGCTTAATACCGGCGTTCTTGGCGGCGAGCACCCATTGTTTCGCGTCTAATGCCGTGGGATTGAAAAGGACGGGATCTTCGGTTCCATCACCCCATTCCTTATCGGTAAAAGTGTTTATCCCGAAGTGAAAAAAAGCGGTGAGCTCCAGTTGCTGCCAGCGCAGTTGTCGTGGTGCAGGTGTTACATTTGCCGCTTTGGCAATGATATCTTTTTCCGTGTCGCCGGGTTGTATCAGCACATAATTTTCTTTTGCTTCCTGGCCGAAAGCTATATTGCATAATAGGGTACATGCTAAAGCGATCAGTTTGTTCTTATTCATTTTGCTTCGTATAAAGTGATTTTTTGTGTCATTAAGATGGCAATTATTGTTCAGCCTGTTTGCCCTTCAGTATTTGTTTTGCATCCTCATCTTCATATTGTGCTATCAATGTATTGAGCCGGGACTTCAACTCCCGCGTAATTTTTTCATATCCCTTTTTACCATACAGGTTATGCATATCGTGCGGATCTTTTTGCAGGTCGTACAGTTCCCAGCTATCCACTCTTTTATAAAAACGGATGAGCTTATATTGTTTTGTTTGTACGCCAAAATGAGGCGATACGGCATGTTCGCCGTTTTCATAATAGTGATAATACATCGCCTCCCGGCCTTTTACTTTGTTACCGGTCAGCAAAGGCAGTATGGATTTCCCCTGCATGTCTCCGGGTATAGCCACACCGGCGGCGTCTAAGCAGGTAGACGGAATATCAAGGTTCATTACATATTCGTTCAGCTTTGTACCCGGCTTAATTACGCCGGGGTAGCGCATCATCATGGGTGTTCTGAACGACTCTTCATACATGAAGCGCTTATCAAACCAGCCATGCTCGCCCATATAAAATCCCTGGTCCGATAAATACATTACGATCGTATTATCTGTTAGCTGATGCTGATCCAGGTAATCCAGCGTACGGCCGATATTCCTGTCTAATGCAGCAGCCGTGCTCAGGTAATCTTTCATATAGCGCTGGTATTTCCATTCTGTTAGCGCCCTGCCCGACAGGTTGCGTGCTTGAAAATCTGCATAAACAGGCTGATAATAGGCATCAAATTTATCGCGTTGGGCGGCATTCATGCGGGTAATGGCGGGTTCTTTATTACCGGCAGGCAGCATTTTCAGATCATAGCCTAATATCATGGTTCTGGCTATGGTCATATCCTGCACTTTTGCCGCGGCCCTGTTATCGTAATCATCATAAAAATTTTCGGGCAAAGGAAAAGTTATAGCATCAAACATCCCCATGTCTGTTGTGTCGGGTAGCCATGTACGGTGGGTTGATTTATGCCCGATCACCAGGCAAAAGGGCTTGCTCGTATCCCGTTCGTTTAACCAGTTTTCGGTTATATCCTCCACAATATTGGCAGCATATCCTTCTATTCTTTTGGTGCTGCCGTCCATCATCAGCACATCCGGATTATAATAGCTGCCCTGCCCGGGAAATATCTGCCAGAAATCAAAACCCTGCGGCTTTGTTCCGAGGTGGTATTTGCCTATCCAGGCGGTTTGATACCCGTTAGCCTGCAGTTGTTTTACGAACAGATCCTGGCCGGCGTTGAAGTTAGAAGTTTCATTGTCTTTAAACCCGTTCTTATGACTGTACTTACCGGTAAGCAACACTGCCCTGCTAGGCCCGCAGATAGAATTGGTAACATAGGCTTTGTTGAACAGCACCCCTTCTTTGGCGATCCGGTCTATATTAGGGGTTTGCATCAGCTTACTTCCATAAGCACTGATGGTTTGGTAAGCGTGGTCATCAGAAAGAATGATGATGATGTTGGGACGGCTCTTATTTTGCTGCGCTGTTATCACCGAACAGATGGTAAAGCTGATCAGTGCGGTTAGTATGAGCTTTTTCATGATCAATTTTTAAGAAAAGGAAAATGTATGTTTTCTGTATGTTCATTTTGCATGATCTGTTGTATGCTTTGCACAATGCGAGGATTTTCCATAGCAACATTTTTTGTTTCACCGCGATCGGAATCGAGGTTGTATAATTCCAGGGGGCTGCCGGGGTCTTTCATAACGTTTAAGCGTACCCCTTTCCATTCGCCCATGCGAACAGCCTGCCTGCCGCCGTCTTCATGAAATTCCCAGTATAAAAACGGGTGCTGTTTTTGTTTGCCTTTGGATGAAAGCGTGGGCAACAGGGAAACGCCATCCGTATGAGGTGGCACAGGTGCGCCGGCTATTGCGGCAAAAGTGGGCATAAAATCCCAAAAGGCTCCTGTAAAACCGGATACTTTGGGCTTTGTAATAACAGCCGGCCAATAAGCGATCACAGGAGTGCGGATGCCGCCTTCATACAGGTCTCTTTTTATTCCCCTGAAACCGCCGCTGCTGTTAAAGAATGCGGGATCGTTACCGCCTTCGCGGTGCGGGCCATTGTCACTTGTAAAAATGATGAGGGTATTTTTTTCAAGCCCCAGCGTTTTTAATTTTTCCACTACCTGTCCCACGTAATGATCCAGCCTGGTTACCATTGCCGCATAAGCCGCATGCGGGTAAGCCTGGGGTTGATAGCCTTTACCATCCCATGATGCGGGTATAACTTGCGGCTGTTCGTTAAATTTTCTTTTATAGTAATCCAGCAGGCTGTCGTTTTGGGGTAATTGCAAAGCGGCATGCGGTAAAGTGTAAGAGAGATACAGGAAGAAAGGTTTTGTTTTATATTCATCAATAAATGCAAGGGCTTCTTTTTGTATAAGGTCTGGCGCATAGTATTGCTGGCTGGCGGGGGTGTTGGCGTAGTCAATCCTGGTGTTATTATTCCATAAGTGACCGGGGAAATAGTTGTGCGACTGGCGCTGGCAGTTGTATCCGAAGAAACGATCGAAGCCCTGTTGATTGGGGGCACCTTCAGAACCCGGGTATCCTAATCCCCATTTGCCGAAATTGCCTGTAACGTATCCTGCGTTTTTCAGCATTTCGGCCATGGTATAGGCTGTGTCGGGTAATGGCAATTGTCCTTCGGGCTGAATTTCATAATTGCCCCGAACAGGGGTATGGCCGGTATGCTGCCCCGTGAGCAGGGAAGAACGGGAAGGAGCGCATACTGATGTGCCTGCATAGAATTGTGTAAAGCGTATTCCGCCGGCAGCCAGTTGATCAATATGAGGCGTTTCAATCAGCCTTTGGCCGTAGCAACCCGGGTCGCCATAGCCCATATCATCGGCCAGGATAAAAACGATATTAGGTTTGGTTTGCGCAAAAGCGGTGAGTGATAAGAAACAATAAAGAAAAAGAACGGCTGCCTTTAGCATTATGTGTTATTTTTTTGAATTTCTGATCACTGCAAGATACAAAACCGTAAAATAAGGTCTGAAAATGACATTGCCGGCTTTAAGAATTTCCGTTAAGTGAGAGAAACGAAGAGCGTGTATATTTTCCATTCCATATTTTCGGAAGCTGCTATACCGGCAATGGCTACACGAATTTTGATTGCCCGGAAAGCAGGATATGCTTTTTCTCTTTTTCAGGAGACCAGTTCAATCCATACCGGGGCGTGATCGCTTGTTTTTTCCCAGCCTCTTACATGCCGGTCTACACCCGCGCTAACCAGGCGACTGCTAAGGTTTGGACTAAGGAGGAAATGATCAATACGCAAACCCGCATCACGTTCGTATGCGTTACGGAAATAATCCCAGAACGTATAGATCTTCTCATCCGGATAAAGTGTTCGTATTGCATCCGTCCATCCCTGCGCTGCAAGGGTTTTAAACGCTGCACGAACTTCAGGGCGGAACAGCGCGTCGTCTACCCAGCGTTCCGGCTTATACACGTCAAGCTCTGCTGGCATTACATTATAATCTCCCGTTAGTACCGTTGGCTTGCCGGATGCGAGGAGTGCGCCAGCATGAAGCGTTAAGCGTTCAAACCAGCGCAGCTTATAATCGAATTTTGGCCCGGGAGCGGGATTACCGTTCGGCAGGTAAAGACAACCCACAACAATGCCGTTGATGACTGCTTCAATATAGCGGCTATGCAGATCTTCCGGGTCGCCCGGCAGTTCACGGCATACCTCGCTGATTTCATAGTTACGCGCCAGGATGGCAACGCCGTTCCAGCTTTTTTGCCCGTGCCAGATGGCGCTATAACCCGCGGCTTGTAGGGCCTGCTCCGGAAATTTTTCTTCCGGTGCTTTTAATTCCTGCAGGCAAACAATATCCGGCGCTGTTTCATCCAGCCAGCGGAGCAATACCGGCAGGCGCCCGTTTACGCCATTTACATTGTAAGTAGCAATTTTCATTTTACATTATTCGTGTGGGATAAAGATAACTGAAAAATAAGTCAATTGTTTGCGCCCTGCTGCTGTTCATTTTCTCCCGGGACTTTGGAGACTCGTATGACTAAAGCTACGATGTGACTGATGTCCCGTAAGTCGCACAAAACATTATTTTTTGTTTCTTTTATCTAATCTTGCTTTGGTCATTCTTTCTCTTAAACCACCATCATTAATAAATGCCTTCTCTAATTAATTCTCGCCTTTGTCATTCTTTCACGTAAGCCGCCCTCTTTAATGAAGGCGGTTTCCAATTGTTTTATTTGCTGACTTAGCAGGTAATTTGCACGGGCAACATTTGTCAGTTTTATTTCTGTTTCTTTTGAGGTTGCGGATGCCATGCTTGCTTCGGCAATGTTCTGCCTGCCACTCCTGGCGGCTTGTACCATTTGGTCTATCGTTCTATCGTATTTCTGAAAAAATCTTTTGGTGAAATAAACCGTGCCAAGTCATGGGTGTTTGAATTTAAGTTGGATGCTGTTTAGGGTGACATACAACGAGCAGGGTTGGCGAAGTGCGGATCGAAGCATTCCGTCCCGACCGGCATACTGAAGTTGAATATTATTTTTCAGTTTAAGATATAATTTTTTGCCGATAGCGTTCCTTTTGCCGGAATAAAAGCTACAACAAAGAACCGGAAGTTGAAAAACGTTATTCGTTTACCTGTATTTTTGCCAACCGGCCTGGTAGCTGGCTTCTTTGTCCTCCCTTAGGTTTTAGCAAAAGGGTTTACAATTTTTCCTTTTTGAATGTCCTCCAAATTTTCGCTGAATGGGTCAAAGTACGTTTTCTTCCAACTGTCTTTTTTAAACTTAAAAGCGTATGCCAAATAATCGCCGTTGCACGGCAGCATAAAGTACTTTTCAGGGTCGGCATAAAACGTAAAATGCAATTCTAAAATATTACAACGCTACAGGCGACCCGGTAACCAACGGTACGGAAGGTAAACGTATTTATGAGCTCACTAACCACTTGGGCAATGTGATGGTAACGATAAGCGACAGGAAAATAGGTATTGATGAGGATAGCGATACGGTGATAGACTATTATACGGCGGAAGTATTAACTTCACAGGACTATTACGCATTTGGGATGTTAATGCCGGGAAGAACATACTCGAATGCAGGTGCAAAATATAAGTATGGGTTTAACGGGAAGGAGAATGATAATGAAGTGAAGGGGGAAGGTAATATTTTAGATTTTGGAGAAAGAATATATGATCCACGTTTGGGAAGGTGGTTCAGTATTGATCAAAAAATGAATAAATATCCAAATTTAAGCCCGTATAATTTTTCTGCTAATAATCCAATTGTAAATGCCGATATTGATGGCAGAGATTATATCTTAAAAATATTTTATGACGAGAATGGCAATGGACAAATCCAAATCATATATAATACGTACACAGTTTCTGATGATAATAAAAATGAGTTCGAAAATGCTATGGGGTTATGGAAGGCCTTAAATGGTACTAAGATTAAGCTTAATGATGAGCTTTTTACAGTGTCTTTCATAACTAATACAATTCAGAAATCTAATTTGGAAGAAGCTATGAAAGCTTCTGCTACTGATGAGTATTCAAATGTTTATGCAGGTAACATAAGCGATAAAGGGTTTGCTGATGATCAGACTATGATCAATGTAAATTATACATTAAAAAGTGATAATTCTGGTGCGGAAATACCTCCTATTGACTTAGGTCCAGTTGCTATGACAGCTGGTTGGAGGAATTACTTTTGGTATAAGAAAATTACGGTAAATAGAATATTAACTAAGGATGTTGCAAAAGTTATAAATCAAAAAGCAAATACTAAAACGGAGACTATTTTAGGCAATAGTCCAAAAATTATTGCTCATGAAATAGGGCACACATTACGTTTGGAGCACAATGAAGACTATACGGATGGGGCCTCAGAATTAGATAAGAATGGAAACTTAATAAGATTATCAAACTTTGATAAGAATGGTGTAATGACTAAAGATGGTAAAAGTGCACCTACAGTCACCGATTTGCTAAATGTATTAATGGAAGGCCTGACTTTTAAAAATGATATTGGTGGGAGACGTAAACTCGAAATAAGCGATGAAACACGAAAAAGAATATTCCCTAGTTGGGATGGTAAATCAACTTCTCCAAAGCCAAATATGAAAGAAGTAAAGATTACTCGTGCAAATAATTAAACTATATGATAAAATCGATTTATATATTTTGTTTATTACTGCCTTTGTTAGGATTTAATCAGACATATAAAAAAATAGACAGATACTTTCTATTAGAAATTCAAACCCCACAGGGTAACCAAATTGATTTTCTTAGATTAGCCTTAGTTCCTCTAAAACCCAATACAGATAAAAGCGTATTTATCAAGAAATTGAGAAAAATGAAACATTTAAATCTTAACAGGTTTAGTGACTATTCTAAGATTTATAATTTTTTGCCGGTTTATCATGATTCGTATTTACGATACTCAAAAGATACATCTGATTATGATAGCTACTTTTTTAAAGATACTTCAAGAGTAGCAAACTTTTTGCAACAATATTTAGCTCATCTCTCGAATGGCACGGTTGATAATTTTACTAATGAAACCGTTATTTTAAGGATCGACAATATTTTAGTAAAACTATTTGAAGTCAAAGGGAACATTTGGGTTGTAAATTTTGATACTGGAGTTAATCTCCTATCTGCAAATAGGAAAATAAGAGATAACTACATTGCCAGTAATAGTGAGTTGCTGGGGTCAGATACAATGAGGAAAAATGAAAAATTTATTTTGAATGATGTTTTTTTGCCTTGTAAAAAGGGCTTTGTACTAACTGGTGGGGAGTTTTCAATCGAGAATATTAATTATATCGAAAAGCAAAAGAATAGTCTACGAATTGATACTTGCACTTTATCAAAAAAATCTGTTTTGATAAAGGAGATAAACAACAAATAGATTGAATATGCCTAAGGCCCTGCTATTTTGCTATTAGCGATAGTCTATTGTCAAGGACCCTTTGGTTTCTCTTGCAGTCATTGTTGGTGTTCGTGGGAGGAAAAGGTGAGTTGGAATCACCAACAACAGGAGTTTGAGAAGGTACGGTACTGGCGCAAGTCTGTAGCAGTGTTATTGTGAATAGCCGACCTGATGGTTGAGTGTTACTTGTTTATAATGGGGACGTTGTGTGCATGTTATACTGAATTTGTAAATTGAAATATTCGGCTATTTGCAGAGTCTGCTCATGCTCCGCATTCGCGATGCAGATAACTCTTCGGTATACATAAAATTATATCCATACTAATTCAAATCAAAATTATTAAAAACGTTTCGCAAACACTTTAAACCCGATCAAAATGAAAAAACAAACTTTATCTCTATCATTTTTGTTACTAACGTCAATTGCTTTTGCGCAAATTAATTTAACTCCCGGCTATATAACTATCGGTGGAGTGCCGGCCCAAACCAATTATGGTACAACTGTACAAGGAAGCTTGTATGTAACACACAATACCAATGCTTCCAAATTTTTCCAGTTTGATATATGGAATGGCAGGATAGCCACCACGGCAAACTGGTGTGTTTTTTACAACACGCAAACAAGCACTTTTAACGACCTGGCAGTTGGCGCCGTTTTTAATTACTCCGACAGCCGCGCCAAAACAAATATTACGCCTGTAAAGTATGGCTTGTCAACCCTTAGCAAATTAAAGCCGGTAAACTACCAACTTCTTAAAGACCCCTCTGGCAGGGTTAACCACCAGGAGCTGGGACTGCTTGCACAGGATGTAGAACTGCTGATACCGGAGTTGGTGCGAACTGACAATGAGGGTAAGAAATTATTAAACTACACAGGACTTATACCCGTTCTGATAAAAGCGATACAGGAGCTGCAAACAGAAGTTGCTGAATTAAAAGCTTCGTTCAGCGCCAGGGTTTCATAGCTGGCCACAATGGCTCCTGATGAAAACCCCTGCGCGACTTAAATATTATATTGGTTACTGGTCGCTGAACCCGCAAAAGCGGATCAACTTCATTGCCAGTGTAGCGTACAAATTCTAACGTATATGAGTTATGGATACCAGGTGTATATTAACCCAGTGAACTCTGATCCCGGGGATCCGTGCTGATCAGGTCATCGGATCCAAAGGAAAAACCAGCCATTCGGTTTAATTATCTTTCTACAGATCAGGATCGGAAGGAATGGGTGGAGGTCATCCGCTATTGAAGATCATGATTGAGAATAAAGTTATCACGCATAAAAAAGCCCGCCTATGCTAAGCTTTGGCGGGCAAAGGCGTAGAGAAAGGGATTACTTGCTATGATCCCCGGCGCTTGCGGAGAGACAGGGATTCGAACCCTGGGTACCCTTGCGAGTACAACGGTTTTCGAGACCGTCCCATTCAACCACTCTGGCATCTCTCCTTTAATGAACAGCGCAAATGTATTTATTTCTGTTTAAAATCAGTGTATTCCCGCTACTGTCAGGTTATTGTCTTTAAATACCACAAATGTTCCATCGCCTTTTTTCAATTGCACATTGTTCAGCCGGAATTGTTTTTCCGGGAAAGCTGTTTCCCTTAGCTCAATATCTACATCATCTTCTTCAATGGTTAACTGCGTGTAAATAAAAAGGGCAATATCCTGGCGTACCCCTCTTGGCGTATATTCCTTTTCATAAAGCAGGGACTGATCCTGCGATGAAAATATTTTCAGCGCCACCGGGCTTCTCTTTTTCACCACCGGAGTCAGCGCCTGCATGTGTTTTGCCGCGGAGCTACCCTGTTCATATTCCTGCGGAGTGGAAATATATTTGAAGTTTACGATCAGTGTTTTTTCTTCGGGGTTAAAAAAACGGACTACCGTGCTGCTTAGCGGGATCATGCATGCAAAAAAAACAGTAAGGATCAGCACCGAAAGAACAGGGTGGCTTTTTTCATGATCTGCAATGATCAGCTTATCCTGTTTTTTACCGTTCTCATTCCTTTCGTCAGAAAACGCAAGAAGCTTTTCCTTACTGTATTGGGTTAGTGTAAACAACTTCAGCTTAGACGCGTCATATTTTTTTGAAAACGTGGGAGCCCTTTTCCGCAGGAACCGCTTTATGGTCCATGTTTTTCCCAGGCGGTAATAACAGTCTTCACAGCTCAGGAGCGCAACCTTCCGGCTATTGTTTTCCAGTATCTGCTGCACATCCTTTGGCATTACGCTCCCCGTGCAGGGAACCTTATAATGCACAATATTCAGCTCGGGGGGTAGTTCGGGTTCCGGGAAGTAGCTGCAACTGAAAAGGGTAATATCGGCTTTGTTCTGCGGGTGCAATGCAAGCTCCGGAAACTGCGGATGACTGATGGCGTGTTCGGCGCAGGAACCAATGCAGATACCGCAGCCCACACATTTGTCGGGTGAGAGTATCGCTTTCCTTTCCCCGTTCGTAATAAGCATGTCAATGGCTTCGTAAGGGCAATCATAGGAGCAAAGGTTACAGGCGTCGCATTGATCAAGGTCGATATGAACGGGCGGCCTGTTTTTTCGTTTGAAAATATAAGGTATAATGCACAGCAGCAACCCCGAACCTGTTAAGATGATCCAGTTTTGATTAACGCTGAACAGCTTCATGAGGTAATAGCCGAAATAATAATACCAGTCGAAAGTAGTATGTATCGGCAGGTTGGATGCCTGTGCGGGCGGATCGCTTTTTACAGGAAATAAAAACGATATAATGCTCAAAGCGATAACGGAATAAAGGATCAGTTTTTTGGGAGGGAATATCTTTGGCTTTGATATCCGGAGCACATGTATCCATATAATGATAACCGTTATCAGCGAAAAAGCAATATGCCCGAACAGCGCCACTTTAAAAAAGCCGCCCACGGTGCTCAGGTCATTCAATAAAAAAGCGCCGGCTATAGACGGGTCAAAAATGGGCAGGCCGGAGAACAGCCTGGCGGTAAGGTAGCCCGTAAGCTTGGCTTTCTGATCCCACACCAATATATAACCGGTTACCCCGATGAGGATAACGATGAGGAATGAAATAATGCCGCTGATCCAGGAAACCAATCGTTTAAACTTCGACGTTATTAAAGTGTGCAGCAGGTGCAGCAGTATAAAAATAACCAGCAGGTCCGACGAGTACCGGTGAATGCTTCTCATCCACCCGTTAAAAATATTGGCCGACATGGCTTCTACCGAATCCCAGGCATGACGCGGGTTGATGTTGTAAAAAATAAAAATATAAATACCGGAAATGCAGGCAATAACAAAAAGCAGAATAGCAATGCTCCCCAGGTGATAGAGAGGGTTTAAGCCGGTGGAGTATACCTTTCCAAGCCGGGAAGATATTTTTTGGAATAGCTGGTGTCCGTGGGTACGCTCTTTAATGACATTACAGGTATCGGTTTGTTTATCCATGCTGGTCTTTTGTTACAATAAAGGATCTTATAAAAAGTATGCTTATAAGGCTGATCATCAGCAAACCGGCCGACGTGGATATAATAAACCGCCAGTCTATTGTATAGGTTTTTAAAACGGGGTCGTACCCGAAGCAGCGCAGGTAAAAGCCTTTAATGATGCCCGGCCTTGTTTTTTCGGCCATGGCTTCCATTACGGCAAGCTTTATATCTTTTTTGGAAGGATTTATGCCGTAGATGTATCTTGATATCTTTCCTCCCGGCGTTAGCACAATAAGAACAGAAGGATGGTTGAATTCCTTTGTTGCTGGATCATAGTCATATTGGTAGTCAATGGATGACATGAACTGTTGTATGTTTTCCGCGGATGCGGAAATGGTTTTCCAGTTTATGCCGTCCATCTTCCACCTGTTTTCATAAGCTGCCAGGTTCATTGGTTTGTCGCTGCTGTCGAAAGAAAAACTAACCATTGTAAAATCTTTTCCCAAACTGCCCAGTCCGGTAATTGCCGTTTGAACGCCATTGCTGATTACGCCGCACAGCGAATGGCACCTGGTATACACAGGCGAAATAATAAGCGGCTTTTTACCCAGCAGGGTAAACAGTTCGAAGCTATTGCCGGCAGCATCGAACACCTCAATATTCACCGCTTTTTGCGCGAGGAATTTTTTTTCATTGGGGAAATTGAACCCGCTTAATAAAAGCCATACCGGTAATATCCATAAATGCGCGTATTTCATATCAGCCAGGTTAATAATACCGGGGCCCGGCCCCGGTATGAATTTCTAAACATCAGGGTTTTTCTTCGGGTATTGCATTTAGTTCACGTTCCATGTTGCGGCAAGCCATTTCCAGTTCAGGAAAAAGAGCGCCAGGAAAACCAGTAAAAATATAATGGTAAGCACAAGTGTGCCGGGTGCTTCAAATCCTTTATGCGCTTTGGCTTGCGGCGCCAGGGGCGAAATGGCGAGCTGCATATCCTCCGGCCCGTTTACCTTCGGCCCAAAGAAAACGGAGATCACCACGATCAGTATCCATACCAGGGTAGACAGGAATGCCAGCGTGCCGCCCAGCATCATCAGCGCCCAGAAAAAATCTACCGCCGGGTTAAAATTGTAGGTAAAAGGTCCCCCCGAGAAAGTGGAATCCCAGTGCCGCCGCGGAACACCCATTTGCCCGAGCACGATCATGGATATAGACAGCAGGGCTATTCCCACAAAAAACATCCAGGGTTGCCATTTGGCCCATCCGAAGCCAACGATCTTTCTGCGGAAGATCAGCGGAATCAAATAATAGGTAATGCCCATAAAGGTGAGGGTGGTGCCTATTACCACGGTTCCTTTAAAATGGCCGGGAATGGCTATTGTATTGTGTACTATAATATTGGTTTGTTCCATCCCAAATATCACTCCTGTGGTGCCGCCAATAAATCCAAAGCCGATTATGGCCAGAATAATGGATGAGAAAGCAGGATTGCCCCAGGGCGCTTTCGACAGCCATTGGAACAAGCCCTTATTGTATCCCCACCTGCGCTGTGCCGATTCAAATGAAGAGGGCACCGCAAAAGCATGTATCATGGAAGCCAGCACAGCCAGGTACATGGCATAGCTGGTATTCCATACTTTCCATGCGCTGCTTACGCCGGGGTCGGTTAGCAGGTGATGGGCAGATGCCAGGCAAATGAAAAGGATATAAAGCACAAAGGCTGTTCGCGATACCCTTTCATTAATAGAAGTGCCGCCAACAGCTAAAAAAGATACCATGTACCAGATGGATACCATTGCCGCCACATTTATTTGCTGTGAGGAATGCCCCAGTCCCCACCAGATGAGCTTGTACATTGCCGGGTCAATATTGCTTATCAGCCCCAGCGACCATAAAAAAGTAGGGATATAGATAAGCGCCCCGGAGGCTAATGTAATAACCGCAATAATAGCTGCCGTTGTTAAACCGTAGGTAAAAAGCGGCATGGTATCGCCGTATGCTTTTTCCCTCCTGGCGATCATAAGGTTGCCAAAGAATAATATAACGGCCAGCAATGCGCCTACCGCAAAAAGTATAATACCTAAGTAATACAGGGGGTGCGCTTTGAGCGGGGTATAGGAAGTGAGCATTACATCCGCTTTCCCCATCAAAATAATGATGTTGGACAGCACCAGCCCTGCCACCATCAGCGCAAAAGCTATCCAGCCCAGCCGGGGAGCGCAAAACCGGGTATTGAGCACTACGGTTGAGCCAAAATATAAGCCGGCGATCTCAAAAAAAATGATCCAGAAAATAAGCGCGTTCAGTCCGTGAAAGGTTACCAGCCGGTAATACCATTCGGCGCCCAGCAGGTGCACCGGCTGGTACCGGGTAAAAACCAGCAATATGGCGGCGGTTACGGCGAGCAATAAGGAAATAACCGCGAATACCGCGTTGTAACGGATGAGCTTTTCCGATTGCAGGTCTACTTTAAACCCTGTTATATCGCAAGTACGAAACATGGTATCAGGTTTTAGGGTTAGTTTTTTAATGTTTTGATGTAGGCGATCAGTTGTTCAATTTCTTCATCTGTTACCGGAAACACCGGCATAGGTGTGTTCTCGAAGCCAACTGTTATTTTCTGTTGCGGGTTTTTAATGGATTCCCTTATGTAGGCTTCATCTACCACAACACTGGTTTTCTTACCGTTCTCTATTACTTCCTCCTCTTTGCCGAACAAGCCGTTCCATGCCGGGGCGATCTGGCTGCTGCCGTCTGTTTTATGGCAGGCGCCGCACCCTTTCAGCGTATATACCTGCTCGCCCAGTAAAGCCATTTCCGTTTCCGTCAGCGGTTCGTTCTTTTTTTCAGGTAACGGATCAGGCGCTTTTTTGAAATTTTCGTAGCCGTATAGTTTCAGGTCTTCTTCGTTCCCGATCACTACGATCTTACCGATCATGGTATGATGCCCTATACCGCAGAACTCATTGCAGATCACCTTGTATTCCCCGGCTTCGGTAGGCTTAAATTCGAGCACATAATCGTATTGCGGGTATACCTGGAAATTCATGTTCACCGGTTGTATGGAAAACCCGTGCACCACATCCTTGGATGAGATGTGCATCTTGTACGACTGGTCTTTTTGCAGGATCATCACCGGGCTCCATCTCCACATTTCACTCATCACAAAAACATCGCTGTTGGGCTGTGGACGCACCACGGGGATGCCATTATCCACGCCGATCATATTTTGTTTGGTATAAGCTTCACTAAGCTTAGAAAACTCCGCCGTGCTTGTACGGTAAGTAATGTTGGAAGGGTTCTGCTTTCCGTATACATGCCACATGATCATCCATACAAAAAGCATGATGCAAAGCACAAGGGCGATGACCATCCACATTTTTTCATCTTTGGATACTTTTTTGTCGTACCATCCTTCTGCCGGACTGAATAAACTCATACGTATGGTTTTGGGTGAAGAATTTATTTGATCAGGGCATCTTTAATGGCTTCCGGAATAGCCGGGAGGTTAGAAAGCTCCATTACGCCCCATAGCAGGTAAAAGATGGCATAGATGGTTACGCCTAAGAAAAGCAGTAGCATAAAATCGTCCATGATCATTCTCGAAAATGGAACCTTTTCTTTTTCCTGTTGCTGATTGTTTTCCATGTTGAAATGTTTTAACAGTGAATAACAACTGTTTGCAGTTATAAAGCTAACAGGGATGCGATAGCGGAAACAGCCTGAAGGCAGATTAATGTGCCGGTAATTACGTTTTCGTATTTTTTTTGAAACAAATAGTATTATTTTCCTTCACCGGGTAGTGAATGATTCCCCTACTGGTGGGTGTCTTCACCCACCAGCATACATTTTACCTATATTTGTGAGCATACTTCTCTAACAAAGATTGCCTATGAACATACAGCACAAAAGGCAAAGCCAAATGGAATTGCAGGATGTTTATTTTTCATAATAACCCTATAGTTGAAAAATGGGCTTTATGCAGCCTGCCTGAAGATTACAGGTGGAGTAGTGCGATGTTCTATTTAAAAGGTATTGATGAATTTTGTTTCTTGACACATTATAAGGAGTGAATGTTTCGGTGTGTGAAGACACACACCGATTGGGAAAAAGTAAGCATTTCCCCTCCTGGCGTGAGTCTTCACACACCAATAGGAAGGCAATACAGTCGTACTGCGTTATGATATCGTTGATCAATAATATTTACTTTTTGTGATATCCCTTTTATAAGGATAAATACTCAACAATACTAAATAATTCTCTTCTATTATAAAGAAGAGCACATTCTTCTTATCCAGCCCGATCATTTGAATATTGGGTTGAGAAGTAAATCTTGGTACATAGAGCGCCTGAGCGATGCGTTCCAGCTTTTTAAATGTTCTTGTTATAAATTTTTCTGCTGAATGCTCAGACCAATTTTGTTTTAAATAATTAATAATTGAATGGAAATCATTATCGGCTTCTGCAGTCCAGACTATTTGGTAAGCCATTGCTGCACTTTTTGTTTCATCTCCTCATGTGTAATATAGTTGCCGCTTTTATAGTCTTCAAGAGCCTTATTTATTTTTTGTTGCAGTTTAGCCGGAAGGTTTTTGACGTTTACATTTTCCAATGTTGTCTCGGGGTGAAGGATGTCGTATACCTCATCGATTAAAGTGCTGTCATTTGTTTGTCTGATCAATTCCAGCACTTCAGTCTTTTTATCACTGATATTCATATCCCAAAAATTTCATTAAAATTAATAAAATTTCCGGGAGTTTAGTAGTGAAAAAATTAGAGACAAATTTCTCCTTGCTGTGGCTTATGTCGCCACTATAGTGATGGTATGCTGCAATAGTAATGTCTTACTTTCCATCCCCAGGTAATGAACATTGGTTGGAGATGCTCCGCAGCATGCCGGTATGGAGATAGCTGAATTTCTTGGCTGCGCATTTGATCAGCTTTTCCTTTTCAAAGTCCTTTAATATTTTTGAAACCTGTTCTTTGGTAGTGCCTGCCAGGTCGGCTATATCCTGCCGGCAGAAGCTAATGCGAAAGCTTTGTTTCTTTTCTTCATACTGGTACGCTTCCGCGAGCAGCAAAAGCGCTTCCGCTACTTTTTCCCGTACGGTTTTGTGCGCCAGGTTAACGGCCTTTTTTTCCACCAGTTGCAGTTCATTCAGGAACTGGTTAATGATCTGTTGCTTAAGCACCGGGCTTTTATCAGCAATTTCATCAAACAGGTCATACGGTATATAGCAATACAACACATCAGATACTGCAATTGCAGAGCTGGTATGGCAGCGGTGACCGGCATTTGCCCTGTGGCCAAAAACGGCGCCCCTGCCGGCAATTTGCAGGATCAGCGGCCGGCCCTGCTTTCCGTTCAGCTCTACTTTAAGAAATCCTTTTTTAATAAAGCAAACGCCCAGGACAGGGTCACCTTCCGAAAAAAGCCTTTCTCCTTTTTGAAGCGATTTGGATAGCTTATAGGTACTGATGGCGGTAAGCGTATGCGTATCGCAACTATTGAGGATAGAGCAGTTCCTGACCTTGCAGGTAATGCAATCGTACCGGGTTATTGCCATATCGGGTCATTATTTAGCATGTTCCATAACAATGCCGGCGGCTTTATTTCATTTCCTTCTCACCAGTAAAAGCAATCGTAAAATCCGTCTTTCTGCCTGCCTGTTTTATGATCTTGCTTAACCGGCCACCTGATCTTTATTTGCTTTTTGCTTTGCTGCATCCGGCACGGGCTATATTCCAATCTCCTTTATCCTTATTTTTGTGCTCTTTTTTACAACAGAAGTTTTATTCATGCTTAAAAAAGTATTGGTCATTAAGTTAGGCACGGCCGTAATTACCGATGGGGAAGGAAGGATTGATCAGTCTGTTATAAAAAACATAGCTGCACAAATTGCCATCCTTGGTAAAACATATAATATCGTGCTGGTATCCAGCGGGGCAGTAGGCAGCGGTAAATCTTTTTTTAAAAAATACAAGGGCACATTAACAGAAAGAAAAGCAGCAGCAGCGGTGGGTAATCCCATGCTCATTCAATTGTATCATCAATATTTTTCGGCGCATGGTATAACGGTGGCGCAGGCCCTGTGCGAAAGGCATCATTTCTCCAACCGGAAACAATTTCTGCAACTGAAAGAAACCTTTGGTGAATTCTGGCAGAACGATATTTTACCGGTAGTAAACGAAAACGACCTGGTAAGCAATATCGAGCTCAAGTTTTCCGATAATGATGAGCTGGCCACATTGATCGCCATTGGCTTTGATGCCGATACGCTGATCCTGTGCACCTCGGCAGGGGGGTTGATGGATGCTGAAAAAAACATCATACCCACCGTACAAAAAATTGATGCTGCCATACTCGGCTATGTAACCAAAACAAAGTCCAGCCTGGGATTGGGCGGTATGCTCTCCAAGCTCACCTCCACCAGGCTGGCCGCTTCGCTTGGAATAAGCGTGATCATCTGTGGTTTAAGCGGGAAGGATACCTTAATTTCGGCGCTGCAGGGCAAAAGCGGCACCACCTTTACTGCGCAGGCCTCCAACCTCAAAGCCCGCCAGAAATGGTTGGCCAGCGGGTCTATCACCATCGGCGGTGTGTATATAGACAAAGGTGCGGAAAAAGCGCTGCACGCCCGGAAGAGCCTGCTCACGGTAGGCATTAAAAAAGTAAAAGGTAGTTTTGTTGCAGGAGAGGTCATTCAGCTTATTGATGAAGAGGAAACCATTGTAGGCGTGGCCAAAGCAAAGCTCAGCGGAACCGAGATCAGCAAACAAATTGCACATAAAAATATTATAGCGGCACATGCCGATGACATTGTGATTTTTTAATAAAAGAAGATGCGTACTACCATTGCACAAATAAAGAAAGCCTACGAAGCGGCTCCCCAACTAAGGGCAATGAACGATAAGCAGTTGAAGAAAGTTTTGCTGATGCTGGCGGATGAACTTGAAAAGCAGCAAAAATCCATATTGAAAGCAAACCATGCTGATGTGGCAAAGCAGGATGCTGCCAATCCGCGTACGGATCGTTTACGATTAGATGAAAAAAGAATTAAAAGTATCGCACAAAGTATCCGTAAGGTGAGCCGCCTGCCCAACCCATCGGGAAGGGTTTTGGAGAAACGTAAGCTGAAGAATGGCTTATTGCTCGAAAAAATAGCGGTTCCCCTGGGAGTGGTGGGAGCCGTATATGAATCAAGACCCAATGTTACTTTTGATATTGCCGCTTTATGCATTCGCAGTGGCAATGCCTGTGTGCTCAAAGGTAGCGGGGAGGCGGAAAATTCCAACCGCGCAGCCGTACGCATTATACAGCAGGTGCTTAAAAAGAACGGGTTGCCCGGGGCTGTGGTTACTTTACTGCCATCGGAAAGGGAAACCGTGCAGGAATTATTTACCGCCACACAATATGTGGATGTGCTGATCCCGCGCGGTTCGGATGGGCTTATCCGTTATGTGCGTCAGAACAGCCTGGTGCCGGTTATAGAAACGGGAGCGGGCGTATGCCATGTGTATGTGGAAAAGAAAGCCGATATCAGTAAAGCCGTTAAGATCACGGTAAATGCAAAAGTATCCCGCCCGTCGGTATGTAATGCTATGGACGCGCTGCTGGTAGACCAGTCTGTTGCCCCGGCTTTTTTACAAAAATTGCAGCCGGAACTGGAACAGTTTAAAGTGGAGATTTTTGCCGATCCCGCTGCTTACAAACTCTTAAAAGGATATCCTTATTTGCGGAAAGCGCAGCCTGCAGATTTTGGAAGAGAGTTCCTTGATCTGAAATGCGCTGTTAAGGTGGTGAAGGATTCGGCTGAAGCCGTTAGCCATATCCGCAAGTATTCTACCAAACATTCCGAAGCGATCGTAACAGAAGATAAAAAGCAGGCGGAATATTTTTTACATGAAGTAGATGCCGCGGCCGTGTACCATAATGCCTCCACGCGGTTTACCGATGGGGAAGAATTTGGTTTGGGCGCCGAAATCGGCATCTCTACGCAAAAGCTCCATGCCCGCGGACCCTTTGCGCTGGAAAAATTAGTAACGGAGAAATGGGTTATACGGGGTAATGGGCAGGTGAGATGATCGGGTAATTTGAAAATGTGAAAGTGTGTATATTGGCTCACCACAAAATTAAAATCTAACCAATATGTCATCCATACAGCCACTTGTAGGAATTATTATGGGCAGCGACAGCGACCTTGCTGTAATGCAGGACGCCGCCGCCATTTTAAAAGATTTTGCCATACCATTTGAGCTTACCGTGGTATCGGCGCACCGCACACCGCTGCGTATGGTGGAGTATGCCTCCAAAGCAAAAGAAAGAGGGTTAAAGGTTATTATTGCAGGCGCCGGCGGGGCAGCACATTTGCCCGGCATGGTAGCCTCGCTTACTACATTGCCTGTTATCGGCGTTCCCGTTAAATCTTCCAACTCTATTGATGGCTGGGATTCCATTTTATCTATTTTGCAAATGCCCAACGGCATACCGGTAGCTACCGTGGCCCTGAATGCTTCCAAAAATGCCGGTATACTGGCGGCTACTATAATCGGCGCCTTTGATAAGGCTGTTAGTGAAAGCCTTGCCACCTATAAAAAAAACCTGGCGGATGAAGTGCTTAAAAAAGCGGGAAAGCTAAAAGACGGTGGCTGGAGCAATGATTTTGATCATTGATGCCGGGTATGAATAACTAACTTTTTCAAATTGCCAGTAGCTTCCTCCTGGCATCTTCCGGAACGGAGGTTATTTTTTTGGTAGTATAATCAAAGCAAACCATGCCCGTTTTGGCAGCGGCAACGGTAATATCCTTTCCGTTCCTGGTTGTGTTCAGCTTGTAAAGTATATCAAAGCTCACCCGCTCAAACGCGGTAGCCGTAACGGCAATGTGTACCGCATCCCCGTAAAACAGTTCCTTTTTAAACTCAATGGCTACATCACTCATAATAAGTCCAACCCCTGCGAAATTTGTTTCATCATAGCCCTGCTGCTGTAAAAACTGCATCCGGGCTTCATGGATAATAGAAAGCATGCTATCATTGCCGGCATGTCCGCCGTAATTAATGTCGGTAATACGAATGGGGATTGTTGTATGAAAAGAAAAGTGTTCCGGCAGTTCAAGCTTTATCCTGGGCATGTTTTGTTTTTTGACAAAGATAATCCGGCAACGTGATGGAGCATTATTTGTTGTTGTGCTGCTGTAACAGTTTCATCAGCTCGGAAATATCCATAAAGTTTTCTGCGGAAGGAATAAAAGTGGAATGACCTACTTCTTCTTTCCATGCCTTGAACTGATTTCTCCAGTACTGGCTTTCCCTGAGAATAACATCCAGCAGCTCCTCTTTTCCACTGCCGTTGAGGTATTGAATGGTATTTCTGAATTTGGAAGAAACCCTTACCGATTGCCCGTTGGGACCCGTCATTAAAAAATAGCTGTTGGGTAAATCCATCAAACGTACATCTTCTTTTACCTCACCTTTTAAATTGCGGATCCTTTTGGCGGCAGCATGATCTAGGTCATAGCGGTCGGTAATGGCCGTATTGTCGTATGGTATGGATGAAACAGGAGGTGCATTAAAAGTGGCTGCTTCCCTGTAAAAATCATTTAAGGGGGTATGGGGCTGTGTTTTGTTTTTGCGGGTGGTGGTCTGCGAAGCGATCATTGGCTTGTTGCTTTCCGGAGCGGTAATACCAGCATCTTCTGTACTGCCGGCAACAGAAGGAATATCCGGCTGCTCGCCGGTTTTGTTGGCGGGTAATGTTTTTTGGCCGGTAGTTTTGCTTTGATCGCTGCCTGCTATAAAATAATTAGCCGCAAAAAAACAAATGCCGATAAGTGCCGCCGCGGCAGCAATCCGAAGTCCTTTTTTTATACCAAAGCTTTTGGGAGCGGCAAGGTGAGGGGTATCGAGGGTATGCCGGATCAGTTCCCAGCTATTTTCCGGGGGGGTAATTTCCACATCGTATAACCTGTTCCTGAATACCAAAAGTTCGTTATCAAGATCATGCACTACCCGCTCCCACACGTGAACGGGTGGATTAACTTCATGATTATATAATTCATTTGTCCATTTCATGATCAGAGTTAAGGATGCGGATTATGATAGTGTTCTTTTTGTTTTAATCATATTTTGCAGTACGCCCTTTGCTCTGGCCAACTGCGATTTACTGGTTCCTTCACTGATGCCAACGATTTCCGCGATTTCCTTGTGCGAATAGCCTTCCACTACATATAAGTTAAACACTGTTCTGTAGCCTGGCGACAGTTCCTGGATCATCTTCATCAGGTCTTTCATGCTTAAACTGTCAAGAGCCGATAGTTCCTTAGTTTCAAGCAGGTTTTCATGGTTTTCGGTAACGGGGTAAAGATTCACCTGCCTGCGATAATGCTCAATTGCCGTATTCACAAATATCCTTCTTATCCAGCCTTCAAATGAGCCATCACCCCGGTACATATGCAGGTTTTTGAAAATTTTCACAAATCCATCCTGTAAAATATCCTGGGCATCTTCGGCTTTACCCGCATAACGAAGACAAACTGCATACATTTTAGGAGAAAACCGCTGGTATAAATATTCCTGCATACGGCGATCTCCATCTATACAACCTCTTATTAAGTCGCTTTCACTGATGGTATGGTTGCTTGGTAAAGACATTTAATCAACAAAGATCAATTTTCTTCTTTTCGTTTTAACGGTAAGGCGATAGTACGATTATATTTTTATTAAAAACTGAACTAATTGTTCCATAGCCTTCCCCCGGTGACTGTATTGATTCTTTTCAGCCAGGCTCATTTCGGCAAATGTACGATTGCTGTGGAGGGGTATAAATACCGGATCATATCCAAATCCCTTTTCTCCGCGGGGTTCTTCGGCAATATATCCCTCGCAGATCCCTTCAAACCGGTGCTCCCTGCCTTCCAGCATTAAAGAGATCACCGTTCTGAACCGGGCTGTTCTGTCTGCTTTACCTCTTAGCCTGTTCAGTAGTTTTTCTATATTAGCAGCAAAATCTCTTTCCTCTCCGGCGTACCTTGCGCTTTTAACACCCGGCTCACCATTCAGCGCGTTGGTTTCCAGTCCGGTATCTTCCCCGAAGCAGCTTATTCCGGTTAAGTTATAAATGGTGGTTGCTTTTTCTTTTGCATTTTCCTCCAGGGTATCAAAAGGTTCAGGGATATCAATATCAATACCTGCCTCTGCAAGGGTTATGATATTAAACCGTCCTTTTAATACGGAACGGATCTCTTCTGTTTTATGCTGGTTATTGGTAGCGAAAATAAGCTTTTGCATAAGGTTGTATTACAGTTGGAAAACCGATTTTAAGCTTGCCCATAACTTAGCTTTAAGCGGCTTGTTTGCTTCAATGCTGTCTAAAGGAGGAGCGCATATGTAAGTTGTATTGTTGAACGGCTGCACCTGGAAATGAGGAAAATGAAGGGGTAATCCTATATCCTGTGGCGATACGCCAAAAAGAAGCACAGTTTGTGGCTTGGTAGCAGCATTAAGGCTTAGGTAATGATTATTAGTGGATTGATGTATGTTAATGATGGCCACATCTGCCACGTTCAGCCTGCAGGCAGTAAGAACCCCGGTTAAGAAGATAAAAGATTTGTCGCTGAGGAATGGAGCATCATTTGCATTAACCACTATAGTGATGTGTTTTTGGTTGGAGCCCAGGAATTTTATGTGGGCTTCGGGTGCAGCCTCATTGCCTGCTGCATCTGGCATACAAATGATCGGCGCCGTATACAGGCTTGCTATCACGTTTTCGGGTAATATGATATTTTTAAGACTCATTTAATTTATAAGTGGCTTCCCTGCCATCGGGTTTTTTCGTTTCTTTGCAACAAAAATAGTGTTTTATGATTGCCGCGATGGATATTCAGGTTACAAAAACGGAAAGAAGCAAGTTGCAGGATATTGACCTGGAAAACCTGCCTTTTGGAAAATATTTTACAGATCATATGCTGGAAGCAGAATATGAAAACGGGAAGTGGACGAATGTGGAGATCAAACCCTACCAGCCTTTATTGTTAGAACCCTCATTGGCGGCCCTGCATTACGGGCAGGCTATTTTTGAAGGCATTAAGGCTTATAAAGATGAGCAGGGCAACGCTTTTGTATTCAGACCATACGACAATTTCAGGCGGTTTAATATCTCGGCCGCAAGGATGAATATGCCCGAAGTGCCGCAAGAGCTGTTTATTGACGGGATGCGCCGCCTTATTGCCATAGATAAAAACTGGATCCCTGCTAAAAAGGATCACTCCCTGTATATCAGGCCCTTTATGTTTTCTACCGATGCCATGCTGGGGGTGCGCCCTTCCCAAACGTATAAGTTCCTGATCATTTTAAGTCCTACCGGGCCGTATTTTCCCAAGCCAATGAACATACTGGTGGAAGAAAGGTATACCCGTGCGGCGCCCGGGGGTGTTGGTTTTGCAAAAAATGCCGGAAACTATGGCGGCAGCCTGATTGCTGCTACAGAGGCGCAGAAGCTGGGTTACGACCAGGTATTATGGACAGATGCTTCCGAACATAAATGGCTGCAGGAAGTAGGGATGATGAATGTTTTTTTTGTTATTGACCATACTGCCATAACGCCTTCTTTAGAAGAAGAAACGATATTGGATGGTGTAACGCGCAAAAGTGTAATTACTATTTTAAAAGAAATGAATATACCGGTGGAAGAGCGGCGTATTAATATCGACGAGGTAATTAAAGCACATAAGGAGGGAAGGCTGCAGGAAGCATTTGGCACAGGAACGGCCGCCACCATTGCTATGATACAAAAGGTGAGGTATAAGGATTATGTAATGGAATTCAGTGAAAAAGATTGGACGCTGAGCGCGGGAATAAAGAAAAAGCTTGATGCTATCCGCCAGGGAAAATCACCGGATACCCATCAGTGGATGCTGCCGGTATAAATTGAGGAAAAAATACCCCGTATTATTATAAAAGTCATTTACGCAATGACTTTTTTTATGCGTTCTGCATTTTTATTTCTGCTTTTAAAAAAGGGCTGAAAAGCTTTGCTGTAGCTGATTGTATGAAGATGCCACCTGTTAAGGGATGAAATCCGGTATCCATACGTTAAACAAACCTTATAAAAGTAAAGTTTTAGAAAGCTTTTAAATGAATTGTGGTGTAAAGGATAAGTCTGGTACGGAATTGTAGCTATCGTAGCAAAACAGTTTATTATGATAAAACAGCGTACCGGATCGAAAATTTTGGCTTTCTTTCTTTTATTGTCAGCAATTTTTGCAGGATGCAAAAAAGATAATAATAACAATCCGGATCCCAACCTTGATTTCAGAACGTATAAGTTATTTAATTATTCAAGCGGTGCCGAAGTGGAAGCGGGCAATTTTCGTATTGACCAGTTGGCGGATGGAAATGCCCGGTTAACCATTACTATAAGCGAACCTTACCGGCAGGACGGCATAAATTTCGACGCCGTGATCAATACTAAAGATGAGGCGGAAAATGAACTTATTTTTTCCTACCTGGGTTCCGTTAATGGCAAAACAGGTAGTTTAATAGTGAACCCGGTTATGGGGAGCGGATCCAACCTTCCTGTAAAATACAGTGATTTGATCAGTAAAACGGGCTATTACATCAAGATCATGAACGGCGCAAATGTACAGGCCACAGGCGAAATTAAATAAACGGCGGGTTTTTAATAATTTGAACTTATAAATTTTGGTATTTCCCAACAAGCCGCTTACCTTTGCCCTCCCAAAAATAAAAGGTAAGAATGCCTACAATACAACAATTAGTTAGAAAAGGTAGAGAGATCATCAGAGCAAAAAGCAAATCAAGGGCTTTGGATAGCTGTCCGCAGCGTCGTGGCGTATGCACCCGTGTATATACCACTACTCCCAAAAAACCTAATTCCGCTTTGCGTAAAGTGGCAAAAGTACGTTTAACCAATAAGGTGGAAGTAATTGCCTATATACCTGGTGAAGGACATAATTTGCAGGAACACTCTATCGTATTGATCAGGGGCGGTCGTGTAAAGGATCTGCCGGGTGTTCGTTACCATATTGTAAGGGGCAGCTTAGATACTGCGGGAGTAAAAGACCGTAAGCAAAGCCGTTCCAAATACGGAACAAAAAGAGAGAAGGCCAAGAAATAGCTTTAAAGTATAATACAAGTAAACTGATTAGCGTAATAATATTTAACCAACATGCGTAAAGCACAAGCTAAAAAATTACCATTAGCACCTGATCCAAAGTTTAACGATAAGCTGGTTACCCGTTTTGTAAATAACTTAATGTGGGGTGGCAAAAAAAGTACGGCTTACGATATATTTTATGATGCCATTGACCGTGTTTCAAAAGTATCCGGTGAAAACGGGTACGAAATATGGAAACGCGCATTGAACAATGTTACACCGGGGGTGGAAGTACGCAGCCGCAGAATTGGTGGTGCAACGTTCCAGATTCCCGCAGAAGTTCGTCCCGATCGTAAAATATCGCTTAGCATCAAATGGCTTATCCGCTATAGCCGCGACAGGAACGGGAAAACGATGGCAGATAAGTTAGCCAATGAAATTATAGCTGCCAGTAAAGGCGAGGGTGCAGCTTTTAAAAAGAAAGAAGATACCCACCGTATGGCCGATGCCAATAAAGCATTCGCCCATTTCAGGATATAAAATCATTTTAATATTTTTGCACTGATATACCCTGCTGTTGTTTCACGGCAGGGTATTTATTTATTAAAGAGGTGCGGCTTGCAATACCTGCCCTGAATACCTGACTGATCGTGTAAATTGTACGGAAATGAAACTGAAAATTACCATCATTATTTTGCTGCTCTCAAAGCTTACCTTTTCCCAAAACAAGGGGCTGGGTACCTGGCATGTGGTTAACGCGCAATTAAGCTTAAGCCAGAAATGGGAAGTTTTTACAGAGCTGCAGACCAGATCAAACAGTTTTTTTGATGATTTTTTTTACTACGAAATAAAAGGCGGACTGAGCTATAGCATTAACAGCAACTTTTCGTTTTTGGCCGGTGCAGGCAGGTACGCTACTTATGCAGGCGAAGGAAATTTTGCTAAGCCGTTTGATAGTGAAGAGTTCCGGATCTGGCAACAGGTTACCATGAACCAATACCTTGAGCGGCTGAAGATAGAGCATCGCTATCGCGCAGAGCAAAAATGGATGAGTGATGGTTACCGTAACCGGTTCCGCTACCGTTTAAATATGATGCTGCCTTTGAATAATGCCAGATTAGTGCCTGGTACATTTTATTTGAATGCTTACGATGAAATTTTTTTAAATAACAAAGCCCCTCATTTTGAACGTAACCGGTTTTTTGCAGGTGCAGGCTATATATTAACGCCGGTTACTACCATTCAGGCCGGGTATGTAAACCAGTACAATTATACGCTTAGCAAGCGCGGTGCTAAAAACTTCCTCCAATTTTCGCTTATGCTGCAATTTGAGTATGATGACGAGGGTGAAAGGATCCCTAATTTAATGGATTAACAGCCGGCTATTCTTTTTTCAGCGGTCTTATAATCATCCGGAGCGCCTGGTCTTTGGTAAAATAGGCAATCATCCAGTTATAAAGCGTGGTTATTTTATTGCGGTAGGTAACCAAAGAAATAAGATGAATGAACAACCACATGAACCAGGCGATAAATCCCCTGAAATGCAATGGAGGTTTAGGTAAATCGGCAACGGCTTTGTTGCGCCCTATAATTGCCATTGTACCTTTATCTCTGTAACGGAAAGGGCGAAGTGGCTGTTGTGCCGCTATTCTTCTAAAATTAATCGCCAGGTTTTTCCCCTGCTGCAGGGCTACCTGCGCCACCTGGGGATGTCCCTCCGGAAAATCCGGGTCGCTGGTTTGCAGGCAGGTATCTCCAATAGCGTATATATTGGAAGTGTTCTGCACTTTATTAAACGCGTCTGTCAAAAGCCGTTTGCCCCGTCCATAGGAAGTGCCGGGGATGCCGGCTATGGTTTTTGCGGAAACG
The DNA here is from genome assembly GCA_937871285.1 of uncultured Sphingobacteriales bacterium. Classification (GTDB taxonomy): domain Bacteria; phylum Bacteroidota; class Bacteroidia; order Chitinophagales; family Chitinophagaceae; genus Agriterribacter. The sequence goes on along the minus strand of CALMQS010000013.1, from coordinate 12,134 downwards.
CCTGCAGCCCAAATGAGTGTTTTGGTTTGAATATGTTCTCCGTTGGACAGGACAACCATGTCATTTATATAATCCTTTACCTGTATGTTCAGCTTAATTTCAACACCTAATTTACATAAAGCAGTATAGGTATCTTTTTGAGATCTGGGGCTCATTGGCGACAGTAACTGAGGGCCGCCGTCTATTAAATAAATATGGCTTTGATCTTTTGCCCCCCTGAATTCGGGATAGTCTTTACGGATAATAAATTTTCTCATCTCTGCCAGCATGCCCGATACTTCCACTCCTGTTGGTCCTCCACCGGCAATAACAATGGTAAGCAGCTTTTCTCTTTCTGTCTTATCCGGGGTAAGCGTGGCATTTTCTAATTGCTGCAGCAGGTAATTGCGCATTTCCAGCGCATCATTCACTGTTTTCATGGGAATGGCGTTTGCTTTCACATTCTCCAGCCCAAAATAGTTGCTTTCCGTTCCCGTGGCAAGCACTAAATAATCATATTCCAGATCACCGGATGACAACACTACTTTATTCTCCTGCGGAACAACTTTCAATAATTCGCCCATCCGGAAGCGGATATTTTTTTTGCCCTGGAACATTTTCCGAAACGGGTAGCTGATATTAGACGCTTCCAAAAAACCGGTAGCTACCTGGTAAAGCAGTGGCGGAAAGAAATTATAATTGTTTTTATCTGCCAGCGTAACGTTGAACCCGCTTTTATCCGATAAATGTTTAGCGAGGTTAATACCTGCAAATCCACCCCCTATAATTACTACTTGTTTTGTTGTCATTATTTAATTCCCTTTCTACATTGTTTGTCATAGAAAACTGCCCGTCCGCCGGTTTTCACCGTTTCTGTTGCCGCTTATTCGGTACATTGCTAAAATGCCTGACTCCCGGTGAGCTTCCTGTGGGGCAGGAGATTGGGGTTCTGCTGATGAACCAAGCACACATTATCAAGATGATAAAGCTACCAAACCTGCCCTGGTTTTCCCTGTTTTTTCTATATAAAATTTTAGAAAGGGCATGCTATTGTTTTCACACTAATTTCGCTACCTTTGCGCCTCAAAAAAATATAGTTGGAGTGCAATACGCTTTAATATATATTAAAAGTAAAAATATTTAATCCCCAATAAAATGGCAGACTTAAAATTTCAGAGAAACTTTGGTATTGCGGCACACATTGATGCAGGCAAAACCACTACTACAGAGCGTATTCTGCGCTATACCGGTATGATACATAAAACAGGGGAAGTGCATGACGGTGCTGCCACTACCGACTGGATGGAGCAGGAAAAAGAAAGAGGTATTACCATTACTTCTGCAGCGGTAAGTTGCCACTGGAACTTTCCTACCGTAAAAGGAAAGCCAACGCCTGATACAAAAAAATATAGTTTCAATATCATTGACACGCCCGGCCACGTGGATTTTACCGTAGAAGTAGAACGCTCCATGCGTGTGTTAGACGGGCTGATCGCCCTGTTTTCTGCCGTGGATGGTGTTGAGCCCCAGAGCGAAACCGTTTGGCGCCAGGCAAACCGGTATAAAGTACCGCGTATAGGGTTTGTAAATAAGATGGACCGCGCCGGCGCCGACTTCTTAAATGTAGTAAAACAGGTAAAGGAAATGCTGGGTGCTAAAGCTGTTCCGTTGCAGTTACCCATTGGTGCGGAAGAAGGCTTCAAGGGGGTGGTAGACCTTATTAAAATGAAAGGTATCATCTGGCATAATGAAACGGAGGGCATGACCTTTGATGAAATTGATGTGCCTGCTGATATGCTGGAAGAAGCCAATGAATGGAGAGGTCATTTGGTAGAAGCCGTTGCTGAATACGATGACAATTTAATGGAGAAGTTTTTCGATGATCCCAATACGATCACAGAAGACGAAATGCATACCGCCATTCGCAAGGCAACAATTGACCTGAGCATCGTGCCTATGATGTGCGGCTCTTCATTTAAGAACAAAGGCGTACAAACTGCCCTGGATGCGGTTTGCCGCTATCTTCCTTCTCCTATGGATATTGAGGCTATAGAAGGTGTGAATCCGGATACCGGCGAAACGGAAATCCGCCACCCCGATGCTAAGGAACCTTTTGCTGCACTGGCTTTTAAGATCATGACCGATCCCTTTGTGGGGCGCCTGGCATTCTTCCGGGTTTACTCGGGGCACTTAGATGCGGGTTCTTATGTGTTAAATGTGAGAAGCGGTAAGAAGGAAAGGATCAGCCGTATCATGAAAATGTTTGCCAATAAGCAAAATCCTGTTGACTTTATTGAAGCCGGAGATATTGGCGCTGCTGTTGGGTTTAAGGAAATCAAAACCGGCGATACGCTTTGTAATGAAGACCATCCCATTACCCTTGAAAACATGTTCATTCCTGAACCGGTTATTGCTATTGCGATAGAGCCTAAAACACAGGTTGACGTGGATAAGATGGGTATAGCTATCGGTAAGCTGGTAGAGGAAGACCCCACGCTGCGGGTAAATACCGATGAAGATACCGGCCAAACTATCCTGCGCGGAATGGGCGAGCTGCACCTGGAAATTATTATAGACCGGATGCGCCGCGAATTTAAAGTAGAGGTGAACCAGGGTGCGCCGCAGGTGGCATATAAGGAAGCGTTTACCGCTAAAGTTGAGCATCGTGAAGTATTGAAAAAGCAAACCGGTGGTCGTGGTAAGTTTGCCGATATTGTATTTGAAATGGGGCCTGCCGATGAAGAGTGGATGAATGAAAACCCGGGTAAAGCGTTCCAGTTCGTGAATGATATCTTTGGAGGCTCTATTCCGCGTGAATTTGTACCTGCCATACAAAAAGGATTTGAAACTTCTATGGGCAACGGGGTTCTGGCCAATTATCCCGTACAAAACATGAAAGTGCGTGTATTTGATGGTAGCTTTCACGATGTGGATTCCGACTCTATGTCGTTTGAGCTTTGTGCAAAAAGCGGATTCCGTGAAGCAGGCCGTAAAGCTAAACCCGTACTGCTGGAACCTATTATGAAGGTAGAAGTATTAACACCCGATCAGTACATGGGTGATGTAACCGGCGATATCAACCGCCGCCGCGGCATATTAGAAGGCATGGATACCCGTAATAACCTGCAGGTAATTAAGGCCAAAGTACCGTTGAGCGAAATGTTTGGTTATGTAACCCAACTGCGTTCGTTAACATCAGGTCGCGCAACATCTACCATGGAGTTCAGTCATTATAATCCTACGCCGAATAATATAGCTGAAGAAGTAATTGCAAAGGTGAAAGGAAAGGTAACGGCGTAATGAGTGGTGAGTGGTAAGTGATAAGTAAAAAAGATACACTTAAATAATAACCCGTTCTGCGAAGGTAGGGCGGGTTTTTTTATTTGGGTTTCCTGTTGCTTGCACAACAGCAAAGCAAGAATGAACCTGCTTTTAGGTGTTATGCGCAGGGTGAATTAATACGATATGATGTTACTCCAAAATAAAAAACCGGGCACTGCAGCCCGGCTATTATTCCAATAAACATAATTGTCTGTGCGTAAGATGCTATTCTTTTTGGCGAAAGATTAAAGCAACCTCGTTTTTACTTTTTGCTTTGTGATCATCTATCCTAATGATTCGATAATGTAAAGATGCTGCGAATTTACCCTTAGCGGAACTTTATTCGCCGGGGTGATTTGTTTCTCCGTTTTACGGGAGCTTTTGCCCGTTAAGTGTTTGTGCTTAGATTAAAATAGAGGCTATTTTTGATGCTGCTATATATGCTTCCTGCTGGCAGGATAGATACTTTTTCGTTTATCACTTATCCTGATAAACAAATGATAACCGGAAAGATATGGTTGGTTACCATCCTGGTTGGGGCAAATGTGCCAGTATCGCAAAAACAAAAGCCGGTCGTGTATGACCGGCTATGTTTCAATAATGCTGCGGGTTAGTGCGTAAATATTTTTACCCTTTTTTAGCGGGCGATTTAAGCAACTTCTTTTACTTTTTACTTCGTGATCATCTATCCTAATGATTCGATAGTGTAAAGATGCTACAGATTTACCCTTAAAGGAATTTTATTCGGCAGGCTGGTTTTTACCTTCGTTTTTTGGGAGGTTTTGCCCGATAAGTATTATTGCTTATACGCGGGTATATGCTTAATGTTTTGCCCGTAAATATATTCCTGAACCCGGCTACCGCTAAGCAGTTGATATATGTTAACGTGAATTTTGGATGTTCGGAAATACTTGACCAATCATTTCTCGCGGCGTACACAGCGAAGCAGCGTGCGCAAAGTATTCTTCTTTGCGCACGCCGAATCTTTGCGTGCACTGCGTGAAATAATGCTTTCCTACTCAGTCTAATAACATCCAAAACTCAGGTTATGTTAAGCCATGCATATGCTTTTTATTGCACGGCAATTCTTATCCCTTCGGAATGCGATATAAATTCAGGGGCATACATACACTGGATGGTAGCCACACCCACCGAAAAATTTCCCTGGTGCGTAACAAACAGCGGGTATTCGAACACGTAAGTGCCTTTACGCAGCCAACTGAAAAAGAAGCTGGTGGAGGCGTCTTTGGTACTTTCGTAATAGCCCAGCCCGTCCTGCCATTTGTATTGGCTCAATACGTTTACCGGTTCCGTTCCCGCAGCACGCAGGTCTTTCATATGCACATACTCCATATCCCTGTCTGACCGCAATTCAATCCTTACCTTTATTTTATCGCCCACCTTCAGTATCGTGCTGCTGTCCACGGGTTGAAGCACCGGACCCCTGTCGCTATTTGTTTCTCTGAACAATTGCTTTTTTAGCTGCAGGGGCATTTTATTTTCTGCCGGTACCGTTATTTTATCTAAGTCTTCAAAATATTGCCAGTACACGGCGCCCCAGCTTCCCGCATCTTGCTGCGCGGGAGCAGAAGATGAAGATACACTTACCTGTATATTACCCATTGCAGGCGTTATTGCATCTGCGTTGATCCTGTATTTAAAATATCCTGTACCCGCTTCGTCATTTCCTGAAGAAGAAAACTTCTGCGATCCCATTTGGATAGCTACCCCGGGTTGATCGTTTAACCACTTTGTTCCCTGCAGCAATAATGCATAGCTGGCTTCAGCGGTTGACCTGGTATTGCCCCAGTGCTGTGTTTGCTTTTGTTTCAGCAGCCACAGCTTCATATCATTCACGGCTTTTGCGTCCTGTGTTATTTCATTAAAGGCTTCAATGAGCAGGGCCTGTGTTTCTACAGGCGCTTCATACCAGTAATATCCCCGCCGGTTGTCTTTCCAGTACATGCCCAGCTCTTCATGCGTAATGGCATTTTCCTTGAGCGAAGCAAGGATGGCTTTGGGTGTGATTTTGTCGTTATCACGGTAGAGGCTCAGCGCGATCATGCCCCGGAAGTAAGGGCTTTGTTTTAACCAGAATTGCTTTGCCTGCTGCTTATAGTAATCATATGCTTTCAGGGATTTGGCATCTGCTTTTTTATTTTCAAAGAAGCTGCGCATATACAGGTATTGTATCGCTATGCCTGTAAGGTTATTCTTTTTAAGATCCGCTTTTTGTTTTAGCAGGTTGTCATAATCATCTTTTATCCTCGCATCGGCATAGCGCAATGCCTTTTCTATGATCTCATTCCATTCAGCATAACTTTTTTCAGACAAGGCATTTAATCTTTGCAAATGCCCCGCGCCGGTTATAATATACTGGGTGATATAGCGGTCTTCTTCTCCTCCTTTAAACCACACGAAGCCGCCATTAGAGCTTTGCATATCCTTCAGCTTGTTCAGGTTCGTTGCGGCTTCATTATCCATGCGCATCATGTCGAACAATAACGCTATCTTTTGTTTTTGTTCTGTTTCACTTTGCGCCTGCAATACCCAGGGTGTTTCCTGCAGTAATATGCTTTTCAGCTCTTCATTTTTTTCAAGGCCCGAAACAAGGCTTTTGCTGTTTGCGGAATCGGTACGCCATTTATCGTATACCGCTTTTATGCGTGGGGCGCTGTTGGCAATAAGCGTGGCTAATGTATTGGCGTAATACCGGTTGAAGGTTTGCTCCGAACATTCATACGGGTATTCGGTCAGGTAAGGCAGTGCCTGCACGGCATACCACGCAGGGTTTGCGGTATATTCAACCGTTAGTGCATAATTCTTTTGGGTTGAAGCGGGTGTATTATCCAGCTTCAGCAGCTTTTCAAATTTGAATTGTTTGGCGCCCAGGCCGCGCATATTCAACGGAAGGGTTTCTGTTATCAGCATGCGGTTGCTCAATACCGGCAATACATTTTCTTCACCGTCGGAAAGTGTGATTCCGCTAACACGTGGCGAAGAAGTTGCGCTGATCCGGTATAATAATGGCGTATTAAAGTTTTCGGGAATAGTAAGCTGAAACAGCAATGCTTCACTTTGACCCGGTAACAGGGAAAAGCTTTTTACCGGCACGGCATTATGAAACAGATCATCCACCGGTTGATTGGTGGCGGCGTTAATGAGCTCTAATCTGGCAAATCCATTAATCAGGCTGTCGCCTATGTTCACAAGCTTAGCGCTGAAAAACATGCTGTCCTTTTCCCGTACAAAGCGCGGCGCATTGGGTTGCACCATCAGCTCTTTTTGGGTAACGGCTAACTGTTGGGCATACCCTAAAGCCAGGGAAGGGGTGTGGGCCAATGTCATTAGTTTCCATTGGGTCAATGCTTCCGGCGCGGTAAAGCTAAATGATACATTGCCTGCGCTGTCGGTTTTCAGGTCCGGAAAAAAGAAAGCGGTTTCGTTGAAGTTTTTACGGATAACCGTATTGTTTCCCGGAGTTGTAGCTGAAGCCTCTTCTGTGCCGGGAGCAGGGGCTGTGCCGGTAAGTTTTGAGGCCTCCATAAAGCCTTCATTCATTGCCATTTGGGTAGGTGGTGCTGCAGGCGCTGCTTCTGCCGCTACTCCCATGCTGCGTTTTTGGCTGCCATAACCAACCACAACAACTTCATTCATCCGGGAGATCTCCGCATCAATCAACCGGTCGTAATTTTTGATGAATACTTCGTGTGCTTTCCCTGATGCATTTCCCAGGTCGTTTCTTTCCTGCGATTGCACTTCCGTGAAGTTCTGCCCTCCGTTCCAGTAGCTGCTAAAATAGTATACCGGCCATATGCCCGGCACAGACCAACTGTGCGGCTTAAACTGATCAAGCGATGCATCATACATGGCGGCCAGCATTTCCGCTGCTACTTTTTCACCTTGTTTGCCGCTTACTTTCACTTCCCATTTTTCATGGCTGCCGGGCTCCATCTTATCCCTGAAAGTAGTAAAGCTGATATCGAGTTGTTTATTGCTCCATGGAATATTAATAATATGGTTGTTGGCATAAAAACGGTTATTCTTTACAAAGAACTGCAGGATGCCAAAACCGCCACGGTCATCCTCCGTTGCCGCGAAACGGAAATCCTTCTTTTCATTATTCAATATAAGAAACTGGTAAGCGCTTTCGGAATTGTTTTGTGCCGCAGTGCTCAACGGACGGGGAGTGCCTTGAATGTCCCTGTCTGTTTGCTGAATCATAAACACATCATTAGCCGAAGTGCCGCTGAGAAAGGAAGCGGTTTCGCCCGGCTGTATAGCATGGGGTAGGCCTGTGTTCCAGGTATATGACGGTGATGGCAGCGTTTTGGATTTATTGTCGTACAACTGCACATATTCCATCGCTTTTACTTCGGCGCCAAACCTGTCTTTGGCTGTTACTTCTATGGCATACCAGCCGCCCCGGGGGAATTTGAAATTTGAGATTTGAAATTTGAGATTGGCTGCCGTAGTAAGGGAATCAGCATATACAACCGCCTCTTTTTTCCAGTTGTGGTAATCGGCTTCATCTTTGTATTCATCGTGCGGAAAAAGTGCAATGAACTCAACTTCGCTGTAAAGGAACTGGTCGGGCTTTTCCCAGTACCTGCTGCGAATAAGGCGCCCCGGATCCTGTAATGGATATATATTCACCTGCGCATTAACCGGTTCAAATTCACCATTCAGGTTTTTGCTGCTGATCGTAAGCGTTGTAAAGCTGTCTGCCGCAAGCGGCCCGTTTTGGGGCAAAGTAATAGCTAATTGAATGGCTTTATATCCTACCTGTATGATTTCCGTGCTGCTGCGGGTTTCACCATTAATATCCGTTACATCCGCTTCAATGGTATAATCAAAGATGGGGTCGAGTAACTGGCTGATGGTAAGATCGGGTATGGCATTAAAATGAATAGTAAAATTTCCGGCAGCATCAGTGGTTGTGGTGCCGTTCGTAATTTCCATTGGGGTTGTATTGGGCATTCCCCTGCGGTAATACAACCAGGGATAAATAAACCTGGCACTACGTGATACCCTGTATTTTACGTAGGCGCCGCTGATGTTATTACCGGCATAGGCTTTGGCTGAACCCGTAATGGTAACGGTATCGTTCACCCTATAACTATTTTTCGGCTTGTTGATGGCTACCAGGAACTTCGGGCGTTTATATTCTTCTACAGCAAAATACTGGCTGCTCTGGTTATATTCCTCTACCCATATGGCAAAATTTCCGGTGAGGGTATTTTGAGGTAAGCGAAATTGTCCGTGCAGGGAACCATATTCATTCAGGTTTAAGGCGAGTGAATCCAATGCCTGGCTGTTCACATCCCGGAGATATACTTTTACGGTTTTGCCGGTAATAAGTGTGGGCTTACGGGCAGTAGCATTTTTTGTAATGCCTATACCTTTAAAATATATGGTTTGTCCTGGCCGGTAAATGCTCCTGTCGGTAAAAAAATATACCCTTGCGTTTTCCCGCTCAAATTCTTCCGCTGTTGCACTTATATCATTTGCATTATAGCGGGTATACAGGTATTGGTAATCATCCATGAACAGGTAGTCCTTTTGCCACCTGATCTCCAACCGGGCGTTCCGGTTGGTTTTGCCGTCAGCGTTCAGTTCAAATAAACCATTTTTACCTGCTATTACCTGTTCCGCTTTCTGTAATTTGTTTTTCCTGTCTGTATAATCATATTTGGAAGTCCATACCTGCACCGAAGCGCCCGACAGGGGTTGGCCGGTATTACGGTGCAAAGCGAAATAGGTATTGCCATTGTTAATATAACTGATGTCGGATACATAAAAGAGCTGTGCTGCCAGCAGGTTTTCAGCAGTGGTAAAATCATTGTTTATGCTTCCCAGCAAAATATACTCTCCGGCGGGCAGGGCGTCAATTTTTATTTCAACCGAATGATCGCGGAAGTCGTCTGTTGCCGGCAGCTCCTGTTGCCATGAGCGTACAGCGGGCAGGGCAGTGAGCTTATTCCAGTAAGCGGTTTCGTAGCGGTTTTCCCACTGTGCTTTAAGTACTTTGTTTATTGGTATAACCCGGAAATGGCAGGTGAAGAAATTTTTATAGTTCACTAAGGTTCTGAAGGCCTCTCCCGGAACATTTACTTTTTCTGTTTTGAGCGTTAACGATTTGCGGAGTATGCTGTTGAGCAGGTTGCTGCAATTAGCAGCGCCTTCTGTTTTGGGAAAATCAGTCATTGTGCTTTCGCAAATTTCTTTGGCCGTTTTAAAGGCATACTTCAGGTCTTCATTCCCTTTTGCTTCATCATAGATGCTGCCCTGCTGAAAATAATACCGGGCCAGCAGCGCCCGGGCCTGCGCGGTTACGGGCTGGTTGCCGTATTGCGTTGTAAGGTGAGTTAAAGCCAGGCGGTAAACCTCCTCTTTATTGGGTATTACCGCATGGCGGTAAACGAATTGCAGCCTGCGTAAATCGGCATCCATCAGCGCATCGGGTGCCGCATCATTGCTATGAAAAGATAATAATTGCCGGAAAATGAGCAGTGCCTTATAGTGCAGGGAAGAAGAATCATTCGTTTGAAAAGTATGATGAATGAAATCAGCCACCGGGTCAAATGCTGCATTTTCATTGATGGTAAAAGCGTAAGCGGGTTTTGTTATATTCCTTTCGTCATTTTCAAAATAATCCAGTGCCCTGTGCGCTAAGAGATCATACAGGGTAGGGCGTAAGTTCCGGGTATTACCTTTAATGATAACAGGTTCGTATGCTTCGGGCCGGGTTTGCTGCAATAATTTTTCATCTTCTATTGAAGCCAGGTAGAGCGCGCTTATTTTTTCATGGAGGTCGTCTAAGGTCCAGGTAGCAACGTCTTGTTTATTAACAGCCACCGTATTGGTCCTGTTATACAATTTCCAACGGTTATTTTGGAGGTATTGCCAGTACATGCCGGCAGCTACCGACTGCAAAATATAACGTACAGGCGGTTGCGCTGTTTGTATCTCTGTTTCCACTTTCCGGATACTTTCTTCCGCACCGTTTTCTGTGGAGGGAATATTGAGATGGACCTGGTAGATGAGGGCTTTGATTAATTGCGCATTGTTCTTTTCTTTCTTTGCCCGCTCATATATTTTTTGCACTTCCGTGAGCGCCGACTGCGGCAATCCCTTTTCATTGATCAACTGGTCAACTTTTTTCCAGGCATCATCATAGCTCATTTTGGTTTGACTTTTAAGTTGTATGAATAATAAGCAGGATAGTATACAGAGTAGCAGGTGTTTCAAAAATTTCATGTTGTTCTATTTGGATGATATTCAAAATTAACGGGTAACAGGGAACCCATTCGCAATAAGAGATGCCGGGGTAAAAGGAATTGCATAAAAATAAACAAATCAATCGGCAAATGCCAAAAGCATGTATTCCAAAATAAGCTTCGCTGATTACGCAGCATACCCGCAGATTTTTCTGTTCTGCAAAATTCAGCGATAGCTGCGGTGCTTCCTAGAGCACTATTGCTCAACTCACCTCCACGATCAAAAATTTCAGGTAGTTGGTGTTTTCCATACCCGGAACGATGGGATGATCGGCCGATTGTGCCTGGAATGTTACCCTGCGTAATTTTTTGCGGGCGTCTTTGGCCGCCATTGTAATAATATCAAGGAATAATTCCGGTTGCACTAAACTGGTGCAACTGGATGTAACAAGAAATCCCCCGGGTTTCAGGAGCTTCATCCCCCGTAAATTAATTTCTTTATAGCCTGCAACGGCTCTTTCAATATTTGCCCGGCTTTTGGTAAAGGAAGGCGGGTCGAGCATTACCACATCATATTGTTTTCCTTCTTTCGACCAGGTTTTCAACGCATCAAAGGCGTTTATACAGTTGAAGCGGCAAACATCGCTATAGCCATTGAGCAGGGCGTTTTCCCGGGCCTGTGCGCAGGCGTTCTCCGAAATATCCAAACCTAAAACAGATTTGGCCCCATAATGTGCCGCATGAATTTCGAAAGTGCCGGTATAACAAAAAGCGCCCAGCACTTCCGCTCCTTTTGCTATATGCTGTATGGCGCGCCGGTTATCCTGCTGGTCTAAAAAATAACCAGTTTTTTGTCCGTTCGCTATATCAACATGAAATTGTAATCCATTTTCCCGGATGATAATATTGGTATCAAATGATGCAGATAAAAACCCTTTTTGCTGCGGCAGTCCTTCCAGTTCCCGCACGGGTACATCATTGCGTTCATAAATACCTTTTGGATTGAATATCCTGTGTAATGCCCCTGTAATGGCCGGCTTCCACACATCAATGCCTAAGGCAAGGGTTTGCAGAACAAAATAATCATTAAACTTATCAATAATAAGCTGGGGTAAGCCGTCGGCCTCGCCAAAAACCAGCCGGCAATTTTCTGTGTATCCCAGCCGCTGCCGGTATTGCCATGCTTTTAATAGCCGGGTATAAAAAAAATCATCATTAATTGTTTCATTCCTGTTCCGGGTCAGTAACCGTACAATGATCTGTGATTTGGGATTAATATATCCCCTGCCTATGAATTTATTGTCGTGCGTAAATACTTCCGCTATTTCTCCCCCGGTACAGGTTTCTTCTATTGTTTTTACTTCATTGCCAAATACCCAGGGGTGCCCGTTTTGGATCCTGTTGCCGGCTGTTTGCTTTAATTGTACTTTTATCATGAGGGCAAAGGTAGATGGGATTTAAAATTTGAAATTTAAAATTTGATCCGTCCGGTATTTTTGCCCGTGGCAGCGCTGCTGTCCCCCCGCTGTCGCTAAAGACGGAAGCCATTGTTAATCCGACAATAGGATTAGGTATTTTATTCTCAAATAGCTTTTAGTATTGAATAGGGGTGTG
>CALMQS010000012.1 GCA_937871285.1 uncultured Sphingobacteriales bacterium | reverse complement strand
TCCTGCGCTCTCAGCCAGCGTTCGGGTATTTCATTGCTGCTGGCCTGGATATAATCCTGGTACGAACAGGCGATATAGGATTTATCCGGCAACTGCATCCACCAGCGGCCGGTTTTTTTACTTTGCAGGAACACCGTATCTATTTCGGCAAACGCTGTGTTGAATTCAAAGAAATTATCTCTCTCCGCCAGGAGCGCTTCATGCTTGCCCTGCCATTTTCCATCCACAAAATACCACAACATCTGCGCTATTTGTTTCGCGGTTAATTGCTGGATATCATTTTCCACCGTATAACCATAAATACCTATGGAATTGAGGTTGGGACTCATGCCTGCAAAACGGGTGAGCATGCAGGCCTGCTCGCCATCCAACCCATTGGGCGAAAGATAATTGGAAGGCGCCGCGGCATGCTGCAGCGCAGCAATATCAAAACTCAGCATATTCGTGTTGCGCAGCACGGGCTCCATCTCCTCCATATGTTCCTTTACAACACCCAACCGGTAACAATCAAAACGGAGCTTATCCATTGTTTCGAGCATATGCGGGTTTACAAAATAGCTCTGGAATGCAATATGATTATAATGCCTGATGAAATTGGGTTCGCCGGTTAATATTTCCATTAAGAAACTCCTGCTGCGCAAAGGATTATCCATATTCAGATCAATCAAACCGTCTACTACCGCGGCTTCAATAATATGGTTCAATACCTTGTACGCATCGTATTGGGCAAGGGTGAGATCGTGACTGCCTCCCAGAATAACTACTGTTTTCCCGATATGCAGCAGTTCACTTACCACGGTTCTCAGCGCCGCGTACGTGTCGGCTATGCCCGCACCCGATTTGATATTTCCTACATCTGCGATCCTGATATCTTTATGCCAGTAATACAAAGCATAAAACTGGCTGCGAATAACATCAGGACCGGCAGAATAGCTGTCTGAACCTTCGCCTCTTTGCTCGCCGCAACCTATCAATACCACATCGGCAATATCAAGGTCGGGCAACTCTTCTTCATACAATGCAATATGATTACCAATCTGTCCTTCTAAGTAACCCTCATCGTGCGATAAATGATACCGGTTAACCGGGTTTAAAAAATCAGTGATGTTTAGCACGTCACCCATAACAATGATTTTTACAAACCTACTGGTTCTGCAGCAAAAATCAGAGCAGAAACTTCTAACATGATGTGAAAAACCGGATAAGCGGCTGGTAAAAACACTTAGACGGACAACCGTAAAGCGCTATTTTACCTTTCGCAATCATTTTCCCGCAGCACGCAATGCTTCTAATATGCGTACGCCGGCATCCTTGCTTTCCCCGGGTAAAGCGGTAGCAGCACTCTTATTTTCAAACACTTCTTTGCTCCACTGCAGAACAGTAAGCAAATGAGGATAAGCCGCTATTTGCTGATCAATCCATTCAACAGCCTTTATTCTGTTTTCCCTTTTTTCAATTGCCCATGCCGATACCAGTGCGTTGGAAGGAATAAAATTGCTCACCGTATTGTCTATACGCGGGGTAAACTGCAAAATATGATCCAATAAAGCCTCGCCGCCTGCCTTCTTTAGCTGCCTGCCGCACAGGTATTCCATCCAGTCTTCCAAACGGCTGTCTATCTCATCATCATATGGTTTTCCCACCCCTAAGTTTTGTGGCCATAACCGCGACTGGCTGATAAATGTTAATGCTTTTTTGTAATTATTTTTTTGCATCTCCTGCAGCGCAAGCATCAGCTTCGCCTCGCGGTACAATGCTTTTCCTTCCGTAGCTCCTTCAAAGGGTATAATATTGAGCTTAGCCAGCACCCCATCGGCATCATTGTATTTTTTATTCAGCATCAGCGTTTTGGCATACAGCATACCCATAATGTATTGTTCTGGATGAGCCCTGTAGAAAGGGGCTATTACCGCTAATGCCGCGGCAGGTTGCTGGTGTTCTATATAATATTCGGTAAGCAGCTTATGGTACCGCCATTGTGCTTTATCAAGTAACAGGGCTTTTTGCAGATCACTCAAACATTGTGCGGTATCGCTCTCCTTAAAGATGGCGGAGCGCGTTGCATAAAACGGGGCGTAAGCAGGCTCATTGCCGCAGGACAGCAATAATCGTTTACACTCCGCTTCGCGGTTGCGATCTTTATATATCAATGCCAGTTGGTATTTCAGCAGCCAGTCGTTTTGCTGCTCCAGCAAGTGCTCCAGCACCATTGCCGTTTCTGAACGAAAAAGGAAAACCAGCTCAGGGTTTACCGCATCGCAATCTGCTTTTTTGTTTTGCAGAAATGCCAGCCAGAAAGCGGCTTCCGCACTTGCAGGGCTTAAGGAAAATACTTCCAGCGCTTTTTTCTTATAACCGGCATTATAATACCAGATAGCCAATTCGGCAAAGGTTTCGGCAGGCAATTCATTTCTCACTAAGGAAGTAAATGTCTTTTTAGTCTCTTCCGTTTGTTGCCAGAGATGTTTTTCAAAACGGGCGAAATGATTCAGCGGATCGTACGATAAAATGGCTTGCAGCACCGCGCCGGCTTTTGCCGCTTCATTGTTGTTGCGCAATGCAGCAGCCTGCAGCATCAGGGCATCAATATTATACCGGTTGAAATCAACTGCTTTTGCAGCATAGGCGATGGCTTTATCAAAATCTTTTTCTTTGCTATATAACCTGCTGAGCGCAGTATACGCTGCGCTCCTGTATTCAGGCGTAAGCGAGGCAATACTGAACCCGTCCTTTGCATCGGCTATATTACCCAATTGCGCATTAATGATACCATAATAGTAATTCGCATCGCCTGCGTGGGTGTCAATGCTTAATGCCCGGGCGGCTAATTGCAGCGCTTCGGTATAGCGCATGTTGCGGTACAGGAGCTCAGCCATTTTTACCAGGGCGGGAAGATAATTACTGTCTTTGCTTAAAGCCCCGGTAAGTTTTTCTTCAGCGGCTCCATACATCTTCTGATCCATATATTCCTTTCCCTGTATGTACAAACCATAGGCAGTATTCCAGTTGAAGTTTACAGGAGATGTTGCCGGCCGGCTGAGCGCTTCAAATTCCGGATCACTATGGTATACCAGCTTATTAGTACCCAGTGAGGCGGCAATGTCATTTGCGTTTATGCTTACCTGTAAGGAGTCTGCAAACACCTGCAACGGCGCCAGGTTCAGCACCCTGCTGTATATTGTTTTCTCCCCTGTTTTCACCACCAAAGTATCAGCAACAAACTGCGCCGCGGAAAAGTATATTTTCAGAAAACCGTTTTCATACTTTATGTTGAGTGCACCATATGCATTGGCCTGACCGATGCCCTGCGTTTGTGATACGGGATACCAGTATTCCTTCCAGGTATCTGTGGCATAGGGAGCAAAGCCAATATGCTTAAAGGGGGTAAACGTACTTGGAGATGAGTTTTGATTAAAGAGCCTTCCCGATTGAATTTCTACATATTGTCCATCGGTATCGGTGAGCAGTTTTTCCCAGATCATACCCTGTTGCGATAAGCCCCAGATCCAGATCTTTCTGCCTGCCTTATCATCGTATGTGCCATAACGCACCATGCCGGTATTATCATCATGCCAGTAGGCTCCAAAAAAATCAGCCGGTTTTCCAAACACGTGATAGGATTTGTATCCTCCAAAATTATTCTCTTCATAAAAACTGATCTTTTTACCGTTGGTTTTATTTACCGGCCAATCTGCATATTCTCCATTATGACCGATATACTTTGTACCGGGGAAAATAAATTCTAAGTTACCTTTTGCTTTAATACCGAGGTTCATCCAGTGGTAATAGGGCTGTTCAACGGGAGTGGAGTTGTACCAGAAAGACTGCGTGGTAAAATAGGCCTTATCTTTAGGGAGATTGATCTCTATCCGCCAGTCGCTTCTTGTTAACAGGTCTAATACGCCAATAATGCAGCTTACGCTTCCGTCATCGTTTGTGCGTGTTATATAATCAACAGGCGTGGCATTGGAAGGTGTATGGCCAATAATACCATAATTGGGTTCCAGTCCGCCGCTCGTCCATGGGCCGCGCATAGCAATATCACGGAACTTTACCGTGTGGTTATGATAGATAAATGATTTCCCGGATCCTTTTTCTATCGCCGCCCAAATCTTCCCTCCGATTTCAGGTGTGATGAGCACTTTAATATAGTCGTTCTCCAGTTCAACGATCTTCCATTGTTTTTGCTGAGGCTTATCGGTAAATCCGTCATAACGGAAATACGGGTACACAGGCGAAAGCAGCGGCATGGGATTCGGATCTGAAAATCCATAGGTAGGAAACGGCTGCATATATTCCTTCACCGTAGCCGGCTGCTGTGCCATTCCCATCATTATCGCGAGGCAAAAAAACAACAAAGTCATAAAAGGCTTTCTCATGGAACAATCATTTAAAAAGGCTTAAATACTAAAATTAGGAAAAACACTTCCATTAAAACACAGCAATCGTTTGTGTGATTTAAAGTTTCCCGGCTTATACATACATCGCACTGGCTCTTGCATAATAAAACTGTTATGTGCCGTAATAAAACCGTTGTAATAAGAAGTTTTTGGATATTTACACAAACAACCGGGCTTGCCCAATGGTCAGCGTTATGAATACCCCTAAAAACAAACGATTCAAAAAGCATGTAATATGACCATACGACCGCAGCTTTTTATATTTTTATTCTCCCTGCCGGTACTTTTATGCACTGCCATTTTCGTTCCTGCTCAAAATAGCCCTTTGGTGAGGATAACGCCAAAAGCATTATCCGCCGGCATGATCAATAATCCCGCATTTACAGAAAATGCAAAAGGCGAAAACTTCTGCTGGCATGCCCGGGTGGGAATGGATCAGTATGTAGAAAACTTTCAACTCACCGGAGATACAGCATGGTTAGATGCCGGAATAGCATACTACGACTTTCTGATTAGCAGGATGGACACCGATCCGGACGGATACAGCGGATGGATTGGCCCATACGCTTATGACGAAAGATATTGGCAGGACGCGCTTGTAGGCGACGCCATTCTGATGACAGGGATCCTTGATTTCTGCGTTCTGGTTTTGGAAAATGATTCCCTGAAAAAAATATATGCCGGCAAAGCCAACTCCTATGTTGAAATAGCTGAAAAAGATTTTGCAGAGAAGTGGGACAAAAGAGGAACATGGTATGAAGATGGTTCATATGGCGCTTATACCGGCTTCAGCAAGTTTTTAAAACCCGGTAATCTAAAAGAGTGGATATACAACCCTGCGGCTAACCGGGCCGGTGTTAGCCACCCGTTTAATAAACAGTTGGATGCCGGGCAGGTTTACCTGCGGCTTTACCGCATTACAGGCAGTACAGCTTACAGAAACAGGGCGGAAAGGATCTTTTTCACATTAAAAAGTCATTTCCAATACTTTGACGATCACTATTGCTGGAACTATTTTGACCCGCTCACCCCCGGCGATATTGATGCAGAAAAGAAAGATACACGCCATGGCGTTTGGGTTCATCCCTGGCGTTCGGGTTACCAGGCCGGCGATGTAGAAAAAATTACCGAAGCTTATCATTATGGAATTGTCTTTAGTGAACAAGACATACAAAGGATCATCAATACCAACCTGAATGTGATGTGGAATAAGGATAAGGAAAATCCAAAATTCATTAATTCAAACGGACTGGGTGCGGATAATGATACTACGGGCATTGCAGCATTCAAGCAGGCTTACGGGCATTCAGCAGCTTCAAAGAATGCGGGTGAACTCTGGACAGGCCTGCTCGACTTTGACCAAACCATACGCGACCTGTATGAACTGCGGTTCAGAGGAGGCAAACATGCGATTGAGCGTTTACGTTATGAAAACACCGTGCTTAAGAATCCTCCCGGCTTTAAAAGAAAATATGCTAAAGGAAAAGTTACCATACCCGAAATGCACTTTACAGAGAGTAAGGAACTCTACCTTGCCACTGTACTTCCGCATATCATCACAAAAAAAGAAAGATCGGTGATCATATGCAAAT
This sequence comes from uncultured Sphingobacteriales bacterium, assembly GCA_937871285.1. GTDB lineage: Bacteria > Bacteroidota > Bacteroidia > Chitinophagales > Chitinophagaceae > Agriterribacter. Next base: position 108,892 of record CALMQS010000012.1, on the reverse strand, counting down.
CATGGATACCCGGGAAATTGCAGGTAGACCTGTATTCAGTAACAGGTAAAAAAATCACTAACTTATATACAGGCACAACAGGAGAAGAAACCTTTATGATACGCTGGGACGGGAAAGACCCGTTGGGCAAAGTAAACTATACGGGAGATTATAAGATACGCTGGACAACAGGATCAGGATACCGGGAATTTCCTGTTACCATTTTATGAATAAACAACAAGTTTATGAATAAGCAACAAGCTAGTAGTCAACAGCTTCCACTTTCCTATCTTCAATGCTGTCAATAACCTGGTGCAGGCTCGGGTAAAGTAATTGTACATTTCCTTTTCTAATAGGCTTGCCATTGTGTTCATGTTTTCACAAATTTGCTTTTTAAAAATGACAGTTTAAAACGGGATTCGATGGGAACTGATACATGATGATAAAATATACCGCTATATGCCTGATGACAGGTCCTGTATGACAAAAAATAAACATGCTGCACTTTGCAACGCCAATGATTACCACGTTCTATCACATTACTCATTTCCCATAACTTCCGCTTTCCTTACATTTGCCCCTAAAGCCCGGTTGTATCAGTCAGCTCAGTTCCATATTATCTAATCCCATCGAATACCTTAAAGGCGTGGGCCCGCTAAAAGGCGATCTGCTTAAAAAAGAGCTGAACATTTTTACTTTCAACGACCTGCTGGAACATTTTCCTTACCGGCATATAGATAAAACGGAAATAAAAAAGATCGGCGATATTACACCGGCTATGGATTTTATCCAGGTAGCCGGTAAAATCGTTTCCTGCGAAATGATGGGTGAAAAAAGAGGAAAGCGCTTGGTAGCCGAATTAAGGGATGATACGGGATCCCTTGAACTCACCTGGTTCCAGGGCATTAGCTGGATACAAAAAAATATCCATGTAGGTCAGTCCTACCTGGTTTTTGGAAAGCTGTCTTACTTCATGGGCAGCCCACAGATCACCCATCCGGAAACCGAGCTGTTTACGCCCGAAAAAAAAGAAGGTAAAAATTATCTTGAACCGGTTTATCCCGCTTCGGAAAAATTAAAAGTAAGAGGACTCAACGGCAGGCAAATAGGTAAGCTAACGCAAACGCTTATTGAACTGCTGCATGAAAAAGATCTGCCTGAAAATATACCTGATACTATCATTAAGGAATTGCAGCTTCTGCCCCGGTATAACTCCTATATAAATATCCATTTCCCTGCTAATACCGAAATGTATGAGAAAGCCCTGGCACGGTTAAAATTTGAAGAATTTTTCCTGGCGCAGGTACGGCTCGGACTGATCCGCTTCGGCCGCCACCATTATTCAAAAGGCATCATATTCAGCAGGGTGGGTGAACTGTTTCATGGCTTTTATAAAAACCATCTGCCTTTTGAATTAACCGGCGCGCAAAAAAGGGTATTGAAAGAGATCAGGCAGGACACGGCAAGAGGATTCCAGATGAACCGGTTGCTGCAGGGGGATGTAGGTAGCGGCAAAACCATTGTGGCCCTGCTTTGCATGTTGCTGGCCGCAGATAATGGTTACCAGAGCTGCATGATGGCGCCTACAGAAATTTTAGCCCGGCAGCATTACGATAACATAAGCCAGCTTTTAAAAGGAATGCCCGTTGAAACGGCGTTACTCACCGGATCAACGCCAAAGGCTAAACGAAAAGAAATACTGGCGAAAGCCGCAGATGGAAGTCTTCATATACTAACGGGCACGCATGCCCTCATTGAAGACCAGGTACAGTTTCACAAGCTCGGATTCGCCGTAGTAGATGAACAACACCGTTTTGGCGTGGCGCAAAGGGCAAAGCTGTGGGAGAAAGGTGAAGTTCCGCCGCATGTACTGGTAATGACGGCAACGCCTATCCCCAGAACCCTGGCCATGACGGCCTATGGCGACCTGGATTACAGCATCATGGATGAGCTTCCCCCGGGAAGAATACCCATTACTACCGTTCACCGCTATGAAACTGCCCGGTCGCAGGTAATGGATTTTATAAAAGCCGAAATTCAAAAAGGCAGGCAGGCCTATATCATTTTTCCGCTGATAGAAGAAAGTGAAAAGCTCGATTATGAAAACCTGATGAAAGGTTATGAAAATGTGAAAGCGTATTTCCCCGAACCGAAATACTGGATAAGCATGGTGCACGGAAAAATGAAAGCGGCCCAGAAAGATGCGAACATGCAACGTTTTGTACAAAAGGATACTCAGATCATGGTATCCACCACCGTTATTGAAGTGGGTGTAAACGTGCCGAATGCAACCGTTATGGTTATTGAAAGCGCCGAAAAATTCGGTTTATCGCAACTGCATCAGTTGCGCGGAAGAGTAGGCAGGGGTGGCGAAAAAAGCTATTGTATCTTATTAACCGGCAATAAGTTAAGTGCCGATGCACGGGAGCGGTTGAAAATGATGTGCGCCACGAATGATGGTTTTGCCATAGCCGAAAAGGATCTTGAGATACGCGGACCCGGCGATATTGAGGGTACCCGGCAAAGCGGAATGCTCAATTTTAAATTAGCAAGCATTGTGCAGGATAAACATTTGTTAGATTTAGCTAAAAAACATGCGGAAAGCATCTTAAATGAAGATCCGGAACTGGATTTAGCAGTTAACCAGAAGTTAAAAAACTATCTTCAGCAGCAAAAAGGACAAACCCTCTGGAGTAAGATATCGTAAATGTGTAATTAAGGGTAAATTCGCATTATAAATCTGTACATTTAATAGAAACTACCATTGACATCTAAATCCTACATATTTCTTATCTGGTTATTATTATGCAGTGTGCTGGCGGCTTCCGCCCAGCAGGCAGTAGAGTTTACAGAAAACAGGGGCCAGTGGAACAATAGCGTTTTATTCAGGGGAGAAATTAATAACGGCGCCTTTTTTCTTCAGCGAAACGGGTTTACCGTACTACTGCATAATGAAGATGACATGCAACAGCTTGCTGAGCAAATTCACGGACATGCGGCTGAAGGGCAAACAGATCACAACACCAGCAAGAGAACCGCCCATCCCCGCCCCGGCCATGGCAATCAGCCGGATCCCAACACCGGCATGGCTTTACGCTCACATGCCTATGCCATGCGCTTTGCCGGAGCTGATACCAATGCAACCGTAATAAGTGAGAAACCAATAAACTCCTATGAAAATTATCTTACCGGCAATGACCCTGCCCAATGGGCCGCCAATTGCAGGATATTCCAGGCGGTTACCTATAAAAATATCTACCCCAATATTGACGTGCGGTATTATGCGCAGAGCGGACAGTTAAAATATGATATCATTGTTTACCCTGGGGCAAACATCAATGATATTGTTATGCAATATGAAGGTGCCGATAAGCTACAGATCAGGAACCGGGAATTGTATATTAAAACCTCTGTTGGCGATGTTAAAGAACTATCGCCCTATTCTTATCAGGTTAACGATGCAGGGAAAAATGAGCTGGACTGCAGGTATGTACTCGAAGGAAAGGACAAGGTTAAATTTAAAGTAAAGCAATACGATCCTTCCCGAATATTAGTTATAGACCCCACGCTTATATTTGCCACTTTTACAGGAAGCACTTCAAGCCAGTGGGGATTTACCGCAACCTACGCGGCAGACGGAAGCTTATACTCCGGCGGCATTGTTTTTGGAGCCGGCTTCCCGGCATCAACCGGCGCTTTTCAAACCAGTTATAATGGGGGATCAGGTAACGAAGCCTTTGATATTGGTATCATGAAATTCAACAGCAGCGGTACCAACAGGATGTATGCTACTTATATAGGTGGTGGCGGCGCCGATCAGCCCCACAGCCTCATAGAAGACAGTCAGGGCAACCTTGTGATACTGGGCAGAACCAATTCCGCTAATTATCCTTTGCAGCCGCAGGATAATAAATTGGGGGTTGGCGGCGGGTTCGACATTGTGGTTACCAAGCTCAACGCCTCGGGAACCACGCTTATCGGATCAAAGAGAATTGGCGGTTCAAATGCGGATGGCGTTAATATATCTACCTCCCGGTCGCCCAACAGCCTGTCCGTTTTTTACGGTGATGATTCAAGAAGCGAGATAATACTGGATGATAATGATAATATCTATCTCGCCAGCTGCACCCAGTCCAATAATTTCCCCACAACTGCCGGCGCATCACAAACCAGCCTGGGTGGAAAGCAGGATGGCGTATTAATGAAAATAGCTCCCGATGTGGGAACAGTATTGTTCAGCACCTTATTTGGCGGCATTGAAGACGATGGTACTTTTGTTCTTGCGCTTCATCCCCAAAACAATAATATTTATGTGGGCGGGTCAACAAGAAGCAACAACCTGCCAGGCGTGCCCGCTACAGGGGTAATAGCATCTTCCTACCAGGGCGGTACGGCAGATGGGTTCATAGCCATTTTTAGTAACTCAGGCACTTTACAACGAGCTACCTACATGGGCACCAACAGCATGGACGCCATATATGGTTTAAAGTTTGATCCCAGTGGATTTCCGTATATAACAGGCGTTACTTTGGGAACCTGGCCGGTTAGCCCCGCAGGCATATACAATAACCCGGGAACAAAACAGTTCATTGTAAAAATGCAGCCCAACCTTTCGGCAAGCGTTTATTCAACCGTATTTGGCAGCGGAACGGCAACGTATAATATTTCACCGGTGGCCTTTGCTGTAGACAAATGCGAAAATGTATATGTAGCAGGATGGGGTGGCAGATTATCACCTTCGGCGGATGACCAGTTTCACACTTCGGGAACGTTTGGAATGCCAACGAAGGATTGCAATGTACTGCCCAACGGATGTACTACCGATGGCAGCGACTTTTACTTTTTTGTACTGGAAAAAGATGCGCAGGATATACTATTTGGCGCTTTTTACGGGCAAAAAGGAGGGTTTGGAGACCACGTGGACGGCGGCACCAGCCGCTTCGATGCCAACGGGGTAATTTACCAGGCAATTTGTGCGGCCTGCTTTATCAGCAATTTTCCCGGAACTACATTCCCTGTAACGCCTGGCGTATGGCGGCCAAGGTCGGGGAACCCAAAGGAATGTAATCTTGCAGCCGTTAAAATTGAAATGGACTTTTCAGGCGTTACCAATGGCCTCCGGACAACTATCGAGGGCAAAGCCTACAGGGATTATGGCTGTGTGCCGGTTACGGTAGATTTTTTAGATACTTTGCAAAAAGGAAAAACATACCTGTGGGATTTCGGTGATGGTAATACAGCTACCACAACTACACCGGGCACCAGTCATACGTATAACGTTGTTGGTTCTTATAACGTAAGACTTATCTCTGTAGATTCCAGCAAATGTATTATAAGCGATACGGCATATACTACCATCAGGGTACGAACAGACAGGGCGATAATAGGCGCTACCGCTGACAAGCTGCTTCCCTGCGAAAGCCTTAATTTTGAGTTTACGAATACATCGGTGGCGCCACCGGGCAAACCTTTCCAGGGCGCCATTTTTACCTGGGATTTTGGCGATGGATCGGCTCCCGTAACGACCGGAACCGGTAATATAAAGCATGAATTTCCTGCACCAGGTACTTATCACGTAAAGCTTTCACTTGCCGACACCAATTATTGTAACGCACCCGATACCTTTACGCTTACCATGCGTGTGGCCCCTAACGTTAAGGCGCGCTTCGACACGCCTCCCGAAGGGTGCGTGCCACACCATGCGGTATTTGATAATACTTCGGAGGCCGGTCAATTATTTTACTGGGACTTTGGTGATGGCAGCACTTCAAACGAGTTTGCCCCGGAACACGAATACACTTCTGTAGGCACTTACAGGGTAAAATTAATAGTAGTGGATTCCATGACCTGCAATAAATCCGATTCCGCATTTTTTACGATCAATGTGCGGCCTATACCAACAGCAGGCTTTACTTTCAGCCCTGTGCCACCATTGGAAAATACGCCAACCGCTTATACCAATACATCTATGAACGCCGTAAGCTATAAATGGTATTTTGGCGATGGAGATACTTCTGCACTGGCTAACCCTGTGCACCAGTTTAATATGAACGGCGACTTCAATACCTGCCTCATTGCATACAACCAGTATGGCTGCCCTGATACGGTTTGCCAAACCGTGTCGGCAATCGTATCTCCTTTAATCGCCGTAGCCAATGCCTTTTCGCCCAACGGAGATGGCGTAAACGATAAAGTGTATGTTAGGGGATATGCTATCGGGAAAATGGTTTTCCGGATTTACAACAGGTGGGGACAATTGGTATATCAATCAACAGACCGCAACCAGGGCTGGGATGGAAAATATAAAGGTGTGCTGCAACCTATGGATGCATACGCCTATACATTAGAAGTAGAATTTACGGATGGAAGCAAAGCAACCAAAAAGGGAGATATTACGTTGCTGAGATAGGGGAGGAATTTGAGATTTGAAATTTAAGATTTTACAAGGCTGCACTAATTGCCTGGAGATTGACGCATATAAAGGAGATTACTGACATGGTATTACCAGCTTTAAATATGATATACAGGAAATACTCAGATGCAGCAGGTGTTGGGGCACAGTGCCCTGCTAAGCGCAACCGTAAAAACGGAAGAGGCTTCGCATTCCTGTTGCTGGTGAGTACCGGCATATTAAATGTGCTGCCCGCTTTTGTTGGTGCGCAGGATTTACACTTTTCCCAATTCTTCAATTCCCCTTTGACCACTAACCCGGCCAATACTGGTTTTTTGCCGGAGAACGATTACCGCCTCGGCGCTAATTACCGCCAGCAATGGGCAAGCCTCCCCGCCCAATTTAAAACCATGAGTATTTTTGGAGATGCCCAGGTATTCCGCGACAGGTTTGAATCGGGCTGGGTAGGCCTCGGTGGTGTAATACTGCGCGATGTTGCCGGCAGCGGCAATCTCACTTCCACCAAAGTTTACGGTTCCGCCGCCTACCATCAAATGCTGGGCAGCACAGGATTACTTTCCCTGGGCTTTAACCTGGGCTGGGCAAATAAAAGAGTAGATGTAACCAAGTTTACATTCGATAACCAGTGGAACGGGAAATTTTTTGATGCGGGCGCCCCGAGCGGAGAAAACTTCGCGGCAACCAGTATCAACTACTTAGATGTGCAGGTTGGCCTGAATTACGCTTATTTTCCAACCGATAATATTTACCTCCATGCAGGTGTATCAGTGCACCATGTAAACGCACCAAAAGAATCTTTCTTCAACAGCGCTGCCGGATATGATAACGCCATAGCCCGCAGATACATTGCTTTTGCCGATGCGGTACTTAAAGTGAACGACAGGGTAATTGTAAGTCCGGGCGCCTATTTCACCACACAGGCAAAGGCAAAAGAACTTACATTGGGACTTCACGCTAATTATAATTTATCGGGTGATGGTGAAAAACAGGTGATCGGGGGCCTGTATTACCGGGGAAGTGATGCCGTTATTCCAATGATCGGCTTTCAATGGAAATCAGTAAGGCTCATGTTCTCTTACGATGCTACTACCTCTTCTCTTAAAAACTATAACAATATGCGGGGAGCATCCGAGTTTGCCTTATTATATAATGGCTACTACAACCAGTATAACCAAAGCCTGCGGCAAATGCAATGCCCCGTGCCACGGTTTTAGCAACTTACCACTTACCACTTACTACTTACTACTTACCACTTATATCAGCTCTCCTTCATCCTCCCCCGCTCCATTAAACTGCATTTTAAATTCCCCCTTCCCCTCAAAGTACTGTTCATATTTTTCCCTGTATCTTTTAGTAACTTTTTTTGGTTGCTTTACACCATTGATATACAGATCTCCATCTTTAATTTCTATGGAATACGGTTTCCCCTTTTCAATCAGTCCGTCTTTTTCAAGATCATTCATAAATGCTTTCCACTGCTGTAACGAAACCCTCGCCTTCTGCAAACCATGGGCAGCATTTTGCAGGTTTATTTTAAGGTGGTGATCAATATCGAAATGCATTTGTTTCAGTTGCTCGTTGGCTGTTACCCGTGCATTGTTCAACTGTACCTTTAGCTGATCTAATTGAATATTGTTTTCAAGCAATAACTGTTTATTTACATCCGCTAAAGCACGTCTTGTATCTTTTTCTACCCTGCTCCAGTTTGTATTCCTGAGCTCCGCTTCCAGCTTTTTTAAACTGTATTCAACATTTCTCAAAGCCTTTTCGATGGCCTGGTCGTTCAGTTCCTTATCCAAAACGGGTCTATCATCCAGGGTGCTTCCCTCCGGTCTTGTTTTTTGGGGGATGCTGTCTTTGAAGACGAAAGATGCTGTCTGAACCTGGTGAAAGCTGCGAAAAGGGCCGCCCTCCTTTCCGCCGTATGCAAATGAAAAAGATACTACTAACAGGCAAATGACCAAAAGACCAAAGCCATATTTACCGTGGATGGAAGTACGGGGTAACATAACTGCAATATTTAAAAGATGATCAATTACGATTAATTTCGTACAATATTACGATAAACTTCGTAATAACAAAAAAAGTAAGATTATTTTTTTCTTTCAGCTCTGTTAAGAAAACAGGAACAATGCTGCCGCAAGCTTTTTACCGAAGTAAAAACTGCACCGTTTGTCCGGATTGTTGTTGCAGTACTATATTTTTCCCTTCAGTCATTTCTGCCACGGCTTTGGGGGTATAATGCCGGATGGTTAATAAGCTGAGCTGCTTTTCTACCTGCACGCCAAAAATTGCTGCGGCCGCCACAGCCAACTGGTTTACTTTATCTTCCCTGTCATCTGTGCAAACCATCAATATTACCGCACCAGTTTGTATAAGGTTGGCCGTAATACTTTTTTCGGCAAGTAAATGGTAAAGCTGTGAGATGGCGTTCCCTTCAATAAACGAAAAATCCTTAGAATGTAAATGAAGCAGGGCCTGGTTATCTTTCAATATGATTACCGGTGGCAGGTTTTTTATTGCTTTATGCTGTATAACCGTTCCGGGTAATGACGGGTCAGAAAAACATTTTACCAATAGCGGGATGGCCTTGTTTTCTAATGGCTTAATGGTTTTAGGATGTAGCACCTGCGCGCCGTAGTAAGCCATCTCAATAACTTCATCATAGTTCAGCTCATGCATTACAACAGCGGAAGGAAATGTTTTGGGATCGGCATTCATAATGCCAGGCACATCTTTCCAGATAGTAACCGCTCTGGCATCCAGCAGGTTGCCAAAAACTGCGGCGCTGTAATCGCTGCCTTCCCTTCCCAGGGTAGTGCTTTCATTTTCGTCTGTAGCGCCAATAAAGCCCTGCGTGATAACCATCTCATATTCATCAAAAACAGGAAGTATTTTTTCCCTGATGTTTTTTCCGGTAACCTGCCAGTCAATCGCGGCATTCCTGAAATGATCATCGGTTCTGAAAACATCCCTTACGTCTATCCATTTATTAGGTATTCCCTTTTCGCTAAGGTATGCACTGATAATAGTGGTGGAAAGCAACTCGCCAACACATACGATCTGGTCGTAGTAATAATCAAAATCCCTGGCAGGCTCATCATGCAGGGTCCATTCCACTTCCGTAAAAAGCTGCGAAAGCCGGGCATCCGTTTCATTTGCACTTGCAACAAGCAAATATTTGGCGGTATTTAAATGCTGCTTTTTGATATACTCAAACAATTCAAGGGCCTCTTCCTTCCGGTTATTATAAAATGCATCGGTAACTTTTTCCAGCGCATTGGTTGTTTTTCCCATAGCGGAAATAACCACTACTTTTTTATCGTTAGGGTATAAGTGCAGCAGCGTCGCAAGCGCTTTGATCCTGTCTGCACTATTTACGCTGGCGCCGCCGAATTTAAATACTTTCATTCCGTGCTGTTATTTGCTCATGAAATAGAATACGCAAAGATAGCTGTATGCCTTCCTCCCGCTGCAGGGTTTCAAAAGAAAATACCTGGGGCATTCCCATCGTGCGCTTGTGTTAAATAATTTGTCATAATCCTTAACTGTATTATCTTGCCGTTCATGTACAGAAAAGAAGTGATTACCGTAAAGAACCTGGTAAAAAACTATGGCCATTTTGAAGCGGTAAAAGGCATTAGCTTTAGTGTGAATGAAGGAGAGATATTCGGGTTACTGGGGCCGAATGGCGCCGGCAAATCTTCCACGCTCGAAATCATGGAAACACTTCGCAAAAAAACGAGCGGTGAAGTAATTATAGATGGCTACGATCTTGATAAACACGCAGATAAAATAAAAAGGATCATCGGGGTGCAGTTACAATCTTCGGGGTTTTACCCCGGTCTTAACCTTACCGAACTGATCGCCTTATTCGGCGGCTTATATAATGAACCCGTTAACGCCACCCAATTGCTGCAATTGGTTGATCTTGAAGATAAAGCGAAGAACAAATACAAAGAGCTCAGCGGCGGACAAAAGCAACGGTTTTCCATTGCCACTACCCTGATCAATAAACCCAGGGTTATTTTTTTAGATGAGCCTACAACAGGACTTGATCCGCATGCGCGCAGGAACCTCTGGGACCTGATAAGGGATATCCGTTCAAAAGGCGCTACCATCATTATAACCACCCATTATATGGATGAGGCGGAAATACTTTGCGACAGGGTTGCTATTATGGACCAGGGAAAGATCATTGCCATGCATTCGCCCGATCAGTTGATTGATGATCTTGTGGCATCGGGCTTTGAACGGCCCAAAGAAGTAAAAAAGGCCAATTTGGAAGATGTATTCATTCATCTTACAGGACACGCTTTGCGAAATGAATAAAAATCTAAAAAATACAATTAAACAAATAACATGAGCAGCAGGATTTTAAAAAGTATTACCTACAGCGCAGTTACCATTACCCTGGTTAGTTCAATGACGGCGTGTTCGTCTGTTAAGGAAATGGCTGCCGATACTTCCCATATTGTATTTGCTGAGGCCAAGCCGAAAGCGCCGGTATTATCCAGCGCATTAGACAGCCTGAGCTATGCACTGGGTATGATAGACGCTACTTTCTTTAAATCGCAGGGGGTAGATACCATTAATTATGCTTTAATGAACAAAGGATTTGATGAAGTTTTAAAAGAGAAAAATACATTATTAACCAGTCAACAGGCAGATATGACAGTAAGAGAACAACTACAGGCATTCATGCGCAAAAAATCGCAGGGCGCTATTGATGAAGGTGAAAAATTTTTGGCCGAAAATAAAAAAAGAGAAGGGGTGAAAGTTACCCCCAGCGGTCTTCAATATGAAGTGCTGCATTTGGGAACCGGCCCCAGGCCAGCAGATACGAGCACGGTAAAAGTGCATTACGAAGGGTTTTTGATCAATGGTAAGAAGTTCGACAGTTCCCGCGACAGGGGCGAACCCATTTCCTTTGCATTGAACCAGGTAATTAAAGGCTGGACGGAAGGCGTACAATTAATGCCCGTAGGCTCCAGGTTTAAGTTTTACATTCCCTATACCTTAGGCTATGGCGAACAGGGTGCCGGGGGCGCCATACCCGGCGGCGCAGCGCTTGTTTTTGATGTGGAGCTGATTGATATTGTGAATTAATGAGTGGTAAGTGGTGAGTAATAAGTAGTAAGGGTAGCCGGTATCGTTATAACTCCATATTATGGCAGCAGATAAACGTTATCCAATAGGACAGTACATACCTAAGCCTTTTTCGGAACAAAGGAAAGAAGCCCGGATTGCTGATATCGGGCGCCTGCCGCAATTGCTTGAAAACGCCCTGCTCAATTTAGATGAACAGCAATTGCAAACGCCCTACAGGGAAGGGGGATGGACCGTACAGCAATTGGTGCATCATGTAGCCGACAGCCACATCAATGCTTATTGCCGGTTTAAGCTGGGTGCTACGGAAAGCAATCCGCAAATAAAACCTTATGATGAAAAATTGTGGGCCGAACTGCCTGATGTGCAGCACCTGCCGGTAAATATTTCTATTACGCTTCTGCACGCGCTTCATGCCCGGTGGCATTACCTGTTAGAAAAGTTTACTATACGGGATTGGGAAAGGACAGTATTTCATCCCGAACAAAAAAGAACAATAACGCTTTGGGAAATGCTGGGCAGCTATGCCTGGCATGGCAAACATCATACGGCACATATAACCACGCTAAGAGAAGAAAAACATTGGTGATTCCTCCAACCACACATCTTATCCCCTACACCTTATCCCCTACACCTTACACCCTACACCTTACACCCTACACCCTATACCCCATACCCTCCACCGGTTACCGGCCCGCCTTTGGCAATGGCTTTCTGGGCAATTTTTCATCCCGCATGGCAGCATTATATACAAAAGCGGCGATAATAGTGGCTGCCTGCTTCAGATCATCCGCCAGTAAATGATCATACGAATCCATATTGGTATGATGCGTGCGGGTACTGTATTCTATAGGATCCTGTATAAACTGGAAACCGGGAATACCCACAGCGTCAAAAGCCAGGTGATCGGTACCGCCGGTGTTGCTGATGGTTACGGCTGAGGCGTCCAGGTCTTTAAAAGGGGCGAACCATTGCGAAAAGATATTTCTGCATGCTTCATTTCCCTGCAGGTAAATACCTCTTATTTTACCGGTACCGTTATCGAAGTTAAAGTATGCCGAAACTTTAGCATGGCCGGGCTTTAGGGTCATAGTAGCCGGATCGGCAAGATGGTTTTTTACATAGTTCCTTGATCCGTGCAGTCCCTGCTCCTCGCCGCTCCACAAAGCGATGCGGATGGTGCGCCGGGGCTGAACACCCAGCGTTTTCAATATGCGTACAGCCTCAAGCATCACTGCCGAGCCTGCCGCATTATCGGTTGCACCCGTTGCGCCCTGCCAGGAGTCGAGATGCGCGCCCAGCATAACCACTTCATCTCCCAGGTTTTTATCTGTGCCTTTAATGTCTGCCAGCACATTATATCCCTTAGTGTCCTCTGCTATAAAGCGGGTTTGTATATCCGTTTCTATTTCAACCGGGATGTTAGCCTGCAACAACCGCACTATGCTTTTATAATCTTCTACAGTTACCATAACATCGGTAAAATTTTCGGGATCATCTTTTTTATATGAGCCGCCGCCCTGCACAAATAAAGTACCATCACGGCCACGCATACTGTAAGTTAATATAGCCAGCGCGCCTTCTTTTTTTGCCACTTCTTTCACATCATTCAGCAAAGCCACAGGACTTACGCCGCTGCGGGACGGAGCCGCGGGGCGTGGGTAAGCAGGTGTAGATGGTTTTCTGCCGGTCATTTCCTGCAGCTCTTCATCTGAATACCGGCGTGCATCCGGCTTAAACCCCGGCATTAAAATATCGTGCTGGCTCATGATGATGATCTTATCCTTAAGCTGTCCGCTGTATTTCTTCACAACATCAGCGGAATCTGCTGCATCAACCAGTATAACCTGCGCTTTTTTCAATCCGCCGGTGCCGCTTGTCCATGCTTTTGGAAACCCGATCAGCGGCCGGTAGTAAGGTGCGGTTTGCGCTATATACATTTTCTCCAGCTCCCATCCTTTTCCAAACTCACCCCAGGGTTCAAGTACGGCATGCTCCAGTCCCCAGTCTGCTAACTGTTCTTTTGCCCAGTTAGCTGCCCTGGTAAAGCCGGGTGAAATGGTTAGGCGCGGGCCGCTTACATCGGTTAGCTGAAAGGCAATATCCATAACCTTTGAATGATTCAACCCTTCATTCCTTATCTTCTGCATCATGGACTGATCAATCTTTTCCTGTGCATTTGCCAGGTAAAAAATACAGGTCATTAAAAAGGAAAAGAAGATGATTTTTTTCATAAAATCGATTTTGGAAATTCAATATCCGCTATTGGGATATATACGCCACGAATGCCCGAATTTGTATAGTTTATACCGAAAGCTCATTAACAATTCGTGTATTTGCGGCATAAAACACTATTGGGTTTGCTGTTGCTATTTCAGACTTTAAAAAGAGGTATAATGCAGAGCGGAAGCATCTGGGGAGCGAAGCGCAATAAATCCGGGACCAGTTCATTTTAGACAAATCTGACCGATACCTCATATCCCATACCTGATACCCCACACCTACCTCAACACGACAGAATCTTTCACGGCTCCGCAGGTGAGCATTTTACTTCCAAAGTAAGGGTTTTTAATTTCAGTTGAGCTACTCAGCCAGTCGGCTCCGGTATCGTTAAAAGCCATAGGGCAATGCAGGAGATATACTTTTTCTTTACTGTACCTTACCGTTCTGGTAAGATCAAACAGGTTGCCCGAAATCATCTGGAAGGCTTTGCGTTTACCTTCTATATTCCGCTCGCCCAGCAGGCCTGTACTTTCACTGCTTATGCCACCGGTATAGGTTTGCGCTGTAGGGATGATAATATTATTGGTATCAACACTTTTCAGTTCATCTAACTTCAGATCATCGGCCGAGCGGATAAGTAATGCAGCAGCCTGGTTAGCTGCAGCGGTATCACTGTCAACCAGCGCATCACGAAGCGCATAGTAACGGTTAAGCACATTTTCAAACGAAGCGTCAAAGGCTTCTGAATAAGAAGCAACTTTTACAACAGGTGCTTCATTTGTATTTGCTTCCGTTTTTTTTTCGTTGCTTTTGCAGGCAAATAAAAATAATACCGCTATACTGTACATTACCTTGTTCATCGGATAATAATTTTTCACAAACCTACTGAAAAGATTGCTAAAAAGGTTGCCGGCCACACGGATACCAACAACAACCTTACACCTCATACCTTATACCTCACACCTTACACCTTACACCTCACACCTCCTACCTCGCCCCTTCTACCCCTTAAACGTTCTTTTCATTGCCCTGTACATGGTTGGAGCGCTCCAGTCGCCGGGAACGATCATACGGCGGATAGTATATAATGGTTCGGACGAATCGCGTTGTGTTGATAACTGAAAAGCCGCTTTTACATTATTCTTTTTTAACTCGGTTATTGCTTCTTTATTCCATGCACCAAAAGGATACGCAAAATATTGTACCGGTTTCCCGGTTATGGCTTCCAGTTGCCGGGCGGGTTTAACGATTTGTGTTTCCCAGTCGCCATCTTTATATTTTCTTACGTTCTGGTGGTCCCAGGTATGAGAAGCAATAACATGTCCTTCATCCGACAATTCCTTTACCTGGTCTTTGCTCATATAAATAGAACGGCCCAGGGAAACCGTCATAATAAAAAATACTCCTTTAAATCCATGCTTTTTCATTTCCGGGGCGGCAATGGCATACTGATCATGGTCGCTGTCATCGTAGGTGAGCATAACGGGTTTGGCCGGCAGTGGTTTCCCTTCCGTTAAATAGGCATATAAATCATCCGGCAGAACAGTCTGGTATCCGCTGTCGGCCAATAGCTGTAACTGGCTTTTAAACGTAGCGGGAGGCACCACCACATCCTTTACGCCTCTCGATTCATTTCCTCGCCATTCCCTGATCTGGTGATAACATAATACCGGCACTTCGGGGCGTGCCATTATGGTTGCCGCATCGGCTATCTTTGAAAGCGTATCTTCATTTACTTTGGATGGAACAGTTGCTTCAGGGAAATCCGGAAGCAGTTTTTGGCTGGCAGTTGATCCGCAGGAAGCGGTCAGCACCAGGGCAGCTACCGTAAGGGGCAGGATTATTTTTTTCATGCTAATAATAACGGTGTTCACATTAAGAAAGTATAAAACCGGATGCAAAGATATTATTAGCTGTGTAATTAAAAATACAGGTTTGCAGGACTTCACTAATTTCGTGTTTAAAACGAAAAGATGAATATATCGCTTACCGGAATGAATGCTGTGATATGTGGCAGCACCCAGGGTATAGGATTAGCAGTGGCAGAAACGCTATCTCTGCTGGGCGCCAGGTGTATTTTACTCGCACGCAATGAAAGCCGGCTGCAACAAGCTGTTTCCCGGCTCTCCGTTCCCGCCCAGGGAAAGCACGAATACCGCGTAGCCGATTTTTCCGATAAGGGGCAGGTGCTTTTGGCAATTGAATCTGTTGTTAGCGAAAACAACATACATATACTGGTAAATAATACCGGCGGACCTGTTGCCGGCCCCATTACAACCGCAGCCGCAAACGATTTTGAAAATGCATTCCGGCAGCATCTAGTCAATAATCAATTGTTGGCACAAACGGTTTTACCCGGCATGAAAAAGGAAGGATACGGCAGGATCATCAATATTATCTCCACCTCGGTTAAAATCCCCATTGACAATCTCGGCGTATCCAATACCATCCGGGCGGCAGTGGCCGCATGGGCTAAAAGCCTGTCTAACGAAGTGGGACAATATAATATTACGGTAAACAATGTTCTGCCCGGGTCTACCCGAACCAGCCGGCTCAACAGCTTAATAGCAGAAACGGCAGAAAAGAAACAGCTCAGCAGGGAAGCAATAGAAAAAGAAATGGAGGAAAAAATACCTATGAAACGGTTTGGACTACCCGAAGAAATAGCACATGTTGCCGCTTTCCTTGCTTCCCCTGCCGCATCCTATGTTAATGGGGTAAGCATTCCGGTAGACGGAGGAAGAACAGGAAGCATATAGTGGAGAGGAGTGGTGAGTAGCTGAAGCTGATCGCTCCGCAAAGCATCAAGAACCAACCCTGTCCGCCGGGGCGGATAAATCACAAAATGCGAAGATTAAATTTCGAAATCCGAAGACAAATGCAACCACAAACTATAAACCACAAACTATAAACTCACCTATCTGCCTGACACCCAACACCTGATACTTCTCCTTCTAATAAGGTGAAGGACTTACGGAAGTCCAGCCACCGTCTACTACCAGGCTTTGTCCTGTTATATGCCGTGATGCCGGAGACACCAGAAATAAAGCGGCATTGGCAATATCCTGCACCTGCGCGGGTCTTCCCATGGGCGTTATACGGCTCCACACGGGCACATATTCCGGGTCATCACCCGTGCGTTCCGTTACGGTGGCGCCGGGTGCTATGGCATTCACTGAAATTTTATGTTCAGAAAGTTCCACTACCAGGGTCTTGGCCAACATTTCCAGCGCAGCTTTGGTCATGCCATACGCCGCCAGCTTTTTATGCGCCTGGTGACCCGTAACCGACGACATGAATAATATGCTGCCTCCGGAACCCTGCTTTATGATTTGCCTGGCCGTAGCCTGCGCCAGCAAAAAGCTGCCGCCCAGGTTTAGCTGCATTACTTTATACAATGACTCGGGGGGATAATCCAGGAAATCGCCAAAGAGCGTGATGCCGGCATTGGCAACAGCAATAGTGAGCTTACCAAATTGTGCTGCTGTTTCATTCACCATTGTTGTAATGAACTCCGGCGAGGATACATCGCCCGGTAACGCCATACAGGTATATCCTTCTTTAACAATAGCCGCAGCCGCTTCCTTTGCTAATTTTTCATCTACATCATTCAAAACAACGGATGCGCCCTGCGCGCATAGCTGCCGTGCAATTTCAAAGCCAATGCCCTGACCCGCACCTGTTACAATAGCTACCTGTTCGTTAAATATTTTTGAAGAAGCATACATACGATACCAATTTCAAATCTCAAATTTTAAATTTCAAACCTGTCTGCCGGCAGGCAGATCTAATGCGAATCCCTTGTTACTTCGCTGCCCGATGAGCCTCTCAGAAAATCAAAATCGGCGCCCAGGTGCGCCTGTTGCACATGCCGGAGATAGAGGCTTACATACCCGCGGTTGTATGGTGAAGGAGCTTGTGCTTTCTGCGCTTTCCTTTTTTTCAACGCTTCGTCTGTTATATCGGCATGCAATATCCTTTGCTCCACATCCAATGTAATCATATCACCGTTCTGTATAACCGAAAGATTGCCACCCACGGCGGCTTCTGGCGATACATGCAGCACCACCGTTCCAAAGCCCGTTCCGCTCATCCTGCCGTCGGAAATACGAATCATGTCCGTAACGCCTTTGGATAGTAATTTTTTAGGCATGCCCATATTACCTACTTCGGGCATTCCCGGGTAGCCGGCGGGGCCCACATTTTTGAGCACCATCACGCAGGTTTCATCAATATCCAGTTCAGGATCATCAATCCTGTTCTTATAATCTTCAATATCTTCAAATACCACGGCCCTGCCGGTATGCTTCAGCAAATGCGCGCTTGCGGCCGAAGGCTTCAGCACGGCGCCTTCTTCACAAACATTTCCTTTGAGCACTACTATGCCGGATATGTCATTGAATGGTTCAGCGCCGGCAGCAATCACTTCCCTGTCGTAGCATTCCGCATCTGAAAGGTTTTCGCCTATTGTTTTCCCGTTTACCGTTATGCAATCTTTATGGAGCCATTGCTCCATTTCCTTCATCACCGCAGGCAGGCCTCCCGCATAGTACAGGTCTTCCATAAAATATTTTCCCGAAGGCTGCAGGTTAGCGAGGAGCGGTATGTCTTTGGAATGCGTATCAAAATCTTCAATGGAAAGCTCCACTCCTATTCTTCCGGCTATAGCCAGTAAATGCAGCACAAAGTTGGTGGAACCGCCGATGGCCGCGTTTACCTTAATGGAATTTTCAAACGCTTTCCGGGTGAGGATATCCGATAGCTTCAGGTTTTCCTTTACCATTTCCACAATGCGGATGCCCGATAGCTGCGCCAGCACCTTCCTCCGCGAATCGGCCGCAGGAATAGCGGCATTGCCGGGCAGCGACAAGCCCAGCGATTCTACCATGCAGGCCATAGTGGAGGCTGTACCCATTACGGCGCAATGCCCCCTGCTCCTGCACATGCAGGCTTCCGCAACGGTCAGCTCTTCCAGCGACATGGAGCCGGACCGCACGGCTTCGCTGAAACGCCAGATATCGCTGGTACCAATATCTTTGCCCTTATACTTTCCCGTGAGCATGGGACCACCGGAAACCACCAGGGTGGGCAGGTTAACGCTGCAGGCGCCCATTACTAAGGAAGGGGTGGTTTTATCGCAGCCACAAAGCAGTACCACGCCATCCATAGGGTTGGCGCGGATAGATTCTTCCACGTCCATACTGGCCAGGTTACGGTAAAGCATAGCCGTAGGCTTGATGAGCGTTTCACCCAGCGACATTACAGGAAATTCTACCGGGAAACCGCCGGCTTCAGATATACCCCGTTTAACAGATTCAGCCAGTTCCCTGAAATGGGCATTGCATGGTGTAAGCTCAGACCAGGTATTACAAATACCGATAACAGGCTTACCTTCAAATTCATATGACGGAATACCCTGGTTCTTCATCCAGGCACGGTATATAAAGCCGTCTTTACCGGTTTTTCCGAACCAGCCGCGGCTGCGAAGCTCATTACTCATAGCAAAACAATCCTTTTTTTAAAGGTATTGTTTTTGATTTAATATTGGCTGATTTCAAGTTTATAGTTTAGGTATCATTATCAGCAGTGAGCAATCAGGTGAGTTTTGCTGCTAACGAAAGGCTGAGTAATCCTTCTTTTAAATCTACCTTTTCCTTCTAACGCATTTCGTATTTACGGCTTCGGGATTTTTAATTTGTGATTTATCGTTTGCAGTTTATCGTTGTATTTCTCGGATTTGGCATTTGAATTTTATTTGTTTCTTGTGATTTGGTTCTTGGTCCTTTGTATTTCCCCCGGATTTCGAACTTCAGGCTTCGGGTTTTCTGCATTTCCAATCCCACATCCTCAAATTTGTACATTCCCTTACATTTGCATAAACGGAATCAGGGGTATGGAACATTTTATCGTATCGGCGCGTAAATACCGCCCGCAAACTTTTAATACCGTGGTGGGCCAGGCCCATATTACCACCACTTTAAAGAATGCCATTAAAAACAAGCAACTGGCGCATGCTTTTTTGTTTTGCGGACCAAGGGGAGTGGGTAAAACCACCTGTGCCCGTATACTGGCCAAAACCATCAACTGCGAAAACATGCAGGCAGACGGAGAAGCCTGTAATGTTTGCGATTCCTGTGTATCTTTTAATGACGGCGCCTCCCTTAATATTCATGAGTTAGACGCGGCAAGCAATAACTCTGTAGATGATATCAGAACGCTTACCGAGCAGGTGCGCTTTTCGCCGCAGGCCGGGAAATATAAAGTGTATATCATAGATGAGGTACATATGCTTAGCGCTTCGGCCTTTAACGCTTTTTTGAAAACATTGGAAGAGCCCCCACCCTATGCTATTTTTATTTTAGCTACCACCGAAAAGCATAAGATACTTCCTACTATTCTATCGCGCTGCCAGATATTCGACTTTAAAAGAATCACGCCTAATGATACCGTTGAACATTTGCAGGAAATATGCGATAAAGAAAAAATAACATCCGATAAGGCCGCGCTCCAGGTGATTTCCCAAAAAAGCGAAGGCTGCATGCGCGATGCGCTCAGCATTTTAGATAAGATAGTGAGCTTTACCAATGGCGAGCTCACCTACAAAAACACCTTAGAGCACCTGAATATATTAGACGCCGACTATTACTTTAAACTCATAGAAGCCATGCTGTCGCAGGATTTGGCTGCTACCCTGCTGTTATACGATGATATTAACAGGAAAGGGTTTGAAGGCGACCTGGTACTGAATGGCTTTGCCGAATTTGTGCGCAACCTGCTGGTGTGCAGGGATGAAAAAATAGCGGGACTGATAGAGGTAGTAGACAGCTTTAAAGAAAGGTATGTGGCAACGGCTCAAAAGGTATCACCTGCATGGCTCATCAGCGCGCTGAACATACTGAATGAAGCAGAGATCAATTATAAAGGAGCGCGGAACAAAAAGCTGCATGCAGAGCTTACACTCATTAAGCTTACCTACCTGAGCCAGGCTGTGGAACTGGTAAACGAAGCCGGCGTTATTAAAAAAAAAGCAACTGATGCAGCCAAACCGGTAGCTTTTAAAAGTATCAGGCCCGCGATAGCTGAGCCTTCTCCGGGCAGCACTGCTTCCGCTATAAAAAAAAACCGGCAGGCAACGGATGCCAAACTAATTATTGAAAGCAGTATGGTGGAAGAGGAAGCAACGCCATATGGCCGGGGAACGGTGCAACCGCTTAGCGGCTCCGGCAAACCGGTTACCGGCACAGCGGCAGAAGCATCCGCCACCACTACACCAACGCTTGGCGCCTTATCTAAGATACGCAAACAGATAGCCCGGCAACAAACGCAGGCTAATAATACGGCGCTGTTATTAACAATGGAAAACCTGCAGGAAGCATGGAGCGGGTATATTGATAAATTAGCGCAGCAAAAGAATCATTCCGCGGTTACCAATTTTAAGCTGGCGCAATTAAGGGTAGCAGATAACAATAGTTTTGAGATAGTGGTGGAAAGCAATATCCAGCAAAAATTTATTGAGCAGGAGCGGGGAACTTTAATTGAACACCTGCAATCTTTTTACAATAACCGTTCTCTTTCCTATGCCATCCAGGTTGAGGAAGCCGCAGCTACCGGCACACCGCAGGAGCGGCCACTGAGCAGCCGCGAGCAATACCTGAAAATGATTGAGCAATACCCGATGGTGAAAGAATTAAAGGAAAGGTTGAAGTTAGAGCTGGATTATTGAAAATTTGAGATTTGACATTTAATATTTGAGACAGGGCATTTTCATCGCATCCGGAGAATGTTTTCTTTTATACCCTGATTTAAGAAATTGTATAGAATGATTGTTGTTATTGATACCGTAAGACATACCGCAGATTAGTAGTTTTCATCTGCGAATCTGCGGCAAAAAATTCAAATCGGCCATTTAAAAATCAATTGTAAACTATTTCTGAAATTCGTGGCAGCAGGATGGCTTCTGCGGGTACCGGCATAAAAATAAACACGGCACATTTCATTTGCGCTTTTTGCCTTAATTTCGACCTTCCAAACACATCTTAAACTTAAATTTCATATATAGTATGGCTGAAGTTATTAAAATGCCACGAATGAGCGATACCATGACAGAGGGCGTGATCGTGGAATGGCATAAAAAAGTAGGCGATAAGGTTAAACCCGGCGATCTGTTGGCCGAAGTTGAAACAGACAAAGCCACTATGGAGCTGGAAAGCTATAACGAGGGCACCATATTATATATAGGCGTGGAAAAAGGAAAAAGCGTAAAGGTAGAAGAAGTTATTGCTGTGATCGGAAAGGAGGGTGAAGATTATAAAGCCGCATTGGGCGCCGCATCCGGCGAAGCACCTAAAAAGGAAGCGGAACAAAAAGAAGAGCCGGAGCCCGCCGGAAAAGCTTCCGTATCCAATGGCGCTCCTAAAGCTGAAGCCCCCCAAAAGCAGGCTTCCGCGGTAACTCCGGAGCAGTTGGGCGTTACCGTTATACGCATGCCGCTGCTGAGCGATACCATGACGGAAGGAAAAATTGTGCAATGGAATAAGCAGGTGGGCGATAAGGTGAAAAGCGATGATAATCTGGCCGATGTGGAAACCGATAAAGCCACTATGGAAGTGGTGGGTTATACGGATGGCACTTTATTATATATAGGTACCCCTGAAGGAGAAGCCGCAAAAGTGAATGATGTCATCGCCATTATTGGCAAAGAAGGAACAGATGTGAGCGCATTAGTAGCTTCTTTAAACAACCCCCAGGATGCGCAACAAGCCTCAGCCGCTCCCGGCAAAGAGCAGGCTCCGGCAGCTACAACCGCTCCGCAACAGCCGGCAGCCACCACACCGGGAGCCAGTGAAGACGGAAGAATTAAAGCTTCGCCATTAGCCAAAAAAATAGCGAAGGATAAAGGTGTTGACCTGAAATTAGTACAGGGCAGCGGCGATGGCGGGAGGATCATTAAAAAAGATATTGACAACTATACTCCTGCTGCCGCAGCAACAGCAACTGCTCCTGCTGCCGTTACGGTGCCTGCCTTTACGGCTGCTCCCGGAACAGAAGGATATACCGACATCAGCCTGAACCAGATTCGTAAAGTAATTGCCCGCCGCCTTAGCGAAAGCAAGTTTGCCGCGCCGCATTTTTATCTTACTATGGAAATAGTAATGGACAATGCCATTGCTGCCCGCGCGCAGATGAATGAAGTAAGCCCGGCAAAGATCAGCTTTAATGATATGGTGGTAAAAGCCGCGGCTATGGCTTTACGCCGGCACCCGGCGGTAAACAGTAGCTGGATGAACGAAAGCATACGCCAGTGGCACCATATTCATGTGGGCATAGCGGTAGCCATTGAAGACGGGCTGATTGTGCCGGTAGTGCGTTTTGCCGATCAGAAATCGCTGAGCCAGATTGCCGCGGAAAGTAAAGAGCTGAGCGGCCGTGCGCGCAATAAAAAATTACAGCCCAACGAGTTTAGCGGCAACACCTTTACCATTTCTAACCTGGGCATGATGGATATTGATGAGTTTACCGCTATCATCAACCCCCCCGACAGCGCGATCATGGCGGTGGGCCGTATTAAAGAAACCGTAGTAAAAAAAGGCGATGGATTTGGCGTAAGCAATATCATGAAAATAACACTAAGCTGCGACCACAGGAGCGTGGATGGTGCTGTAGGCGCCGCGTTTTTACAAACCTTTAAAAAATACTTAGAAAACCCGGTAACGATGCTGGTGTGAAAGATTTGAAATTTGAGATTTCTGATTTGAGATGTAAGCATCACGATACTAACGGGTCAGTACAAACGAAACAAGCGATTTAACAAACACGATATCATTAACCACTTAATTACACATCATTTGAAAAAGACATTTTTCCTGCTGGCAGCAGCGCTCCTCAGCGCTAACTTATTTGCGCAAAAAGCCGTTTCTATTTTTAATGGCAAAGATCTTTCGGGCTGGACGATCAACGGTACCGAAAAATGGTATGTGGAAAAGGGTGAGCTGATCTGTGAAAGTGGGCCGGATAAGGCTTACGGCTACCTGTCTACCGATAAAAATTATAAGGATTTTGATCTTACTCTGCAGTTCAAGCAGGAGGCGGAAGGAAACAGCGGCATCTTTTTTCGCTCCACCATTGATGGTGTAAAGATCAGCGGGTGGCAGGCCGAAGTGGCGCCTCCCGGCAGCAATACAGGTGGTATTTACGAATCGTACGGACGCGGCTGGCTGATTAAGCCCGAAGCAGAAAAGGATAAATTCCTTAAATACGGCAAATGGAATACCTATCGCTTAAGGGTGGTGGGCGATGAAGTAACCACCTGGGTGAATGGTCATGAAATGATTACCCTGAAAGACGAAAAAATTGGTAAGGGAGAAGGTTTTATCGCCCTGCAGATCCACGATGGCGGCGGTATAAAAGTAAGGTGGAAAAATATAAAGATTAAGGAACTGTAAAAATGATTTCTATATTTCTTACATCACATTAATGATAAGATCAGTTCGGCGTTGCGGATATGCTAAGTATCCGCAACGCTTTTTTATTTAAGCCGTGCAACCTGTACCTGCAACATCAACCCAAATCAGCAACCTCATCCCTGATCCTCACCCCCAGTCCCGGAGCTGCCGTTGGCATTATCTTTCCAAAATCATAATGCAAGCCTTCGGCTATGTCTTCCTCCAGCAGCAAAGGGCCATCAGCGTCCATATAATCTACCTGCGGCGACAGGTGAACCATAGCCGCCGTGCCCACCGTGCTTTCATTCATGCAACCCAGCATGACCTTCATATCCAGTTGCTTCGCTTCGGCAATCATACGCAATGCAGGCGTAATGCCGCTGCACTTGGTGAGCTTGATATTGATGCCGTGAAAATAGCCCCGGCACTTTTTTACATCGGCTTCCCCCGCACAGCTTTCATCCGCAATTAAAGGCAACGGCGATTGCTCATATAATATTTTCATACCCTCCCAGTTGTCCTTAGCCAAAGGCTGTTCCACCAG
The DNA here is from genome assembly GCA_937871285.1 of uncultured Sphingobacteriales bacterium. Classification (GTDB taxonomy): domain Bacteria; phylum Bacteroidota; class Bacteroidia; order Chitinophagales; family Chitinophagaceae; genus Agriterribacter. The sequence continues at coordinate 84,183 of CALMQS010000012.1, read as the reverse complement.
CTCTACATCCAGTTGCTGCAGCACCGGCAATATATCCAGCGCTTCCTCCACTGTCCACCCCGCATTGGCATCTACCCTGAACACTGCATCAGAATGTTTGCGTAATGCTTCCATAATGGCAATATCTTCCTTGGTACCTAATTTTATTTTATATACCGGCCAGGGCTTTTCCTCCATTTTCCCCAGCATTTTTTCAATGGAATCAATGCCAATGGTATAATCCGTTAGCGGTGCTGCTGAAATGTCTGTATTCCACAACCCGTAAAGCGGCTGTTTTTTTAATTTCCCGTAGATATCCCAGGCGGCGATATCCAATGCTGCTACCAGAAAGGGATTGGCCGGGAAAAGGTGATGCAGGTAATGCCAGTAACGATCGGGATGGGTAAAAGAAAACTTTTCAATAAACGCCTTCTTCCGCTCAATATCCGTTATCATTTTTTCAACTGTTACATCATAATAGGTTATTGCCGGCGCTTCCCCGTAACCTTTAACACCATTAAAGTTCAGCTCCACCAGCAATGAAGGCTGATGCGTTTTTGTTCCTTTGGAAATAGTGAAGGGATACCTGAATTTTAAATTATTATGCCGGTATTGTATTTTAATGCCCATATGGAGAAGTTTGGGAGTTTATGGTTTATGGTTTTTCTTCGCTCTCATTGCCCCTTATCTGCCCGTCCGGAGGCAGGCCTCAATCACGGAGATACAACGGCATAAAGGCACACGGAGAGAAATATTTAGTGCATTTTATTCGTGCATTCGTGGCTGGCTTAAGTTGTATTTTTAAATCGGTCCGCTTGCAGTCCGCTGGAATTCGTGGCGTAACAGTATCCAAATCTTTCTTTGGGTCCGTTGTTCCTTTGCGTTCTTTGCTTGAAAATCTACACAAATTTAAAATCCTGCGCCTGCCCTGCCGCTTGAATGTATATAACTGATCAGTTCGTTATTAAAATCATTTTCTTTTAAAAGTTGCTCTAAGGTAATATGCATACGGTAGCGCCAGTAATACCGCGGAATAGCCGGTACATTAATGCGTTCCTGAGCCGGATCCTCCCTCCTTATTTTTCCATCAATGCCCATCAGGTCCTGCAATAAAAAAACGCTCCACATGGCAGGTGAATATAAATGCTGTATAACGATGGCTTTATTGATCCAGGGCTCGCAATAATAAGGCGCAAGCCCGGGATGCTGCATCTCATTGTTGAAAAAATGTTGTGTTTCTTCCCTGTTCTCTTCCCACCAGGCCCGTATGGTGCTCATGTCGTGCGTTGATGGCGTAACAACAGATAACCGGGGCGCGTTGGCGGGATTGAAAAATGCTGCTCCCGCCTGTTTGGGCATGCGCTGAATTTCGAGGCTTAATATTCCCAGTTGCCGCATAATTTCGGGCACACAACGCGGCACCATACCCAAATCCTCGCCGCAAACCAGCATATTAGTTGATTTTTTGAGCGCGGGCAGCTTATACATGGCCTGTGTTGCCCAAAGTTCCTCCTGCCTGTGAAAGAAGTAGTCAACATACAATACTTTCAGTTGGTGCTGTGTATAACCATCTAAATGGCGGAATGAAATGGTATTCTCTATGTCTATCCTGAAATGAAATTGCTGTTGCTGCGAGCCTTCTTCTTCAAAAAGGATCACATTGGAAATCAAATCATATAATGCCGACTGAAGCAGTATATTTTCTTCATTTATTTCCAGGGAAGAAAAATAAGCCGCTGCTTTACGCTGGGTTGAGAATGACGGCTTAAGCGCATACGAGCCATCCTGGCGTAATTCAAGAAAATCCTTAACCAGGTTCCTGTTTTCTCCCAGTAATTCATACAAAACCGCATCGGTGATATAAGGTTCACAAAACCGGCTGTAATCGAAAGCTATCCCTCTTTCAGAAAATGTTGCCACGTCAACAGGAATTGCCGGTACAAAACGGCCCATTACGCCTTCCACAGCATGAGCGGGAATGCTCCATATCCTGAAAAAGCCCAGCACATGATCTACGCGAAAAGCGTCAAAATAGTTGCTCATCTGCTTAAACCGCCGGTGCCACCACTCGTACCCGTTCTGCTGCATACGTTCCCAGTTATAGGTTGGGAAGCCCCAGTTTTGCCCCTTTACGGCAAAGTCATCGGGTGGCGCGCCGGCCTGCATATCCATATGAAAGAGTTCGGGCTCCATCCAGGCATCGCAGCTATACCGGTTTACGCCAATAGGCAGATCGCCTTTTACAATTATTCCGTTCGCATGCGCATAGCCGGTAGCATCTTTTAATTGTGTATGAAGATGAAACTGTATGAAATAGTATATCCCTATCCCGTCAAAATGCTTTTGAGCAGCGCCCGATAACTTTTCTACAGTCTTTTTATCGTAGTTGCTGTACTGGCTCCATTCGGTGTATTTCGATGTTTTGTATGTATCCCGCAGGTAGCTGTACGCTGCATAAGGAATTAACCAATGGTGGTTATCTTCCATGAACTGCCTGTATGCTTCCTGCCCAAAGAATGCCTTTTTTTGTGCGTGGTATAATTGTTTGATGATCTCCCATTTATACCGCATCACTTCTTCGTAATCAATTTCCGCCAGGTCGTTTAACTGCTTTCTTTTTTTTCCGAGCAATCGTATGATCTGCGCATCTTCTTCCCGGGCTATTATCTCCACATTAAGATACAGGGGATGCAATGCAAAGGCGGAAATAGCATTGTAGGGATACGAGTCTTTCCAGGTATGCGTGGCCGTTGTATCATTCACGGGTAACAGTTGTATCATACGCATACCGGTTTTTTTAGCCCAGTCAACCAGCAATTTGATATCAGTAAACTCACCCGTGCCTAGGCTTTTTTTACTTCTGAGGCTGAATACGGGTATGTTTACGCCCGCTCCCCGCCAGGCAGCATGCATAAAATGCACAAAACCATCATGTAAAATGGTTAGCTTTTTTTTACCCCCGTTATCGTGGAGCAAACGGTTATCGCCATCTTCATAACGGATAAACGCTTTGGTTTTAATATGATAAACAGCATACTTATATGCCACCGGGAATACAGCGCCGGAAAGATTCACCTTTGTTGTCCACCAGTTATTTTCCCTGCTCATCCACACCGGATGGGCTGTATCCCATTCCCCCAGTTCCGCAGTTCCTCCAAGCAGGTAAATCACTTCATCCTTCTGAAGGAGCGGCGCTTTTACTTTAAAAACATGGGTATTGCCCTGGTAAGGCGCAGGCTTCACCGGTGACGGAGCAGGGGGCAACAAAACTTCCCTGAAGGGGGAAGTAAGAAAAGCATTTTCGTACTGCCCGGCAAAGTTCCAGGTATCCTGCAGGTGTATTTCTCCGGCGGTGATCTTTTGAACAGGTATCACTTTATCATCATTCCATTCTTCTGTAACCCTGCCGATCTTATCTTTAAAAAGATATTTATACCGGATATCACCGGGCAAACCTGCAGGAGACGTATTTAATTCCAGCACATAACTCCAATATTCCTCATTAAGGTAGTTCATGGTAACGGCGGCGCCGTCATCAAGGTTGCCTAACTGCGGAATATTTCCCGAAAGCTGCAACGACTCCCCAAATTGGGTATGGAAGCGTATATAAAAATGAATTTTTATCATAAGGGTGTATTTGCCTTAGTGGTAATGCTTTTCTGTTAACCCAACATTGTAAATGTAAAGAGACAAAAATACAGAGCGGGCATAAATTTTCTCCTTCTTACCCTAAAGAAGGCAAATCCTCGTTATATTTGCCGCAAATTAATGATCAGACATGGATACTGCCAATAAAAAATCCCGCGGTCTGTACTGGCTGCTTTTCTTACTTTCCGTAGTTGTTTTTTTCGTGGTATACGCGTTCGCCGGAAACTTCATTACGGTTACCCTTCCTTTTGTTGTTTACTTTTTTGCCAAGGCGCTTGATATCATATAATCCGCAGTCGGCCCAATGACTGCGCAATCATTTTACGAGAACAAGTCCCGGCTATATACGGAAGCGGTACTGTCTTTTAAAAGAAAGATAGCGGCATCGGCACTGTTCCGGTTAGTGGCTTTTGCTGCTTTTGGTTTATCGGGTTATTTTTTCTTTACACAGCGCTCAACCGGCTTATTACTTCTTTCGATACTGTTTTTTGCGCTATTCCTGCTGCTGGTCATATATGCGCAAAGGCTAAAAGAAAGGAAAGCCCTCATAGAGAAATTATTATTTATCAATAGCAATGAGTTGGGTGTTCTTAATAATGAATCCAATGAAATGGATAACGGCAGCCTTTTCACTAACGGCATGGGCTATGCGGAAGATCTTGATATTTTCGGACCCCGCTCCCTCTTTCATTTGCTGAACCGCTGTACTACCTCGCATGGCAAATCCGGCTTAGCCGCTTTGTTAGCGCAGCCTCTGTCAGACCCTGCCGCTATTACACAGCGGCAGGAAGCCGTTCAAACCCTTTCAGGCCAGGCTAACCAGAGACAACTCATTACCGCGCAGGGCTTGTTACACGCCGAAGCAGAAGGGAACCTGCACAGCCTTGAAACATGGCTGCAGCCTGCAACCAGTCTCCACAAAAAAAGATGGCTGCAGCTACTGCGCTGGATGCTGCCGCTGTACAATATTCCCTGCTTTTTATATTATATTGCTACCGGCGAAATGTTATATATAGCTATAGGTGTAATAGCCGCATGGCTGCTAACAGCGCGCTATGCAAAATATATTCACAGCCAGCATGAGCTTATCAGCAAAAAACAATCAGTTCTTGACCAGTATGCCGGTATTTTAAAAGCTTTTGCAGCGGTTGAAACCGGCTCATCTTCCGTGTTGCAGCAATTACGCCAAACAGCATTAAATGCCCACGGCGCTATCGGCAGCCTGGCAAAGCTTTCTTCCTTTTTTGATCAGCGCCTGAACCTGCTGGTGAATATTTTTCTGAACAGCCTTATATTGTATGATATGCAGTGCATACTGGCGCTGGAACAGTGGAAAGAGCGGTACAAAGGCCATTTTTCGCAGTGGCTGCACACGGTTGGAGATATAGAATGCTTAAATACACTTGCAGGCTTTGCCTTCAATCATCCCGGTTTCACCTATCCTTCGGTTAATACGGGTGAAACGCTTTTTATCAGCACTACGCAAATGGCACATCCGCTTATTGCTGCCACAGAACGGGTTGCCAATGATTTTGAAACCGGAAAAAGCAATAAGCTGGTACTGGTTACCGGGTCCAACATGTCGGGAAAAACCACTTTTTTACGAACATTGGGCGTTAATCTTATCCTGGCGCAAAGCGGGGCGCCGGTTTGCGCCAGGGAATTCATTTTTACACCTATGGAGATATTAACCTCTATCCGTGTTAATGACTCCCTGCAGGAACATACTTCCTATTTTATGGCTGAGCTAAAGCGCCTGCAACAAATTATACTGCGCCTGCAGCATAACAAACCTGCATTGGTGCTGATTGATGAAATATTGCGCGGCACCAATTCGGAAGACAAAACCTATGGATCGGAGCAGTTTATCCGGCAACTGCTGCAGTACAACTGCATTACCCTCTTTGCAACCCATGACCTCACATTAGCCTCACTCGAAAATACGTATAGCGGACAAGTCAGCAATGCTTGTTTTGAAAGCATTATACAGGATGATGCCCTGCACTTCGATTACAAGCTGCAACCCGGAGTAGCCAGGAACAAGAACGCTTCTTTTTTAATGAAGCAGATGGGGATTGTTAATAGTGATACTAATAGCTGACAACCGGGCACACAAAGGAAGATTTACAGGTATGAGGCATAGGGTATGAGGTATAGGGTATAGGGTATAAGGTATAAGGTATGAGGTATGAGGTATAGGGTATAGGGTATGAGCTACTAACGATACGATGAATACTCTTTTTTTTAACTCTCACTTTGCTCTTAGCCGGATTCCCTTTCGAATTTCGAGTTTACAACTTCGAATTTAATATTTGAATTTTATTTGGTTCTTGTTATTTGGTTCTTGATGCTTTGTATTTCCATTGAATTAAGGCTATCGGTGAGTGATACCTTACACCTCTCTCCAAGCAATTAAAGGCGGAGTATGATACTTCGCCTTAATGATTTCGAATGCCTGTTGCTTTAAACAAGCAGCAGGGCAAATACCGTAATAGTGGAAAAGAAAGCCCAGGCTATAATATAGGCCTGTGTTTCTTCTGCTGCATGCCGGGTAGTAAATAACTTTTTCATAGACACTGTTTTTTAAGGGTTAAAAATGACAGGGTCGGATCAAATTCCTTTAAGCTGAAGTTTCCAGGGAGGTATACGGAGTAAATAGGATATTAGTTTTCAAAACGGGGTTGTACACTTATTAACGACAAAGATGCTGTGGTATTGTGTTTGGGGGAGGGAGAGCAGGTTGCAGGTTACAAGGTTCAAGTTACAGGGGGGCAGGTTGCAGGGGTCAGGTTGCAGGGGTCAGCTATCTGTTGGGAAGCTTTTCTAACGATAGGATGAGTACTCCTTCTTTGTATAAGCAGCTATATAAAAAAATAGTACTCACCTGATAAAACATTCATATTTTGGACACAAATTATGAATGTTTAAAAACCTAAGCTATGATCAAATCCATCATTGCATTTGCAATCCCCCTCATTATGATGAGTTGCAGCAGCACAAAGCACAGTACCGAAAATGCTATTGATGAGCACAACAGTCAAAACGCTCTCGATTGGGATGGCATATACCGGGGCATATTACCCTGTGCAGACTGTGAAGGAATTCAAACTACGATATACCTTCAAAAAGACCTCAGCTTTACCATTAAATCAAGGTATCTTGGCAAGTCAGACAGCGTATTTCAAATGACGGGGCGCTTCACCTGGAATAAGGAAGGCAGCCAGATTACATTAACGTCTTCAGACAGCAGAGAAAAATATCAATACCAGGTGGGTGAAAACATACTTACCCAATTAGACCAGGAGGGTAAGAAAATAACCGGTGCACTGGCTAATCATTATATTCTTTCCAAAACGGCATTTGCACTTTATGAGCGCTACTGGAAACTGGTAGAACTAAATGGCAAACCCGTTATTGTGGATAGCAGCTTTAGAGAGGAACCATATCTCATTTTTAAGGAAGAGAACAACCGTGTGGTTGGAAATGATGGTTGTAATAGTCTGTCAGGGCCTTTTGGTTTGGAAGGAATGAATCGTATCACCATTTCAAAGGTAGCAGCTACCCTCATGGCCTGCCCCGATATGAATACAGCGCAACAATTTATGGAAGTGCTTCAAAAAGCAGATCATTATCAAATTGACGGAGATATGCTAACACTCAACAAAGCCAAAATGGCTCCGCTTGCCAGGTTTAAATTGGTTGTTATGAATTAGATTAGTTTCACAGGTAATGATTGCTTTTTAAGTTTTTGAGCAAGCCCTGTTTAGTTACTTACCTAAAACATATAAACTGAAACCTATATTCCGGTCTTTTGTATCTTCGGTTGCATCAATTATTTCCCGATGAAGGTTGACAAATTGTACAGCATATTCATTTATACGGTGAATGTTTCTATGCTCTTCCTTTCATTAACCTTCTCCGCGTCAGCACATGCACAAACTGAAACTATCAAAACAGCTACTGCCCTAAAAACAAAACTTTTTGAGGAGCAATTTGTTATAATCAATGGTATAGAACAATGGGTTACTATCAAAGGAGAAAGTTCAAAGCCCGTCATACTGTTTCTTCACGGTGGGCCGGGCAGTCCGTTAAGCCCGTACGCGAATCATCTCTACAAGAATTTGGAAGATGACTTCATTGTAGTGCAATGGGATCAGCGGGGAACAGGAAAAACTTTTGGCAAACTTGCTCCGCAGGAATTAACTCCCGAATATTTGAAAGACCATCCTTTAACGGTTGACCTGATGACAGGCGACGGTATTGCACTGGCGGAATATCTTTTAAAGCATCTGAGCAAGCAAAAAATTATTCTTTTTGGTACATCCTGGGGTTCGGTACTCGCGGTAAAAATGGTTACCCGGCGGCCCGATCTTTTTTACGCTTATGTGGGACATTCTCAAATTGTTAATCCTGCCATTGACCTGGAATTGTATAATACGATTTATACAATGGCAGAGATCAAACATGACAAAGATGGCTTAGCCATATTACATGCAACAGGAAAGCCTCCTTATGACAGGGCAAGGAAGACAGGGCAGTTACTGCGGATCATAAAAAAGTATGAACAGGAAAATTCGATTCCTGCTCCCGGGAGTTGGTTTGTACCTTCTCCTGATTATGATAATGAAAAAGATAATCAGGACAGAAATGACGGAGATGACTATTCATTTGTGAACTATGCAGGTGATAGTGTTTTGGGTGTGCCATCAATGAGCAGCACCATCAACTTAATGAAAGACAATGTAAATTTTAAGATCCCGGTATATTTAATTCAGGGTGATGAGGATATTTTAACGCCAAAAGAAAAATCAAAAAAATACTTTGATAAAATAAAAGCACCTGAAAAGAAATATTATTTATTACCCAAAACAGCACATGGTTTTAATTTATCAGTATTAGAAACTCAGTATAAGATATTTAAACGCATCAGTGAACTGCTATGAACATCCATTTTATACAACACGAAGTTTTTGAAGCGCCGGGCGCATATCTGAAATGGGCTGAGCAAAAAGGCTATCAAATTACTTTTTCAAAAGTCTATGAATTTCAACCCTTACCCGATGCTGCCGCGCATATTGATCTGCTGATCATTTTAGGAGGGCCGCAGAGCCCTGATACTTCCGTATTGCAATGCCCCCATTTTAACGCAGAAGCTGAGATGAACCTGATCCGGAAATGCATTCAGGCCAAGAAAGCCATAGTGGGTGTTTGCCTGGGCTCCCAACTCATCGGACAAAGTCTCAATGCCCCTTATGCTCATAGTCCGGAAAAGGAAATCGGAAATTTCTCCATCGCTTTAACCGAAGCTGGAAAGCAGGATGAAAACATCAGCCATTTTGGCCCGGTACTCACCGTTGGTCACTGGCATAATGATATGCCGGGACTGACAGACGACTGTGAGATTCTGGCTATCAGCGAAGGGTGCCCGCGGCAGATTATAAAATACGCCGACTATGTTTACGGCTTTCAATGCCATATGGAACTGACAAAAGAAGTGGTTGCGTTACTGATTGAAAACGAGGATGATCTAAAAGAAAAAAGCAGGAAGCATACATTTGTTCAATCGCCGGAAAAAATGCTCGGTTACGACTACGGAGAAATGAACAACAAGCTTTTTGTATTTCTGGATAAGCTGGTAGCGGCATTTCAACCTATACTCAACACCCGGCAACGGTAGTGCAAACAGAAAGTATTGTACTGCTGCGCACATCACCACCTGTTTTGTTGCCAGGGGCAAACAAGGCAGGCATGAAGAACAGAAATCTCAAATGCGCAGCATATTGGGTAAAGTCAGGAGTACACACCCGGAAGGCAGCTTTGGTAACGAGAAGCAACACTATCTTCTCGATAAAATAAAAAGCCAATCCCAACGATCGGCCTTTTTTACATTTTATTCCATTAAGATAGCAATGTCTCAGCTTTAATCATTAATCGCAAGTAAGTCCAGATAATGCACTTTGATAGGCAGCTTTTTCCTCTGCGCTCAAGCCGGTAACACAATCCGTTTCAAGATATTCCTGAAGTGCCGCTTTATAAGCCTTACAATTAGCAGAATTAATATTGGCCGCATAAGTCTGAACCGCATCTGCTACTCTTTTAGCTGCACTGGTGCAATCCACTTTTTTTTCCTTTTTGCAACTCGAAACCAAAACAGGAGCCATGCCACAAATTAAGAGACCGAACAAAATTTTTTTCATACTTTTTAATTTTTAAGGATTAATTTAAATGAAAGAAATATATGAACGGACTACTATATAATATTATTGTAATAATATATAATTCAATTTGAAAGAAACAACCCGTGTAACGCCATTGCTATAACGTTAACTATGCTTTTACAAGATGTATAAATATGTGGTTAATAAAGCTAACCGGATGCTATAACTTTTACTGCCTCTACTTATTCTTCTCCTCCAGTTCCAGCAACTTTTCAAAAGTTTGCTCGTATTCTTTATTGGCGGCGGCAAGCGCTTCGCCGTTCTTTTGATAGCCGGATTCGGCAGCGAGGAATTTGTTCTTATCAGAATAGATATCAGGTGAAGCCAGTTGCGCTTCAAATGTGGTTTTTTGCCGGGTTAAAGCAGCAATTTTTTCTTCGAGTTGCTCCAGGTTTTTTTGCTGCTTTTGCAATGCTCTTTTCAGCTCTTTATCAATAGGCCCTTTTACTATGGCTTTGGCAGGCGCAACAGGCCGCTGTTCCTTCACCGGCGCCTTTTTCTCCTGTTGCTTTACAGCAGCACCGCCTGCTTTTGCCGCTTCCGCTTTTTTTCTCTCTTTCCACTCCATCCATTCTTCATATCCTCCGGCAAAATCTTTGATCTCGTAATTTTCAATCTCCCATATCCGGTTGGCCGCTTTTGAAATAAAATGCCTGTCGTGACTTACCATGATCAGGCTGCCCTGGTAGCGGTTCAATGCTTCTATCAATAAGTCAATGGAAAGCAAGTCGAGGTGATTGGTAGGCTCATCCAATATTAAAAAATTGGCTTTGCTTACCATGGTTTTCGCCAGTGCCACCCGTGCTTTTTCTCCCCCGCTCAGCACTCTAATTTTTTTATCCGTATCATCGCCGCTAAATAAAAAACATCCCAGCAGCGTTCTTAATTCCTGTTCCGTTTTCTGGCTGCCGCAATTTTTCATCTCTTCGAGGATGGTTTGCTGCACGTTCAGCGCCTCTAATTGGTGCTGGGCATAAAAGCTTTCCTCCACGTTATGCCCCCATATCCTTTCACCTGTAAAAGACTCCGTACCCGCAACGATCCTGAGAAGGGTTGACTTTCCCTTACCGTTAGCGCCTATCAGCGCAATTTTATCGCCACGGTTAATTTCAGCGGATGTATTCTCAACGATCTTAATATTGCCAAAGCTTTTGCTAACATGCTTTAAGGTGCAAATGATCTTCCCCGGCACCTTGTCTAACTGGAAGTTGATCTTTATTTCAGGACGGTCAACAGATACATCTTCTATCCGGTCTAACTTATCTAACCGTTTCATAGCACTTTGCGCCGCAGCCGCTTTAGTGGCCTTTGCACGAAAGCGTTCTATAAATCTTTCCTGCTGCTTAATATACTCCTGCTGGTTCTCAAAAGAACGCTGCTGCAGTTCTATCCGCATTGCTTTTTCGGTTTCATAAAAATCGTAGTTGCCAATATAGAAATGCAGTTGTTGCTGGTATAGTTCCACAATTTTGGTAACCATGCGGTTCAAAAAATATTTATCGTGGCTTACAATTACTACTGATCCTTTGTAATGCAGCAAATATTTTTCCAGCCATTCAATGGAAGGAAGATCGAGGTGGTTGGTGGGCTCATCTAACAGCAGCAGGTCGGGCTGCTGCAATATCATTTTAGCCAGCAGCACCCGCATACGCCATCCCCCGCTAAATTCTTTATAAGGCCTTTGCAGGTCATTATTGGCAAAGCCCAGGCCCTGCAACACTTCTTCCGTTTGGTGATGAATATTATATCCACCCAGCATTTCCAGCTCATGCAGTTTGTCTGAATATTCATGCAGCAGGGCTTCATCTTCATGCTCTTTTTCGAGGCGATTGCCCAATACCTCAATTTCCTTTTCTAATAACAATATTTTTTCGAAGGCGCCGAGGGCAACCTGCAGTATGGATTCGTTGGTATCAAAGCTCAGCAAATCCTGGTGCAGGTACCCAATCGTTGTGCCCCTGCCTCTTTCTATTGTTCCGGCAGAAGGGAGGTATTCGCCTACCAGCACTTTCAGTAAGGTTGATTTTCCCGTTCCGTTGTAACCGATCAGCCCTATCCTTTCGCCGGGCTGTATATGCCAGGTGGCATCCCGTACAATGGTTCTTGCGCCAAATTCAAAAGTCACATCCTGCAATCCTGCCAGCATAGTTCCAAAAAATAACTTTATTGTTTTATAGAATCCGGATTATCTCCGGGACTGTCTGTTTTTATTACAGCAGGCGTTTCGGGATTAATGGCAGGCACATTATATTTTCCTTCAATAAAGGAAAGATAATTCTGTACCCTGAAGGTTTGGTCAATCTCGCTGTATAAGGTGCGTTGCTTTGCGCTTAAGCCTTCCGGATCCTGCATATGCTGTGTCATTTCCTGTACCGACATGCTTCCCAAAGCGGCATAATACCTCAATTGCTGATCAATATCCTTTTTAATATCTTTCAATACCCTGTCGCCCAGCTCTTTATAATCTGCTTCGTAAGCGGCTTCCATTACCGATATGGCTACAATATTCTGCTGGTTGCCACGGCTTACCATAGCATATGGCATATTGGCCACATTAATCCCTTTATCGCTCTTTTCTAATAATTTCCTCGCTTCTTCCTTTCTGCCATCTTTAGCCATGCTTTCAGCCGCATTGGCATAAGCCTGCCGTATGGTTAACAAATGACGCCGGTTCTCTTCATCAAAATATACGCCCGGGATGTTTGCATTACCAAAGGCAAACTTTTTCATCATATTTTCATAGGCCGCTTCCGTGTTTACATTAGTCGCATTATCCTGCTTAAGCTGTACGGGCACTAAGCGGTAGCTCAATCCATCCGCCCTCAGGTACCTGGAAAAACCCAGCTCGCTGAAAGGTGCAGTGAAATAGATAGGCCGTTTCCAGTTGTTGGCTGCAAGTACATTCAGTACGGCCAGATCATTTTTCATCAGCGCGTTTTTACCCTCCGGCAAGTCAAACCTTAATTCATCTACCAGGGTATCGTCTGCATTTACTGTTCCGTTTTCACGTACCAGCGCACTGTCTACCGGCAAACTGAATTTTCTTACAGGAAAAGTATTGAATACATTATCGGCGCCATAGGTTATGGTATAGGCGGGATCATCGCTGCCAATGATCCTGGTTAATACATCACCAAGGTATACATACTGGTTCTGGGGGATATTGGGCTTGGCCTCAAAGTATACCACGTTGCGTTTATCGCCTTCCGTTTTTTCGGGCCCCCACAATAAAGCTATAGGATCGCTGTCATTTACCTTATACCGCATCTGGTTAATATACCAGTCTATGCCCAACAGGCTGTAATTCACCACCCGTATGTCGCGGCGGATGCCTTCCACTTCCTGCGCATACCATAAAGGATAGGTATCATTATCGCCGAATGTAAAGAGTATGGCGTTAGGCGCGCAGCTTTCGAGGTAGTCTTTCGCCAGGTCGCGGGCCAGCTCCTTTTTGCTCCTGTCGTGATCGTCCCACTCCTGGAAACCCATGATAACAGGAACGGCCAGGGTACAGATCACTGCCGCGGCATAACCAGCCAGCTTAGCATTCATTACTTTTTGAAACCATTGCTTTACCATCATTACGCCAATGCCAATCCATATAGCAAATGCATAATAAGAACCGGCAAACGCGTAATCGCGTTCACGCGGTTGCGGACCGGCCGCATTCAGGTAAAACACAATGGCAAAACCGGTAAAGAAGAACAATAAAAAGCTTACTAAAAAGTCTTCGCGGTGATGACGGTAATGGAAGAACAGTCCGATAAGACCCAGTATAAAAGGCAAAGCAAATAATTTATTGTTGGCCTTATTATCCTTAATGCTGTCGGGCAGCTTAGACTGGTCGCCCAAAAACAGGTTATCAATAAATGAAATGCCGGTAATGGTATTACCATCCCGCACATTGCCGGTTCCCTGCAGGTCGTTTTGCTTACCAATGAAATTCCATCCAAAATACCGCAGGTACATCCATCCTATCTGGTAACCGAAAGCCCAGCGGATATTATCAACATAGGTGGGTTTTTCATCTTTTCCCAATCCCAGCCAGCTCCGGTAATAATTGGCGTGCCCCTGGTCGTTGCTGGCATCCCATATACGGGGCAGGAACATCATATCTTCGGCCTCATACTCGTATTCAAAGTTTTTACCGATATTGATGTACTTCTTATCTCCCTTCTGCCAGCGGTAGCCTTTTTCTTTAACCATTGGGGTACCATCTGGATTCCTTTTTACATCGGCGGCAAAGGTTTGTCCGTATATTAACGGAAAATCGCCATACTGCTCACGGCCAACATAACCTACCAAACTCATGGGATTATCTACATTATACATATCTACCGAAGGGTTGGCTGCAGAGCGGATCATGGTAGTAAGATAGGTAGAGTAGCCAATAAGTATAAATGCAAAGCACCACAGACCCAGCTTAAGGAAGTTCAGTATTTTAGCCCTGCTGTGGTAAGCGGCATATACCACTATGGTGGTACCGGCTACAAAGAGCAGGAAAGACAGGAAAGAGGTAATGTAAGGAAACGAGAACAGGAAAATAAAAACAGAAAGCCAGACAGCAAAACCTGTGAAATTATTGATCAGCTTATCGGCCCGGCGGATACCTATTACTATTACAATGGCAAGCAGGGCAAAATAAGTGGCGAAACCCGTAAAAAAGGGCAAGCCGAGTCCGTTTACAAACCAGCGGTCGAATATGCCCGAGCCGGTTATGGTATATTGTATTACAAATTTTTGTACAAACCCTGTAATGATACAGCCTACTATAAAAGCCCAGAAGATACCCCAGGGCGTGGTTTTATACCGGCGGAAATAATATATCATTACAATGGCAGGAATGGTAAGCAGGTTAAGCAGGTGAATGCCTATAGATAACCCGATAACAAAAAACAGCAATACAATCCATCGGTCTGCCCCGGGCTCATCGGCATTATGCTCCCATTTTAACATCATCCAGAATACCAGCGCAGTAAGGAATGAGGAAAAAGCGTATACTTCCCCTTCAACGGCGCTGTACCACATAGAATCGCTGAAAGTAAAGGCCAGGGCGCCCACTACACCGGCAGCCATAATGGTAAACAACTTTTCAGCGTTTAAGGTGGCATGCGCTTTCTGGTATATTTTACGGGTAAAATGCGTTATCGTCCAAAAAAGAAACAGTATGGTAAAGCCACTGGCCAAAGCGCTCATGATGTTCACGGCCTTGGCGGCGGTTAACGGGTTATCGCCGAATAGCACAATAAAAATGCGCCCGATGATCACAAATAACGGCGCTCCGGGGGGGTGGGGGATCTGCAGCTTAAAACAACTGCTCACAAATTCGCCGCAATCCCAAAGGCTTCCTCCTGCCTCTGCTGTTAAAATATATACGGCACAGGCAATAATGCAAACAATCCATCCGGTAATGTTATTAACCTTGTTGAAATTCATATTAGTACTGTCTTTTATAAGATTGGCAAACCTACACGAATTTTAATAAGCTACAAAAACCACTGCAATGAATTTGGTTATCCTTATCACATTTTTAAACCGTGGTTAAGGATTTCACGCAGAGTGCACACAGGAACAAAGAACGCAAGTGCGTTTTGAGGTTTGAATTTAAGAAACTATAAATCACAAACTACAAACTTCCCCTCGTCTCCGTAATTCTATCTTTCACGGCTCTCCGGCTTCGGATTTAATTTTGCCAACATTCATTTGCTAACAATTTGCATCATTGTTTCATTTTTTATATCTTCGTGTGCTCATACAAATACCTGTTGCTCAAATTAGTCCGGTCATATCGCTTCTGTGCTGCGCTGCTGTTGCTGATCAGCTTTTCAGCAACGCAATTTCCCTTTGAGCTTTTTCATAACCACGGCAATACCGTTGTTTGCAGCGCGTATAGCCAGGGAACAGATATATGCCAGCATAAATCGCACCTGGCTACAAAAAAGGATCATTGCTTGGCATGCAGCATTCATGTAGAAAAAGTATTCCTGTTCAACAGCCCGCTTCCGGAATACAGTTCCGGCAGCAGTTTCCTGTTCCGGCACATTGCTTTTGCCGGTATACATTCCAACACGCCGGAACATACTGCGCTCCGGGGACCCCCACATTGTATGGCGTAAACACCCTCAGCCGGACGTCATCTTCTTTACGCATAACAACAGCATAGCGGAACCAACTATCATTCGCACAAAAACATAATTAGCTATTACACTTTGATAAGCTGTGTACTGCTGTTTTACGGCGTTAACTGAAACATTCTTCATTATTTAAGCGTATCATTTTGAAACATCATTATATCAGGCTATTCCTTATATCATTTGCTGTATTTTTTTTAAGCATTGGTTTTACAAGAGCACAACACCTGTTGCCTGAACCCATAAAAAATGCCCGTAGCGGCATAGCCAGGGTTTCTGTTTCAGGCCGGGTAAGCGATGCACAAACAGGCGAGCCCCTGGCAGGCGCTTCCGTATATATTGCCGATGCTAAAACAGGCGCTGTTACCAATGCAAACGGAGCATACATGATCAGGAATATTGCAGCAGGCAGCTATCTTATTGAAATTTCTTTTGTTGGGTACAGCAGCATTACGGAACAGGTGAAGCTTACAGGAGACCTGCAAAAGGATTTTGCGCTGCTGCCTTCTGTTCTGGAAAATGAAGGTATAACGGTAACCGGCGTTTCCACTGCCACAAAAATTAAAAGAACGCCCACACCGGTTACCATCATGAGCAAAAAAGAACTTACCCAGGTGGCGGCAACGAACCTCATAGATGCATTGAGCAAAAGCCCCGGCGTAGCCCAAGTTTCAACGGGACCTTCCATTTCAAAACCTATTATCCGGGGGCTGGGCTACAACCGGGTGGTAGTGCTCAATGATGGCATACGCCAGGAAGGACAGCAGTGGGGCGATGAGCACGGTATTGAAATAGATGAATACAGCGTGCAGAAGGTGGAGATATTGAAAGGGCCCGCTTCCCTTATTTACGGAAGTGATGCCATGGCCGGTGTGATCAATATTTTAACCAACGTACCTGCCGCGGAAGGAACTATAAAAGGAAACATCGTTGGCAATTATCAAACCAATAATAAGCTCCGCGGCTTTGGCGCTAACCTGGCAGGCAATAAAAACGGGCTGAACTGGAATGTATACGGATCTTTTAAAGGAGCGCAGGACTATAAAAATAAATACGATGGTTATGTATTCAATTCAAAATTTAATGAAAAGAATATTGGGGGGTATATTGGTTACAACGGAAGCTGGGGCTACAGCCATATTATTGTGAGCAGCTTTAACCAGGAGCCCGGACTTATAGAAGGCGACCGCGATGCGCTTACGGGAAAATTCATACGGGAAATAAACAATAATGGCATAGCGGAAACAAGAATAACGGAACGCAGTGATTTCTCGGGGATTCACCCCGGTATTCCCCGGCAGCATATTCAACACTTTAAAGTTGCCGCCGATAACAGGTTTAACGTGGGCAACGGAAAACTCTCCGTTAATCTTGGCTTCCAAAACAACAAAAGAAAAGAGTTCGCGGATGTGCTGGAGCCGGATACGCCCGAATTGTATTTTGATCTTAACACATTTACCTATAATGTGCAATACCACTTCCCGGATAACAACAAATGGAAAACCGCTGTGGGCATTACCGGTATGCAGCAAAGCAATACCAATAAGGCGGAGGAAGTGCTGATCCCCGAATATCATTTATTTGATGCAGGCGCTTTTGTATACACGCAGCGCAATTACGATCGCTTTACCCTTAGCGGGGGCATACGGTTTGATAACAGGAGCATAGATTCAAAAAAATTAACGGAAAACAATGAAACAAAGTTTGAACCCTTTACCAGGTCGTTCAGCAATGTATCGGGCAGTGCCGGCATTAGTTATGAAGCCGGTAAAGCCACAACGCTAAAACTTAACATAGCAAGAGGATTCCGTGCGCCGGGCATTGCCGAGCTAGCCTCTAACGGCACGCATGAAGGCACTAACCGGTACGAATACGGCGATCAAAGCCTGAGATCGGAAAGCAGCCTGCAGACCGATATAGGGGCGGAGATCAATACCGAACACCTGTCTTTAAGCGCAACCGGTTTTGTAAACGCCATTGATCATTTTATTTTTTACAGAAAGCTTTCTAATGTTAATGGCGGCGATTCGCTGGTGCACGTAGATGGCGATGATATTACCGCTTTTACCTTCAGCCAGGCCAAAGCCCTTTTGTATGGCGCGGAATTATATATGGATATTCATCCCCATCCGTTAGACTGGCTGCATTTCGAAAATACATTCTCGTATGTAAGCGGTGAATTTAACCAGCCGGTGGAAGGCGTAAAGCATATCCCCTTTATACCCGCCGCCCGGCTCATTACGCAACTGAAAGGAGAATTTCTACAGAAAGGAAAAAAGATCAGCAACCTTTCCATCACTGCTGAGTTGGATAATACGTTCAGGCAGAACAAGGCGTTCACCGCCTATAATACAGAAACGCCTACAAAAGGTTACAGCTTACTGAATGCCTTTATAGGAGCGGATATCATGCATCATAAAATAACGCTGTTCTCGGTGTATGTTTCGGGCAGCAACCTTGCCAACGCCGCTTATCAAAGTCATTTAAGCCGGTTGAAATACACCGATGTAAATGATGTTACCGGGCGGCAGGGTGTATATAACATGGGGAGGAACTTTAGTGTAAAGATCAATGTGCCGTTGTCGTTTTAAGCAGTACCATATCATTCTTATTATCCGAAATTCAGCATCAGCCTATAAAGCAAAGTGACTCTCTAAAAAGTAATATTTTGTCACAAAGTCTCTAAGGCACGAAGAAAACAAAACCTGAAGGTCAGGACTTTGTGTCTTAGGGTCTTAGTGGCATTTCTTCTATACGGTACTTTGAGGCAGCCTCTTTTTTCTAAAAAAAAGCAGATTTGTTGTTGATTTGTTAAAACAATTCTGCATATTGTATTGCAATTAAAAGCATAGCCTTGTAATCAATATGACAATCAGCGGTTTTACTATAGTCCGGAATGCTACAAAACTTTATTACCCCATTAAAGAATCCATCCAATCCATTCTTCCGATGGTAGACGAGTTTATTGTAGCATTGGGAAACTGTGACGAGGATGACAATACCCTGGAAGAGATACAAAGCATAGGATCTGATAAAATAAGGATCATCCACACGGTATGGGATCTGGAAAAATATCCCGGCGGTACGGCATATGCCCATCAAACAGATATAGCAAAAAAGGAATGCAAAGGCGACTGGCTTTTTTACCTGCAAAGTGATGAAGTGATCCATGAAAAATACCTGCCGGTCATTAAAAAAAAATGTGAAATCTTTTTAAAAGATAAAGAGGTAGAAGGCCTGCTTTTTGACTATAAGCATTTCTGGGGCGATTATAGTCACTATATCGAATCTCACGGATGGTACGCAAAGGAAATAAGAATCATCCGCAACCTGCCTCACATACACTCATGGGGTGATGCACAGTCGTTCAGGAACATCCCGGATTTTGATGGAATAGATTATTACCAGAAAAGGGGAGCATATAAGCTGAAAGTAGCCAGTGCAGATGCCTGCGTATACCATTATGGCTGGGTTCGCCCGCCCCGGTATATGCAAAACAAGCGGAAAGTATATGTGAGCAATTATAAAGGAGCCGCTGTTGCAGAGAAGGATTTCAGGCAAAGTGAAGCAGAGTTTAATTTTGGTGATCTCAGCAAACTAAGCAGTTTCAGTGAAACACATCCGCGGGTAATGGAAAATACGATCAGCCGGTTTAACTGGCAGGATAAGCTTTACCCCAATAAGCCACCTGATCCCAAAATAAAACACAAACACGAGAAGTGGAAAAATCGCTTGCTGTCTTATATCGAAAAGAAATTATTGAGCGGCAACCAAATCTTCACTTTTAAAAATTATATTCTTATCAGGCGTCAACTTGATAATAAATTATTTTTTTAGATCAGTACACTAATGCGTACAGCCCCCGCAAGATTAATGCTCAGTCAAAGTCAGGAACAAAATATACTTTTTAAATAAACAAACTTCTTATGTTCAACTTTTTGAAAAAATCTTTCAACAAGAAAAAAGCCCGCAGGGTAACTCAGGAATATGCCTATAAAATTGACAGCTTCCTATTACCAGCAGAAGGAGAAATACAATTTGCTAATTGGCTGAATCCGCTTGTAAAATCTAAGACCATTACACAATCTGAAATTAATTTCTATAAAAAATTCATTAGAAAAGGAGACCTGGTAATTGACATAGGAGCAAATATTGGTGATACAACAGTTCCTATGGCATTGGCTGCAGGGAAAGAAGGGTTAACGCTTGGATTTGACCCCAATCCCTATGTGTATAAAATTTTAGAGGCAAACTCCAAACTTAATTCCAGCAAGACAAACATTATACCTCTCCCTTATGCCATCACAGAAAACGAAAGTGAGTTTTTTTACAACTCATCAGAAGCATCCTTTGCTAATGGAGGTATCCAGGAGATAGACAAGGGATATCATGGAAAATATTCACTGCAACAAAAAATAAAAGGCATAAGGCTGTCCGATTATTTACGTGAAAATTATTCCAAAGAGTTGAATAAACTCTCGTTTATAAAAGTAGATGCTGAAGGATTGGATAGTACGATTCTTAAATCTGTAAGAGACCTGATCGAAACATACAAGCCGCTGGTTATTGCGGAATGCTTTACAAAATCTACAAAGGAAGAACGATATGACCTTTACAATACTGTAGCTTTACCCGGCTATAAGATTTATAAATTTGATGACTTTGATGAAAACGCATCTGTAACGCTCATTTCGAACAAAGAGGAAATGACGAATTGGAAAACTTTTAACCTCTATGCTGAGTACAGTGCATAGTTAACGGGTGAACAAAACTATTCTCCGCTTATATACCTTCTATTGCATCGCAAGGGAGAAGATGATTGATGTTTGATGCGCTAAGTGTATCTGATGCTTTACAAAGACGCTCTCAGCGTAAGTTTAAAGGGCACTTCAATATGATCTTTGGCGCCGGATAATATCAGCTCGGCAGCTTTTACGCCCATTTGACGAAAGTCTGTTGATATGGTGGTGATCCCGTTTAAGATTATTTTTTTCATAACAGTTTCATTATAGGAAATAACGCCAATATGCTTGCCGATTTTATACTTCATGGATATGAGCCTTTCGATGAGTATTACCAGATCGGCTTCCATAACGTTAATGTATACCTCGCCGCTATTGATAGGCTCTTTTGCAATATCGTGCACCACTTTATGCGTAAAGGCATATTCCTGGCAAAAACGGTTGAACCCTTTTAATATGCCTTTGGGATAATAGCTTTTTTCGGGGAAGATGATTTTTATAGTATGGTATTTGGCCAACTGCTTCAGCGCCTGCTCCAGCGCATTGTAAATATCGTTCTCAAAATTTTCATACACAGCGCCATATTCGCCGTTTACACCGGGAACCTTTTTATCGAGTAATATCAGCTTATGCCTTGGAATGGTATTGATAATTTCATGCGCGTTTTCTCCGCCTTCTATAAAATGGGGGATGATCACAAAATGCGAATAGTCTTCTCTGGCATTGCCCAATAGCTTCTTAAACAGGGCAAAATCATTATTATAAATGTAAAAATCAATGGCCACATGCTCTCCCAGGGTTTCCACAAAGCCATCGTATATGATTTTTTTATGGGCGCTCAGCTTATTAAACAACAACATTACATGCTGGGTTTGTTTAATATCGTCGTTAATAATATAATATCCTTTACCCGGAACTGAGCCGAGGACGCCCATTTTTTTCAGGTGCTTATATCCTTTTTCAGCAGTATCTCTTGATATTTCCAGCTCAAAGCTGAGCTCATTGATAGAAGGAACAAGATCATCTTTTTTTAGCTTCCCCGCCTCTATGGCATTCAGTATGGAATGCGTAAGCTGGAGGTATTTGGGTGTAGCAGAAAATTCATCTACCTGCACATGCTCAAAAAAATTGCTGAATTTCATCCCTGTATTTTATGTTTCAGCAAATATAAAGTATGCGCCTGTTATATGGGTTAACAGTATCGGGTCACGCAGGCAGGTTTTCGCAGAGACCGCTAAGGAATCATCATCTGTTTACAACGCTCCTCTTTTTTATTTCCCTTCTTTTTCCAGTTCTTCGAGCGTCCAGGGGTCCCATCTTCTTCCTACCACATCACGTACTTTTTTAATATCTGCCGGCTGTATGGTTGAGGCTGAATTGCCGAGATTCGTGCGTATATAGCTCAGTACTGCGGCCAGCCATTCATCATTGCTGTTTAGCATAGGTGGCATTATACTGGGATACTCTTTTCCATCTATCGGGCCGGTTAAACCGCTCAAAACAATGCGGATCAATTTCCCGGGATCACCGTTCACCCGCTTTGAACCGGCTAAAGGTGGCGCCACCATTCCGGAACCGCCAAACTGCAACCCTTTGCCGTCGGCGCCATGACAGGAAGAGCAAAGGGATTTAAAATTTTCTGCACCCTTCAATACCAATGCCCTGTCGGCTTCCTTAAGATGATCTGTTTGTACCTCCACAGGAAGCGTTGTAGTAAGATGCCCCATGGTCATTTGAGCGGCCTGGTATACCATGCCTTTGCGGCTACTGTCTGCTTTAATCATCACTTCAAGCATCGGCTTTGCTTTTTCGGGTGTGCTATACCGTAATGATTGTGCCAGTTGGGTACGCACATCTGTATCCGGATCGCTGACCAGTTTAGTTAACTGCAGAAACACGTCCTGACCTTTGGCTTTAATATACGCTTCACTGATCCATACAGCCATACGCCTTAACTCCGGCGATTGATCCTTCATTACCTGCCATAAAAAAGGCCTGTCTACAGCCTGCAATCCATCCAGTGTCCATAATGCGTGTATCCGGCCCAATAGGGAAGGCTTATCCTTCCAGAATATCAGGTCGTCCCAAAAGGAAGGCTCATCCAGCACAATTTGCTTTAACGCGGGAACAACAGATTGTTCATTACGAACGATCAGTAGTTTTTGCGCATTATCGCGCCACCAGCCATTAGGATGTGAGAGATATTGCACTAATTGTGCTGCTGATGCATTCAGCATATTTGGCTTTTGTGTATCAGGCGGGATAGCTTCGTGAACTACCCTGTATATTCTTCCCCTGCCAATATTTTTGTCGAGCCCAAAACGCTGTATCTGCGGGCGAAGATAGGATTTGGGGCCCGTCCAGTTTCCTTCCTGTATGATGCCCCGGTACATGTCTACAATGTACAAACAGCCATCCGGCCCGGTAGCCATGTTAACCGGGCGGAAATTCATATCGGAAGAAGCCAGGAACTCGGCTTTATCGTAAGCGTTCCTCACTACTCTCATCCCTTCCCTGTTCAGCACGTTGGCGCGCCGGATCAGTCTTCCCACAGGTTCACAAATAAAAAGATCGCCCTTCATCCCTGCAGGAAGCCTGTCGCCGCGGAAAACGGTTTGTCCGCAGCTTGCCGTAAAATGATTTAAGGTACTGTCTTCACGCAACCGTTTTTTGCCACCTTCCACATCCGGTGTGGCTATTATAGGCCAGGGGGCATGAAAATCATCTTCATACTGATCGTTCTCAAAATCCAGCTCGCCATAGGCCGGCATTTGCTGGAAGCCCAGTGCCGCCACTTCACCGCCGGCAGAAGAAAGGAATAATCTTCCGTAATCATCATTCCCCAGTCCCCATTGCCCGCTGGGTACATCCTCAAGGCTGTCAATCTTTAACTGATCGCCGGTCCATTTATACCTGATTTGGCTTGTGGTATATATCCAGTTATCGAGGTTCCATACCAGCCCGCTTTTCTGATGCTCGAGGTTGCGGGTGTCGGGCGTATCATCGTGGTATACCTGTACTTTCTGGTCGGCTATGCCATCGTTATCCGAATCTCTGTAAGTGTATAAATTGCAGGAGTACGTTTCCTGAACAATCAGCCGGTCGTCTAAAGCCAGCATCATGCGGGGTAAAACCAGGCTGTCAATGAACACGGTCCGCTTATCCATTTTACCGTCACCATTGGTATCTTCCAGCCGTACAATCCTGCTAACAGGAGCATTTTCATCCGTAGCTTCAATATCCTGCATATAGGTAAGCATTTCGGCCACATACATTCTCCCATTGCCGTCCCATACTATGGCAACAGGCTCTTGTACCATGGGCTCGCCGGCTACCAACTCAAGCCTGTAGCCTTCCGGAAGATGCATGGTTTTCATGCTCTCTTCCGGAGAAAGTGCTACAGGGGAAGGATTTTGGATAACGGGCGGTCGTATTGCAGGTTTTTCAGGAATATCATTATCCGCATTTTTGCAATTAAAAGCGGCAGCGATCAATAAAAAGACCAGGGGGGAAAATATTTTTCTCATTACAGGGTTGGGTGAAATTAAAAATGGCGAATGTGAAACGCAGCATGCAACAGAACAAACTTCATTCGGCACCAAAATGGAAAGTTAAAAAATATTATGCATATCATCATCCTGCAGCGTCATGTAATTATAAAATTAAATTTCGAAGGATGAAAACCCGAAATTCGAAAGAGCATACGGACAGAAGCAAAAGAACCAAATCACAAATAGCAAAAAACAAATAAATTTCAAATCCAAAGAGAAAAGCGGCAAAAGAAAGTACGAACCCGCAAGAGGTTTTCTTCTCACTTTTCACTTCTCCCCCTCTCTGCCCTATATAAAATTAAAAATCAATCTCCCCAATGCCCGGCGCTTTGCCTTTTACTATGTCTGCCGGCAGATGACCCTTCCTTTTATCATGGTCATTGTAACATGGATGCTTTCATCAAACAATACAATATCGGCATCCTTACCTGCTTCTATGGATCCTTTTTTATCGCTTACTCCCGCTATCCGGGCGGGCGTGGCAGTGATCATTTGTATGGCTTTTTCCAACGGCAGCTCCGCCATACTGATCATGGTTCTTACCAGCCGGTCGGCCGTTGCTACGCTGCCTGCAAAGGAATTCCGGTCGGGCAGCTTGGCCACGCCGTCTTCCACAATTACTTTCAGCCCGTCGTTAATATTGCCCAGCACACTCTCACCCTCAGGCATACCCGCAGCCCGCATGGCGTCTGTAATTAATGCCGTTCGTTCAGCGCCTTTAATTTTATATACCAGCTTCAGCAGGGGCGCCGGCAAATGAACGCCATCGGCAATGATCTCCACATCCATATCATCCGTTAGGAAAGCCGCTTCTATTACACCGGCATAACGGTAGGCATTGCGCCTGGTAACACCCGACATGGCAGAATACAAATGCGTTGCCAGTGTATATCCCGTTCTGAACGCTTCGTATGCTTCTTCATATATGGCGTCGGTATGCGCTATTGCCGGCAGCACACCCCTTGATTGTATATATTTTCCAAATTCAATAGCCCCTTCCAGTTCGGGGGCGGCGCTCCAGCGTTTGATGGACGCGGAGTGCGATAATATTCTTTTATACTCTTCCGGATCAGGATTGCGTATATAGCGCGGGTCCTGCGCGCCCCGCTGGTTCATGGCAAAATAAGGGCCCTCAAGATGCAGCCCCAGGAACTGTGCGCCATTTACATTTTTGTCTTTCGCCGCTTCGTACGTATCTATTGTTTTCAGGATCCCCTCCGTGTGGCTGGTAAGACTGGTTGGCCACATAGCCGTTGTGCCATAGCGGGCATGTGTTTCGGCAATGGCCAAAAAAGCTTCCACACTATTGTCCATAAAATCGTGACCACCTCCGCCATGCACATGGATATCAATAAAACCAGGCGAAACATATAATCCTTTGGCATCTATTTCAACCGCATCACCTGCTTCCATATTATTTTCACTAACAGCGGTGATCGTATCTCCCGTAATCAATACCGAACCCTTTTCCATAATACCCGAAGGCGTTATGATCTTACCGTTGTATATTTTCAATCGCTGCATGATTCCGGTTTTAATCAGTTAATATGCATGAGCCGGTTTATAATGTCCACCTTTTTATACGATGCCCGTAAAAAGCATAGAATATCAGGTAGAGGTAACAGGGAAAAAGCACCCAGTAAGCGGTTCTAACATCGTAGGCATCGGCCATCGAGCCATAAAAAAGCGGCAGGATAGCGTTGCCGCATAAACCCATGATGAGCACTGAAGCCCCCAGCTTGGTATATCGCCCCAGCCCGTCTAAGGCCAGCGGCCATATACCCGCCCACACCATGGAGTTGGCCAACCCGAGCAGTACAATAAACCATATAGAAATGTCTGCGGTATGTCCCAAAAACGTTACCTGGCCACTGGCGAAAATGATCATCAGTGTAAATAACAATCCCATGAGCGTACACAGCTTTAATACGGTTACCTGGCTTACGTACCTGGGAATAAAGATAATGCCCAGGATATAGCCGCAAATGGTGGCAAACAGTGTATAGGATGGAAACACTTTCGCTTCAAGCAAGCTGATCTGCATGGAATTGGCATAGCCGATGATGGTATCAATAGCGATCACCTGTGTGCCAACATGCAAAAAGATAGCCACGGCGCCAAGAATAAGATAAGGAAAGTGAAAAATATTCTTTTTCCCCAGGTTAGCCGATGCCAGCTCAGCGCTTTCCTTTTCCGTATTGATCTCGGGAAGCGGGGAAAACCGCACCATTAAACCCAATCCTATTAAAACAGTACCTACACAGGCATAAGGCACAATTACCCTTCTGATCAGTTCATCTAATGCCGCATTTTTTTCCACTTCGGTCATGCTGCCAATAGCATTGAACAATTCTGTATCGGTTGCTTTTAAAATTACCGCCGCAAACAACAGGGGCGCCAGGATGCCGGCACCTTTATTGCAAATGCCCATGATGCTGATGCGCTGCGCTGCGCTTTCCTTTGGACCTAACACCGTAATATAAGGATTGGCCGCCGTTTGCAGAATGGAAAGTCCCGTGCCTATGGTAAATAATCCAATGAGAAATATTTCATAGGTTCTGGCAAGGGCAGCCGGTAAAAAAATAAAAGCGCCTGCCGCCATCACCCAAAAACCCACCATGATGCCTTTTTTGAATCCTATTTTTTTTAACAGGAAGGAGGAAGGTACCGACATTACCAGGTAAGAAATATAGAAAGCAAAAGCCACTAAGTAAGATTCAAAATTGGTGAGCTCACAGGCTATTTTAAAGTAAGGGATAAGAATAGCGTTGATCCATGAAACAAACCCGAAAATAAAGAACAGCAACCCGATGATCAGTATGGAGATGACGGTATCGCGTTTGGTTAAAGCGCTAACATCTACGGTTTTGGTTAAAGCGGTACTCATGATGCGGATTGTAACTGTTTTGTGAAAGGGTTTAATTATTGTTGGAAAGCAGCGCGGCCGACATCCTGTCTAAATAACAGGTACAAGCCGGATGGGTTTGCAATATACTGGCAGGGTACAGGTTGCTTACCGCCTGCTCCACCGTGTTTTTTACGGCGGTGGCTTTCCGTCCGTCGGGAACAGAACAAATAATATGTTTTGATTTCAGTATCTGTTTTACCGACATGCTGATGGCCTTGCGGGGCACATCCTCAACAAACGGGAACCAACCCTCCCCCATCTGCTGTTTGCGGCACTGCTCGTCTAATTCAACAATAATATAGGGTTCGCCGGTTTCAAAATCGGCAGGAGGATCATTGAAGGCAAGGTGCCCGTTCTCACCAATACCCACAAGCGCCACATCAATAGGATGCTTCGTGATCAGTTGGCCAAGGCGTGCGCATTCGGCTGCCGGATCTGTTTCTCCATTTACTAAATATGCGGCTTTGAGCGGTGGCACCTTCGTTAAGAACCGCTCTTGCAAATATTTTCTAAAACTGGCATTATGCGTTACCGGTAGCCCAATATATTCGTCGAGATGAAACATAATTACTTTACTCCAGTCAATACTTTTCTCCGCTATCAATTGGTTAAGGGTTTCAAACTGGCTGGCGCCCGTGGCCAGGATGATATGAGCGCCGCCATTCTTTTCAATGGCTTCCCGAATCAGAACCGCAGCATCTTTACCGGCCGCTTCGCCTAATTGCCGGGGGGAATTGAAAGTCTTTATATTCATGCTAACAGTAATTTTCATTGAATGCAGTCCGATAAATATAGATGAAAACCTGACTTTAAACAAACCGGGGAGAAGCTTTTTAGAAAGACATCAGAAAATTGTAGATTTGTTTGAGCATTTTCTATAAAAAAAAGGGTTGTTTCCGATAAAAGTGTCTAATCAAAGAACTATCTTCTATGTCTGAAATATTGCACTTAATCATAAAAAAAGCATATGCAGCTTCTTTAATTGAACATTTGCGAAAAGAAGAAGCTATTGAGATTATTGAAGAAAACGTAGCCGAAATTTCCGAATGGCAAAAAGACGCAGTTCGCAAAACATTACTACATGCCCAACAGAACCCTGGCTCATTACAGGCCTGGGATATTGTGAGGCAAAAATATAAAACCGCCTGATGCTTAACGTTATCGTCCTTTCAGGAGAGATGGAAGTCGTCTTACCGTAACCAATTCACTATTTCAAGTCCTTTGACTCTTTTGAAGTGATCGGTGTTATTTGTTACCAATTGCAAGTCGCTTGTCAAAGCAATACCAGCAATTAAACAGTCTGTGTGGCCGATGGGTTGACCTTTCTTTTTTAAGTCTGCATAAATTCCAGCAGCCTGTCTTGTCGCACTAATAGTTAATGGCAGTATCTTACACAACTCTGCAAATTCTGTGAATCGTTTCAATTGCTTTCCGGCGTCTTTGTACAACAAGCCATTCATGATTTCGTAGTAACTGATAATGCTGAAATTGATGGCATCGTATGATTGCAGATAAATCTCTACATTTTCTACCACTTGAGGGGTGCCCCGTAAAAATTCAGAAAGAATGTCCGTATCTAATAGTCCGGGCTTCATAGATTTATATCTCTATCGAAAAGATTGTTTCGGGTCTGTTTGGTCTGCTTTTGAAAGTCCTTGTAATCTTTTTCAGGCATGCTTCCGAAAGCACCTGCAAATGAGAGAATTTTTTTGGCTGTGTTATTTGATTTCTTGGTATTTGCTCTTAAGGAATGGACTATAGAATACAGGTCTTCCAACCGGTCAACCGGAACATTTTTGATTTCTTTTAATATTGTATTAAGTGTTGGCATGTATCGGTCAAAGATATAACTTTTGTCTGGCTAAACCTATGAGAAAATCATCGTTTACCACTAACACCACCCATAAAATAGTATTCACCCTTTCAGCCACCGGTCAAACCAGGCAAAGGCATCTCCCTGCATTTGTTTATCAAATTTGTGCGGACCGGGATAATAAGCACATTGATAACGGTTTTGCGCACCTGCTTTTTTATACACCTCTTGCAATATTTTATCCGCCCTTTTCATTTCAGGCAGGGTATACAGCTCATCTTCATTATCATTTAAAACCATAGTGGGCAGCGGCGCCCTCAACCCCAGTATTTCAGGGAAATCCAGCTCATTCGGTAGCAGGGGCACATAGGTCATCCAGGTATGTGTAAATGATTTATGAAGCAGGAAATCTTTCCAGGTAGTCATAAAACCCACACAAACCGCACATTTGATCCTTTCGTCTAACCCGCCCATGAATACGGTACGCATACCGCCACCCGATAAGCCGCCACAGCCAATACGACCGGCATCCACATCTTTTCGCGCACACAATATATCCAAAGCTTTTCGGTCTTCCGCAAAAAATACACCCGGCCAGGTAGTGCCGGCGCTGAACAACGATTTAGCCATGATATGCTCGTGCTCACCCGCCCATTTATTATACGCTTCTATATTTTCAGGTTGCTCCGGGTTATTGTCATTTAAACCATTACGTAACCGTTCAGGTACATCCTGCAGCATTACCCTGCGGCTGGCAAAAGGAAAAGCATCCGATACCATTACCACATATCCTCTTTTAGCAATTTCATTGGCCCAGGCAGTTCCTTCATAAGATTCCTGCTGATGCGCAACGTCTACGGGATGGCGTTCATCTGAAGTTCTGGTTATTTTGCGGGTGCCCAGGTATTTATTGCCGCCATGATCGTGAAAAGCCAGGATGCCGGGCAGGCGGCCTTTTTGGTTCAGGGGTTTCAATACGATGGCATCTGTTGGCCGGCCATATGGCAATTGCCAGCTTATTTCCTCTATATGCAAACCGTCATACGCATATTGCTTTTTAACCTTTACTTCAGGTATCCCTTCAATAACAGGAATGGCTAACCGTTCCTGCAACCGGGCCCGCGCAGCTTTTCTCCAGCTATCCATATCTTTCCATTCTTTTTTACGGAAAGAAAAAGCAGGCAACCGGTTTTGTGTTAACCCCGCGGCCCATGGTCCATAAAGGCCGATCATATTCAGCTGCGTTTCATCAAATGCATTATTTTTTTCTGCAAGCATCCTATTGGTATTTGAAAAGGGTGAGCTAATCTGATCAGAAAAAATTTCCGGGCTGGCAAACCCTTTTAGCAGTCCACCTCCTGCAACGCCCAGCCCCGTAAGGCCGGTTAACTTCAAAAATTTTCTGCGTTTGCTTTGCATAGTCCCAATTAAGGAATGAAATTACGCATTCCACCGCTTAATCAGCACCTTTGCAAAAAGGTGAACTTAGCTTCAGCTTCATTTCACTGTTGCTTTCTTTTTGCTAAAGAGACGGAGAAAACGTTAGTTTATTATAAAATGTTACTGAATTTCCGTAAAATAAAATCCCCAGCCTCTTTTCAACTGGTCTACTTTTACCAGAATGTCATTTTCTCCCTTGCGCAAAGGAACGGTGATCCTGTCTTCATTTACCTGCGCCCTGCGGGCAAGCTGCCTGTCCAGCACCAGTATGCCGTTCACCCATACCCGCACGCCATCATTACTGCCAATACCAAACTGCACATTTTTTGCGCTGTCCGTCACAACCGTTCTCCGCGCATAGGCAACTACATTTTCTGAAGGATCAAATATTTTTGTAAAATCAATATATCCTGACGTATGATCACTGTACCGCTTCCATTGCACATTTAACCCGTTTTTACCGGTAACGGTTCGTGCTGTATCGAATCCTTTCTCCGGTGCAAAAACAGTAACAAGGCCTTTTAAGTTTTCATTATCAAACGGTCCAATTACCCACCAGCCGGTATAAAATTGCTGGCTGAGCTCAGCCCCCTGTATGAACTTATCCATATTGCCGTATTCATCTCCCTCCGCAATACGCGTTATGTTGTTTTCACCGGTGATGCGTTTAAACTGTGCCAGCACTTCCGGAGCCTCCTCCCTGCTTACATAAGCGGATCCTCCTATTGTATGAAAATACAATTTGGTGAATAAAACCGGCAGGTAAGCCAAATCCACTCTTTTAAGCAACTGTTCATCTTCTTTCGCCACCTGGCGGGCAAGGGCAAACAGGCTGTCGGCCTTACGGATCGTTTCCGGGTTCAGGTAATTTACTTCTCCCGGCTCCGACCAGATACTAAAATACACCGAATCGGGCTTCACCTGGTCATGTAACATTTGTATATACGCATTTATATACCCCGATGCTTCCCCATATACGTTCTTTACAAATTCATTGATCAATGCCTGTGCATCCTGCTGCGGGTTCCACATGAGTTGGGCAAATACCCACGCCCGCAATGTCGAAAATTCGCTACCCCCCTGTGAGGGCATATTGCTGCCCTGTGCAAATAAACCTTTGACCCCGCGATCGGCATAAAACTTTACATCATGTTTCATCGCTTCAAAATTGGGGAACGGCATGAGGTAGCGGTTGAAATCAGTAAAATAATCCCAAACGGTAATGCGTGAGGCAATTGCCCGCCACTGATCCAGCCTTTCTATAAAGGGGTTATGATCATTGCATCCCCCTATTTTGTGGGCTGAGCAGTAATTATAATGACATAAGCGTATGGTAACGTTATCGGCCGGACGAAGTGTTCTGGGCGGAATTTCGGTGTAGGCATACGCCAGCGTTTGCAGCTTCACGTTAGGATAAGCCTTTGCTACAGCTCCGGCCACCTGGTTCACAAAATGCAGCAGCGTGCCGGCATGGCTTCCTTCCGCATCATCGAGCGCCTTACAGCCGGCACATTCGCAATAACCCATGCCATCATTCTGATCAACGGCAAATATGCTGGCTTCGGGGTGTTCCCTGATCCAGCTTAATACGGTTGCCGAAGCAATTTTCGCCACTTCAGGATTGGTTAAACAAAGCTGCGCATCTTTACCGGCACGTTTGCCATTTACCTCCGAAAAATATTCCGGATGCTGCCCGAAATATTTTTCCGGTGAAACCATATTATAAAATGTATGCACAAAAGGGTAGGAAATGTAACTGCCGCCGAGTGAATCAGGAACAGGCTGCATGCTGGGGTTTAAGCGGTTGTGCATTGCCCAGGTTGCATTATAGGCTTCATTGTACCAGGCTTCGCGGTATTCAAATGCCGGCTGCTGGCGGTCGTCTTTATCAGGAAGCGGGATGCGCTTTCTTTCCGGAATTTTCATCACATCCTTCGTATACCAGCGGCAGCCTAAGTGATCCGACAGATAGCCTATCACTCCGTATAATGTACCGCGCGGCTGTCCGCCCGCTATCAGCAGGTGTTGCCCATCGGAGCGAATGATATATGCTTCGTTACCAAATTCCTGTGGATTGATATTGGCCAGCAGTGATGCAGGCGCTTCGCTAAAACCCACATATATATACTTATCCTGCAGATTTACCTCATGGGTAACGGGCAGGTTGCAGCCGGTTATCCTGAATAAGTATTGCTGCAACTCCTCTGCAGCGTGCTTTTCAGGCCGGGAAGCAGTGCCGGATACAAAGATTTTATAATCGCTTTGCCCGTTTAATATCATGTTACTTACGGGCGAACAACTGTATAATGAACAAAGCAGGGCAAGGGAGAAGAAAAACGGTTTCATGAAAACAGAGAGATGCTTTCCGATAAAATATACTAACCTATTTTTCATTGCCGTAGCAGCGCAACTATTTTTAAACAATACGGAAAATAAAAAGAGGCCGCAGCCTCAGTATAATTAGAAATATTTGCAAACAACTTTTATTTCTTCAGTCCTCTCTTTACCTTTCTTACGAAAGCCTCCGGTACATTGGAGAAATTAGCAATTTCAGAAATGGTAAACTTCCCTGCATTAACCAGGTTGGCAACTACTTGGGCCTTGCCTCTAATATACAAAAACTGTTTCAGAAAGTATAAAAAACGGCTGATGCGTGTATGATCGTATTTCTTACTCTTTATCAGTGCTTTGGCTACCATAAGCCGTTGCCGGTTGCTTAACCAGCTCCTCAGGAACTGCTCAGCAGATCCATAAACTGCCGGTGAATTGCTTTATTACTACAAAAGAAAGATTCACCGGAATACAATTTTTTCCTGCCGCCCGAAAAATCAGTAACGATTCCACCCGCCTGCTCCACAATACAGATAGCGGCGGCAATATCGTGGTAGCTGAAATTAAACCCCAGGCAAAAATCAATACTTCCATTAGCCACACTGTTCATATAATGGCTTATATTTTCAGAGCGGTTGTTGGTCATGGTGCTGATTGCATATTGCTTTCTAAGGCTGAGCAACCGGCCCGAGCAGTTCTCGGGCAATTTATTTCCTGTAAGCATAAACTGCATATTGGCACTGGCTGACGAGAGGGTATGCTGATTGACCGTCAATTTCCGGTCTTCCGTCCAGGATCCGTCATCCTTCTCCCCGGTAGTTATGGAAACCTCCGTTTCCGTAACCGTGCACAAAATGCCCATCAGCAAATCGTCTGCCTGCTGTAATGCAATACTTACGGTAGCGGGAGCCATCAATGCAAATTCAAACGGGCTCACCACCCATAACAATTCATTCGCAGGCCTTCCATCACCTTTAAACCACAGCGATGCCTCAGGCAATATTCCCGGCAAAGAAGCGCTCAGCAATGATCTTGTCAGATCTGCCACCTGTGCATTTTGCTCTTTTTGCAATGCCGCCTGCCGCTCAATCCATTGGTGGGGATTGGGTTCCTGCGTTCTCAGCCGTTGTTTTTCCCCGGCAAAAGCTTCGCTTCCAAACATATCCAGTATCCGGGGCAATGCGGTTCGGTCTAAAAAATTAAAAACCTCATCGGTAATGTACTTTACATCCATTTTTAGAGTTTATTTTAATGCAATAACTACTTTTTTGGCTGGTTAGATTTTACAAATACGGATAAAAATAATACGTTACAGGTGATATTTTAAACATGGCATAATGTTTACAACAAAATCAATACTTACAACAGCTATGGGTATATTTTCAATATTGCAGCTTTTTTCGTGCAAAGAAGAAAGCATTGCCTATGAAAGCAGCTACAAGGAAAACAAAGTAGTACTGAAAAGCATCAACGCAAAAGGACCGGTTAGCAACACGATTACCTGGCGCCTGCAATTGGGTAATTTACATCCTGTTATGATTGATGCGCTTACCACCGATCTGCGCGGACGTCCTTACAGCGATGATATTTTTGGAAATGCCACCCGCTATTATTTAGATGATGACACCGCACAGTACCACAACGAAGCAATAAGCCGCCAGCCGGTAACGCCTACCATGCTGTATTTTTCCAAAGATAAATATGATGAAAAAAGCTTTGAGGCTTATGCGGATCTTTTCAGGAGTAAATGGAGGGAAATAGAAAGTACAGTAAACAAGGAGTACCCTTATATCAAAGAACACATCATCGGCTTAGTGCATGGCGCAGCGGATGATTTTGTAAAGGAATTTGAAGGGATGCACGGGAACAAAAAAATGATCTTACGCGTATACAACGATGGCCGGGTAAGATTGATGCCGCGTGAGGGAAACAGAGATGAAGTGTATAGCGGGCTTTCAGCCGTGGTGCAAATGCCGGGAAAAAAACTTTATTTGGATAGCAACACCCAAAATAACGGATTAACGTCCGAAGAACTATACACATTCAGGAATACCAAAGGAGAAACGATTGAAGTGGTGTTTGAAATCATTCCCAAACAAAAAAACTAATACAATAAAAATAAAACTAAAATATCGTTTACTTGTTTTATGCATAACAGTTATGGCCGGATGTGAAACTAATTCACAGCAAGAAGCTGATGACCAGCCCATTTCAGCAGCGTCTGCAATGGATAGTGCAAGGCAGGATACGGCTGCTGTAATAACGATGATAAATGAAAAGGACAGGACGCTCACAGATACCATGGATGAAAGGCTGAGGCCTGTGCGGGAGAATTTCAAGAGAATAAACGCCATTACCCATTGGACAAAGGTGGATACAACAAACCCGGGAGAAGCGCTGGAAGGAAGTGAGGCGCTACTATATTATTTAAACGGGCAACTGGAAAAAATTACGGCTAAATACCTCGGGGAAACTTACCGGCAAACAGATGAATATTACCTGTTAAATGGAGCGCTTTCTTTTATGCTTGAAAAAACCTATCGCTACAACCGCCCCATTTATTATGATTCTGCGGCCATGAAAGCAGAAAATGATACCGAAGCTTTTGACTTTAACAGATCAACCATCATTGAAGCCAGAAGCTATTTCGAAAACGGAAAATTGATTTACCAGGTAAATAGCAGAAATAAGGCTGCATCGCACACAGGTAGTTACCTGCTTAAAGAACAAAAGAGAATAAATGCCGGGTTCCAAAAGCTTAAAAAAAGGCGCTTATAATATGGAAGATAAATTTTTCAATATGCGCAACAAAGTTTTTATAGCCATAATCATAAGTATAATGCTATTCGGATGTACATCAAAAGAAACGCAATACCAGGGGAGCTTTGAAGGCAGGTCATATCGCTTTGTTAACCTGATCAGAAATCAAATTTTCAGCAAAGTGTATTCCCAGGAGCTTTCTGTTGACGGCTTGTCTGCACTTTCCATTGATGATAAAACCACAAGTAAAGGCTATCCTTATCATTTAGCCATCTATGAACAGGCGCCTCATGTAATATTAGACAGCAATAGCTATACCTATAAAAACGGGTATGATGATACAGCTCAAAACCTTGCTGTGTTGTATGTTAGCCCTGAAAAGTTCTCAGAAGCTGATTTCAAATACTTCGCTTCATTTTTCAGCAGGGAGTGGCTCGTTATAAAAAATAAAGTACCCTTAAACCAGGGATACAGAAACCTGCAGATTGTAGCGCTGGTATACGGAACAGACGAACAGTTTACCCGGAAATTTAAAAACAACAGCACCAAAACAACGATTGAAGTGTGGACAGATGGTCAAATACATTACCGAACCGGCGATGCTATACAAAGCACCAACCTGAGCGCAAAAGTGCAAATGCCCGGAAATAAAATATATCTTTTAAACCCCTTCTCCACTTTCACACCTGAAAGCCTGAAAAATTATAAAGACCAAAACGGCAAATCGGTGTATGACTATTTTACGATAGAAGAGCGGCAATAAGACAGAACAGAGGTACCCGTTCCAGCTTACTATGACGACACTAAACACGACAGGTCAGTTTTTTGTTTAACTCCATGTTAGTACCAATTCTTTTTAGCACTTTATTGGTTACCTTTATTCACCGCAAAATATACGGCAAATAATAAATTATGCGGTAAATAAACCTTATATTTACCGCAAATGCAAAGAGTTGCAAATTATATTTACCAGTTAAACGAATGGCCGCATTTCAGGTGGGATACAGCCGTTATTGCTCCTTTGCTGGCTGAGCTGAGGGTTAAACAAGCCTGGCTGCTTGGTCGCATGTGGTCCCTGGGTTTTGCTTTGCAGGAAGAAGCGAACCTCCAGACAGTAACGCTTGATATTGTAAAATCAAGTGAAATTGAAGGCGAAATACTCGACACAGCACAGGTACGCTCATCTGTGGCGAGAAGGCTTGGATTAGAAGCCGGCGGTATTGCTCCTGCAGATCGGCACGTGGAAGGCATTGTGGATATGATGCTCGATGCGACCACACATTACGGGCAGCCACTCACATCAGAGCGATTGTTCAACTGGCATGCGGCACTTTTTCCTACCGGCAGAAGTGGCATTACACCTATTGTAACCGGCCACTGGCGCAACAATCCTCCGCAGCAACCCATGCAGGTAATCTCAGGCATGATGGGAAGGGAGAAAGTGCATTTCCAGGCCCCGGATGCAGCTTTGGTTCCTGATGAAATGTTTGGCTTCCTGCAATGGTTCGATGACAGTAATGATATGGACATGCTGCTCAAAGCCGCTATCGCTCATCTTTGGTTTGTAACCATACATCCTTTCGACGACGGTAACGGGCGTATTGCCCGCGCCATCACTGACCTGCAGCTTGCCAGGTCAGACGGATCGGGATTGCGGTTCTACAGCATGTCTGCACAGATCCGTAAAGAACGTAACCGGTACTACCATACGCTTGAAACCACTCAAAAAGGCTCAATAGATATTACCGCCTGGCTGGAATGGTTTCTGCAATGCCTGGGTAGGGCAATGGATGCCAGTAAGGATGAACTCTCGATGGTAATGCAGAAAGCAGCATTCTGGAAAAAGCACATGGGACTTTCCCTGAATACCCGGCAGCAAACCATGCTGAATAAAATACTTGACGGCTACCAGGGTCATATCACTTCTTCCAACTGGGCAAAGATCACCGGCAGCTCTACGGATACCGCTGTACGTGATATTAATGACCTCGTTGCAAAAGGCATACTAATGAAAGGTTCGGAAGGAGGAAGAAGCACAAGGTATTTGATGGTAGAGGAAACAAGCTCAGCAGCCTCACACTATTAAGCATTTCCGCCGTAAAGCAATAACAGGTATGATCTTATACTTTCTTCCCTTTGGTAATTTTAAAGTTTTGAAAACGCGCTTTTAAATTTTCAACTTCCCTTTTTAAGCCATTGATCAGTAACATCAATTCTTCCATATCGCTTTTAGTGGCAAAACCGTAAGCTTTATTGGGATCTTTTACTTTGCTTTCTACGTTCTCATCCTGAAAAAAATAGGAGACATCTACATCAAGAATTGCTGCTATTTCTTCAATCCTTCCAATCGAAGGATCAGTTTTACCTGTTTCTATTTTGGAATAAGCGCTGGTAGAAATACCTAATTCTCCCGCCATATTTTGCTGGCTGTAATCCTTGCTTTCCCGCAGCTTTCTTATCCGGTATCCTATTTTGTACTTCACCTCACAAATTTCCCTTCACGCAGGTATAGATTTTTTCCTTTAACAACCTTTATATTTCTTTAAAGTTGATAAACTATCTTTAAAGTATATTTTTGTTTTTTTTACGACACAAACTGTAACTGAACGAAATCCAGTAAACCAAACCCAACATCAGCAATCCGAATGACTTTTAATACACTCCTTAACAAGTACCGCAAGGTTTCTTTTTCAGAGAAAGATAAAGGCGAACGATTTGAAAGATTAATGCAGGCATACCTGCTTACCGATCCCCAATATTCCAACCGTTTAAAGAAAGTATGGCTTTGGAATGAATTTCATGGCAGGAATGATTTGGGCGGAAGCGACACAGGTATTGACCTGGTTGCTCAAACCCTTGATGGTGATTATTGGGCCATACAATGCAAATGCTTCCAGGAAAATGCGGTAATTGACAAACCCGCGGTTGACAGCTTTCTGTCTACATCGGGCAGGAAGTTTAAAAGTGAAGACTTGCAGACAATCGGCTTCTCCCACCGGCTTTGGATCTCAACAAGCAACAAATGGGGGCCGAATGCAACGGAAGCTATCCGGAACCAGCATCCTGCGGTAACCAGGCTCAATCTCCACGATTTACAGGAAGCGCCGGTTGACTGGGAAAAATTAGATAAAGGAATTCATGGCGATGCCTCGCGTGCACCCAAAAAATCGTTGCGCCCACACCAGAAAGAAGCGCTTAATAGTACACATACATATTTCAAAACTGCCGACCGGGGTCAGCTTATTATGGCTTGCGGAACCGGTAAAACTTTTAACTCATTGCGTATTGCTGAAAATGAAACCAATGGCAAAGGCCTGGTTTTATTTTTAGTTCCTTCTATTGCCTTATTAGGACAAACCCTCCGTGAATGGTCGGCGGATGCCAATGAACCAATACATGCCATTTGTATTTGTTCTGATCCGGAAATCTCCAGAAAGAAAACGAAGAATGATGACAGCGATACCTTCAGTGTTGTAGACCTGGCTTTACCCGCATCTACCAATAAGGAAGATATTCTCCGGCAATTCAACCATATCCGCACCCATCCCCCGGCGGGAATGACGGTAGTGTTTTCTACCTATCAGTCCATTAAAGTAATAGCCGAAGCGCAGAAAGAAATGATCAAAAAGGGGTTTGGCGAATTTGACTTGATCATTTGTGACGAAGCGCACAGAACCACAGGTGTAACCCTGTCTGATGAAGATGAATCGGCCTTTACCAAAGTGCATGACAATGATTTCATCAAAGCGGGGAAGCGGCTGTACATGACCGCCACCCCACGACTGTACAGCGACGATACAAAAAGCAAAGCGGCGCAGGCGGAGGCAGTTTTGTGCTCTATGGATGACGAGCAGTTATACGGGAAAGAAATTTACCGGATAGGTTTTGGCGAAGCAGTGGAAAAAGATTTGCTCAGCGATTACAAAGTGCTGATCCTTACCCTTAGCGATAAAGATATACCGCCTGCCGTGCAGGATATCATTGCCGATAAAAAAAGTGAGATCAATACCGATGACGCTTCAAAGCTGATCGGCTGTATCAATGCCTTGTCGAAAAAAATTCTCGGTGATGAAGGAGTAATACAATCCAGCGACCCGGAACCCATGCGCAGAGCGGTTGCCTTCTGTTCAAGCATTGCCGTTTCAAAAAAGATTACCGCTACCTATAACAGCACCGCAGATGTTTACCTTGATGCATTACCCTATGAAAAAAAAGGGCAAATGGTATCGGTTGCATCCAAACATATTGATGGTACAATGGCCGCCCCTCAAAGAGATGAATTATTAAGCTGGCTGAAAGCAGACAGCAGTGGCAATGAATGCCGTGTGCTTACCAATGTGCGCTGCCTGAGCGAAGGTGTGGATGTGCCGTCTCTTGACGCGGTGATGTTCCTTTCGGCACGCAACTCACAGGTAGATGTGGTGCAATCTGTTGGGCGTGTAATGCGGAAGGCGCCGGGGAAAAAATATGGTTATATCATTATACCGGTTGTTGTTCCGTCCGATGTAGACGCGGCAAGCGCATTGGATGATAACGCACGCTATAAAGTGGTATGGACCGTGCTGAATGCCCTTCGTGCACACGACGACCGTTTTAACGCAACGATCAACAAAATAGAACTGAATAAAAAGAAACCCAATAATATCCTTGTTGGCAGACCTGAATATACATTTGATAATGATGGCATGGCGTCTATGGTAAACGAAGATGAAGCGCCTTATAATACCAGGAGCATAAGCCAGCAAATGAGCTTGCAGTTTGAGCAACTGCAAAGCGTAATGTTTGCAAGGCTGGTGCAAAAAGTAGGCGACCGGAGGTATTGGGAACAATGGGCAAGATCAGTAGCTGAAATTGCACAACGGCAAACGGAACGGATAACGAAAATCATTAATGAAGACAACAGGCACCACCAGGCATTTGATAATTTCTTAAAAGGGCTGCATAAAAACATCAATACTTCCATTACACAGGCGGAAGCCATAGAAATGCTTTCGCAGCATATTATTACCCGGCCTGTATTTGATGCGCTGTTTGAAAACTATTCGTTTGTACGCAACAACCCGGTAAGCCAGTCTATGCAAAAAATGCTGGACCTGCTGGAAGAGCAGTCGCTGGAAAAAGATGCCCTGGTTCTTGAAAAGTTTTATGCATCCGTAAAAACAAGGGCCTCCGGCATTGACAACGCGGAAGGAAAGCAGCGCATTATCATTGAGCTGTACGACAAGTTCTTTAAAACCGCGTTCCCAAAAATGGTGGAAAGATTGGGCATTGTGTACACGCCTATTGAAGTAGTGGATTTCATTATTCATTCGGTAAGCGATATTTTACAAAAAGAATTTAACCGTAGCATCTCAGACGAAAACGTACATATCCTTGATCCCTTTACGGGCACCGGCACCTTCATTACCCGCTTATTGCAAAGCGGGCTGATCCGGAAAGAAGATATGGAGCGCAAATACAACCATGAAATTCATTGCAACGAAATTGTTTTATTGGCCTATTATATTGCAGCGGTAAACATTGAAAATGCATATCACGACATCATTCTTCCTGATGCTCCCCCGGGAAAAACGAATGGGATTTATAAAGCATTCCAGGGAATTTGCTTAACCGATACCTTTCAACTGGGTGAAACTGAAGACGGCGAAAAGTTGTTTTCTGAAATGTTTCCTCAAAACTCCGAAAGGGTGCAGCGGCAAAAGAAAGCCCCGCTGAAAATTATTATGGGGAATCCGCCTTATTCAGTGGGTCAAAACTCTGCGAACGACAATGCCCAAAACCAAACTTATGAAAAGCTGAACCAACGAATTGCCAACACCTACGCTAAGGAAACACAAGCCACCAACAAAAACTCTTTGTACGATAGTTACATTAAAGCTTTCCGTTGGAGTACCGACCGTTTGGATAAAAATGGCGGCATCATATGTTTTGTTTCAAACGGAGCCTGGTTAGATGGTAATAGTGCTGATGGGTTTCGTAAATCCATTGAAAAAGAATTTACATCCATCTATGTGTTTAATTTAAGAGGCAATGCGCGTACAAGTGGAGAGTTAAGACAAAAAGAAGCAGGTAACGTATTTGGTATAGGCAGCCGGACACCCATCGCCATTACCTTACTGGTTAAAAACCCGGCAGCAAGTGCAGATAAAGCGGCTATTCATTACCGCGATATTGGAGACTACCTGGGCAGGGAAGAAAAACTGAAGATCATACACGACTTCAAAACCTTTGCAAATTCAAGGCTACTCTTAAAATCACTGCAACCAAATGAGCATGGAGATTGGATTAGTTTGAGGAGTGATAGCTTTAGTACGTTTATAGCTATTGATTCAGAAAGGAAATTTGAAGTAAAAGCACAATCCTGGTTTGTTGTAAATTCAAGAGGATTGGAAACAGGGCGTGATGCGTGGATTTATAATTCATCAAAAGAAACACTTTCAATTAAAATAAATTCTTCAATTGCATTTTATAACAGCGAAATTGATAGACATACAGCTACAAAAAGAAAATCAGAAAATGTTAGAGCAACTGACTTTATCAATACAGATCCTACTAAACTGAGTTGGACAAGCAGTCTGGTTGCAAAATTTGATAAGGGTGAAAAGATACTTTTTGAAAGTGACAAAATTGAGATTGGAATTTATCGTCCTTACATTAAACAATACGTTTATCGTGGCAATAAAATGATACATAGACGTGGGCAATTTGAAGAGTTTTTTCCAAATCCTTCTCTCAAAAATTTGGTGATTTGTGTATCTCAAACATTTAAAGATGGTTCGATCATAATTACAAATAAAATACCAGATTTACATTTTAATGGCGATACACAGGCTTTCCCTCTCTACTACTACGAAGAAAACAACGCCATCCAAAAAGGACTATTTGACGAAGACAGCGGACAGCAATATACCCGTAGGGATGCCATCAGCGATTTCATTTTTGAAAGAGCCAGAAAGCAATATGGTTTAAAGGCTCCCTCCCCTTCGGGGAGGGCCGGGGAGGGGCTTACCAAAGAAGATATTTTCTATTATGTATACGGCTTCCTGCACAGCAGGCAGTACCGGGAAACCTTTGCCAACGATCTAAAGAAAATGCTGCCGCGGTTACCACTGGTGGAACCGGTGAAAGATTTCTGGGCGTTCAGCAAGGCAGGCAGACAATTAGCGGAGCTGCATTTGAATTACGAATCGGTAGCTCCTTACCCTGACGTAAAAGTGGAGGGGGATGACAGCGAATCTTATATGGTAGAGAAAATGCGTTTTCCAAAAAAGGGCCAGAAGAATACCATCATTTACAACAGCCGGATCACGGTTTCCAACATTCCTGCAAAAGCCTATGAATACGTGGTAAACGGAAAATCCGCCATTGAATGGATCATGGAACGCTACCAAATAACCACGCATAAGGAAAGCGGCATCACCAACAATCCTAATGACTGGGCTACCGAACACAACCAACCACGCTATATTTTAGATTTGCTTTTAAGCATCGTCAATGTAAGTGTGCAAACGGTAGATATTATGGAGGGGCTTCCGAAGGTGAGGTTTGAGTGAATTACTGAAGTGAAGCAGCCAACCACCTTGGCTATGGTTATTTTTGCCCTCCAGGAAGTTGAATCGGCATAGCCATCTGTACTGCTTCGTTTTCTATATAAGCAACAC
This sequence comes from uncultured Sphingobacteriales bacterium, assembly GCA_937871285.1. Lineage (GTDB taxonomy): Bacteria > Bacteroidota > Bacteroidia > Chitinophagales > Chitinophagaceae > Agriterribacter. Next base: position 41,001 of record CALMQS010000012.1, on the reverse strand, counting down.
CTATCTGGTTTTCTACTATTTTCGATGCCCTAGATTGCGAAAAAGTATGCATAAAGGCATGGTGTGTTGTAAGAATATGATCCTGTAATTCATTATCAGCTTCCATATCAATTATCGAAACGCCAATATCTGAACACTTTGCTTTTGATATGTGCCTTGCATGGGATTTTTGTGTTTTATGATCGCTAAACTCCTTTAATATCTTTTTTGCTTTAGCGCCATCTCCACCACACATATTCCGGGTAAGCCAATCTTCAGCTAACTTTTCAGACCAATCAATGGCATGTTGACAGCCCCCCAAAAAGGTCGGATGATACTTTGATATAATCACCTGCCATAAAGGTGCTGAACTGGGATTAGCTCTTATGTCTTTTTTTGCCTGCTCAAACTCATCAAGAACAGCCTGACATGCAACTCCTCCCATTTGCGGGTCAATCGGTCCCAGGTTGGATTGTTTACCCATCATTATTTCCTTACAGGATAACGCTATAAGCGTTCCGGCAGACATTGATATTTGAGGAATGATTGCCCGGATATCTTTTCCAAATATAGAATGCAAATAATCTACTATACTTTCAGTGGCTGCCAGATCACCGCCTGGTGTATGTAAAATGAGATCAAGTCCTTTTTTCCGGTCAAGTTTATGTATATTGACCATAAAAGCATTCTTGTCTTTATCATTTACTATTACATCTGCAGGATTTCGTCCCTGAAGCCAGCCGGAATAATAAGCAATTACATTTCTTCCTGTCTTTTCACTGATTTTAGTTAGGTATTTTCTCCGAACTGTATCAAGGGAAGATTTATTACCCTTCTTATTTTCATCTTGAATTTCTGCTAATACTTCTTTCCAATTAGGCATGTAGCTACTGGCTTATGTAGATGGTGTTGGAGGACGTAGCTCCCGAAGAGGTTTCCCTGTACATTGAAAATTTCACAAAAAAGTCTCCCGGTGCAGCCCATTGTTGCTGATTACCATGATAAACAGGCGCCTGAAACCCTTTCATGACTTTGTTATATTCCTTTTCAAAGTTTTTGGGCTTTTGCTTTTTTGTTGCTTTGTCCATAAAGTTTGTTTGAGGAGTGCAAAGTTACGAATTCTCATAGAGTAATGGTTGTACAAGAATATAAATTATCTGCCAAATCTCAAAATCAATTTGATTTGGGGCCGGAGGTCTTGCTCATCAAACATTTCAAGTCAATTAACCCTTCATAAACCGGTCGGGTATTGGGAAAGGAAATCGAGGAACAGGAAAGAATCTTTTGTATAAATTGAAGTACGGCGTGAGACACCCATGGTCAGTCGAAATAGTTCTAATTTTCAAATTAACTATAGCAATATCCCATGCAAAGAATAATACTCCTGCATGAATTATGGTCAACGGCAAATCCGCCATTGAATGGATCATGGAACGCTACCAAATAACCACGCATAAGGAAAGCGGCATCACCAACAATCCCAACGACTGGGCTACCGAACACAACCAGCCACGCTATATTTTAGATTTGCTTTTAAGCATCATCAATGTAAGCGTACAAACGGTGGATATTGTGAATGCGCTACCTGAAGTAAAGTTTGAATAAAACAGGATTTACGAAGTACGAGGCGAGCGTATAATGCTTGACTTTGACCTTGCCGGATTATACGAGGTAGAAACAAAGGTTTTTAACCAGGCCGTAAAGCGGAATATAAAGCGTTTTCCTGCTGATTTTATGTTTCAGCTTACCCGGGCGGAATGGAATAGGTTGAAGACTCTGGCAATAGGACAAGATGTTGAGATACAAAGCATTGGAAGCAACTGGTCACAAATTGTGACCGGTTCACAAAAACACCGTTCAAAAACTGCCTTACCTTATGCCTTCACCGAGCAGGGAGTAGCCATGTTAAGTGGCATACTGAATAGCGACCGGGCGATAAACATGAACATTGCCATAATGAGGGCCTTTATAGAAGTGCGCCGGATATTGTTACAGCAAACTGATATAAAGGAGCAATTACGCTTAATACAGGAACGCATAACCGGGCACGATGTGCAGCTCAGCCAGACCTGCCTACCGCAGGCAGGTTTACGACAGCATCGAAAACCTGCTGGATGAAAAAGCGGCTCAACGTACATGGGATGACAGGGAAAGGATCGGGTTTAAAAAATAATCCCTACACCTTAATCAGCAAATCCTCTACTATTTTTCCATCGCCATCGGGTGTGGTATAAAAAGGCCTTTTCTCCACTTCGTAATTAGTATCAGGTGGAATGCCCAGGGTATGATAAATGGTTTGATGCACCTGGTCAATCTTTATAGGATTCTCAATGGTTTTACACGGCCGTTCATCGGCTGTTTTGCCGTATACAAATCCTTTCTTAATGCCACCGCCAAACATCAGCATTGAGCAGCCATCCGTAAAGTGACGATGCATGCCATAGAACTTCATATCGTTCAAAATGTCGGGCTGGTTTACCTGCTCCTGTACTTTAGCATCGGGCCGCCCTTCCACCATCATATCCCGGCTGAACTCACTGGCTACAATGATCAGGGTGCGGTCAAGATGACCGCTCTTATCCAGGTCTTTTACTAATTGCGCAATGGGGCCATCTACCATTTTCTTCATACCCACCATACGCGTGTGACCGTTTTCGTGGGTGTCAAATCCCATAAACGGTTCATATTCCGTGGTAACGCTAATGAACCTGGCGCCCTGCTCGGTAAGCCGCCTTGCCAGCAAACAACCCAAACCAAAACGACCTGTATTATACACATCATACACTTCTTTGGGTTCTAAGCTCAGGTCAAATGCCTTCGCCTCGGGCGAATTGAGCAGCATATAGGCCTGCTCCATAGATCTTTTAAGGGATTCTTTCTGGTAATCGCTCCCCAGGTCGCCTATCGCACTTTTGCTGATCAGGTCGTTATACAACTGGTTGCGTTTCTCAAAGCGCTTGGCATCCATCCCTACGGGCGGACGAACACTCTCCAGTCCCTGGCTGGGATCGGGGATTAAAAACGGACCAAATTCATTACCCAGAAAACCGGCAGTATGAAAAGCTTTTAATTCTTCCGATTCGCCAACGGTCATCCGTTGCCCTATATCAATGAACGCGGGGATCACCGGGTTCTTGGGACCCAGCTCTTTAGCTATCCATGCGCCCATATGCGGAGCGGCAACGGTTTGAGGCGGTTCATAGCAGGTATGCCAGTGGTACTGGTGCCTGGAATGAAGGATGTGCCCCATGTCGGCAGCTACGTACGACCTGATCAAAGTGCCTTTATCCATTACACTGCCAACAGACTGCAGCCCGTCGGAAAACCGGATGCCTTCTAAAGCAGTAGGAAAAGATTCAAAGGTACTCAGCACCCGGTTGCCTTCCAGCCCGTTTTCGTAGGGCGTATATCTTTTGGGGTCAAAAGTTTCGGTATGTGCCATGCCGCCGGCTAACCACAATAATATAACCGTGTCGGCGCTGGTATCCGCCGCTATCTTTCTACCTTTTCCGCACCCGGTTAACAGGCTGGATACCGGTGCACCTGCCGCCAAAGCAGCAAGCGTTGCCGCGCCGGACTTTTTAATAAATTCTCTCCTGTTCCAATTGGCTTTCATTATCTGCATATTTTAAATGGAGTATTCAAATCGTTTTAGTTATTTTTTTAAGATACCGGCTTCTGTATTTCATGGCATCTTTGTTGCGTCGCAATCACTTCAACAGTTGTACCGGTGGCATCTTTCATTTATACAAAATCATCATCCCTCCTTTCCTGCAAAACATTCCTAATAGATCAACTGAAATTCGGGATGCAGGGTCATCGCCCACAAAAAGTCCTGCACTGCTGCCTCAGTGGGTGTTTTGCCCAACGCTTTCAGCGCCACCAACTGCTCATCTGCTGCCGGCGGCCTCCCCAACGTGTTCCGGTATATTTCAGTTACCATTTTTTGAGGGTCGGGGTATGCCTGCTTCCATTTTTCCGCGGCACGCGCTACTGCATTATTGAACCTGTCGCCATTGGTAAGCTCAAGCGCCTGCAGCAGGTTAGCCTGCGACAAGCGGCCGGTGGAAACGGTTTCGCGGTTAGGGCGGCCCAACGCCGTAAGATAAGCATCATTTTTAACCAGCGACGCCCGGGGAAAAGGAATCGCGGCTTTAATATCTTCCGGCAACAATTTATACACAATAGCGCTGTCGCCATATACGGGCTGAATGGATTTACTTACCGCATCGGTAAACTGTTCTGCGGTTAGCCGTCTGCGTAGCATGCCTGTAAATGTATAATCGGGTGCAACAATCAGCTCCGCTTCCTTTATGCCTACCGACGGTAGTTGATAGGTTTTGGAAGTAATAATTTTATAGATAAGCTTTTTTACATCATAACCGGTTTCCACAAAGTTAGACGCAAGCCAGTCTAACAAATCCTGGCTCCAGGGTTCATTGTCCATTACATCCACAGGCTCCACAATGCCGCGCCCCATTAGTTGCGCCCACATCCGGTTAACAAGGGTGCGGTACAATCTTCCATCTTTAGGCTGTACCAAGTAATCGGCCAGTTGCTTCAATTTCTCCTGTGGAATGGCGTTGGAGTCTATTTCTCCCAATTGTTTGTACAATATGCGGGTAGGCGCCATTTTGCCCGTAGGCTTATCACAACGGTTAATCTCCAGGGGGCTCTCGGCAAATACATTGGCAAACGCGTAAGAATCTTCCAGTTTCCAGTCGCTCACAAAGCTGTCGTGACAGGATGCGCATTTCAAATTGAGACCAAGGAAAACCTGCGAAACGTTTTGCGCCGCCTGCATTTCTGTTCGCTGGCTGGAATTAATGGTACCACGCCATTTAATACCTGCTATAAAACCTTTTGATTTTTCATCAGGACTGATCAGCTCCTTTACAAAAGTATTATAGGGTTTATTATCACGCAGGGAATTGTATAACCACGCTGTAATATCATAACGGCCACCTGTTATATAACCGGTACCGCTGTAATCATTGCGCAACGCATCGTTCCAGAAAGTAAGCCAGTGCTGGGCGTAATCGTTGTTACGGCTAAGCAGGTTGCTTACCAATACTTCCCGTTTATTTGGCCGGCTGTCACTGATAAAAGCGTCTACCGAATCAGCAGCAGGCACCAGGCCAATTACATCTAAGTACACCCTACGTATATACGTGCGGTCGTCTACTTTTTTGTTCCATTCAATTTTATGCTTTTTAAAATAGTCGTTTACAAAAAGATCAACGGGGCTCGTTAGATCGCCCGTAGCGGCAGGAATTTCAGGCATGCGGGGTTCCAGTGCGGCCACACGGTAAATACTTTTTAAATCGCCCGTAGGCCATGGCGCACCCTGTTTTATCCAGTATTCAATAGTAGCTATCTCCTGCGGAGTGAGCCCCTTTCCCTTGGAAGGCATGGCTTCCTTATGATTACGGGGCAACTTAATCCTTCTTACCAGTTCACTTGTTTCAGGGCTGCCGGCTACAAGCGCAGGTCCATCTTCCCCTCCTTTGAAAATAGCTTCTTTTGAATCAAGCCTTAAATCCCCTTTTTGCTTAGCCTCTCCATGGCAATTGGTGCAGCTATGCGCAAAAATGGTACGGATCTGCAGGTTTAATTCCTGTATCTGTGTTTCACTTAAGGGGCCTGTTTGATTAGCCAGTACAAATGTGGGCTGGTTAACCGCATTAGCGGGTTGGGAAGATGGCAATACACTGGTCAAATAATCTTCGCCATGCGTTAAGGATGCGCCATAGTGCCCGGCCACCGTTACGCCCGCTACCGTTAGCGTAAGGAATACCTTTTGTATACGCCGTGATCTTTTGAAATAGGTATAGGTGGTGATAGCCGCCAGCACCATAGTGGCAATTCCGGTCCATTGGTGGATGGGCAGTATATCTCCCCCGTATTCTTCCGTATTAATGAGCAGCAACCCAAACGCAACCGATATAACAGATGAAATCGTTCCAATAACCATCAACACCCTGATGGCAGGACCAAAATCATTCGATTTTCTTTTCCAAACCAATAATTCCAGTAACCAGGCTACAACTAACAGCCCAATAGGAAAATGTACAACCAGGGGATGTAATCTTCCCAGGAAGGTCCAAACCCAAAAAGGCGTTCCGGAAGCTATTTCCGTTTCATTGGCAATAGCGGGATGCACCATAACCGAAAGCAAAAGCAGTATGCCAGCAGCTTTAAAATAACCTGCCTTCAAAATTTCTTTACATTGTATTTTTATGGTTGTCTGGCTCATCAAAATCTAAATATTACAATCGTTATATAAATTATCAATACACTAAAAAATGAACTACCTCAACAGTGCATCATAGTAGACACGAAACACCGCAACAGTTTCCTGCCTCAAAGATAGCTAAAAGTCTTACCCTGCCTGCACTTCCCGAATAGCATAAGGCATTTCATTCAACCACTTTCAGCAATAAAATGTAACCCCGGTAAACACTCCGGCAAGATACCTTTTAAACCGGTGCTGCATATCCTGTTCCATCCTGTTGTAATCATGATATATTAAAATTCTGTTTGTTTAATCGTTACCGGCCCTATAAGTCCGGATTTCAATAACGGCGCATCTTTTTTATAATGTTTGAAAGTGGTAAATGTAAATCTGCCACTTGTTCGCGGCGTTCCCTGCAGCAGCCATTCGGGCCATTGCCCGTTCTTTATTCCGTCATCCGGTAATTGCTCATCACCAATTAAACGGTTTGGCCATAAGTTGGCTATCGCTATCTCCAGTTCGTTTCCTTCCTGTTTCACCACTCCTGTAATATCCACCTGCCAGGGCGCCGTCCATATTACACCCAAATCTTTACCGTTAAGCTTTACCCGCGCCAGGTTTTTAACTTCTCCCAGATCAAGAACAATACGTTCTTTTTTATTTCCCGTACCTGTTTCCAAAAGATCGAAGCGCTGGCTGTAAACCGCTATTCCCGAATAGTATTTTATTCCTTCCTCGGGGCGGGTTGTCCAATCTTCTAACTGATCGAAGATTATTTTTTCCGGCCCTCCCCATTTGGGATCAAAAGACACGGTCCATGCTGTATTTAATGTGGCGATGTTTTTGAACTCCGGGAAATTCTCCTTTCCCGGAACAGGGGCTGTTGCTTTACCCTTTTTGAAAACAATAAAGAAACTTTGATGAGGTTCAAATTGCAAAGGGATGCTGGTTTGACCATTACCCTGCATAAACGCAGGCAGGCTTCGCATTTCTCCCGTAACGGGATCCCAGAGCTCGGGACTGCTGTTATCACATCTGAATACAGCATCCGCCTGTAAAGGTTCATCGGTTTTATTGGCTACAAAATAAATATCCCAGCCCGGCGCTGTACGGTGTGTGTAACGCAAATCGCCGGCCCATTCAAAGTCTTCGGGCAGGTTCATATTTTTTAGCAACTGGGCAGTTATGTTATATAAGGGGTAAAGCCCATCAGATTTTGTGCTTATACCTGCGCCCCATAATATTTTTCCTTTACCATATATGCGTTCTGTGTAAACAGGCGGAACTTCCAGGCTGCCCCATATAGTACGTGACAATGTTTTTACCTCCTCATCGCAGCCCGGGTACCCTGTTAAGCCAGGCGATTTAACAGGCGGAGAACCCACTATGATAGCTCCTTCATATACCAGGGTTCTGATCTTTTCTAATAAACGGGGGGTCATTGTTTCCACATCCGGCAGCACTAATAATTTATAAGATGCTCCTCCCGGAAATACCACCTGGTTATCCTTAACGCTTGCGGTAAGCAACTGCCCCGGAGAACATCCGTCAAAATTATAACCTCTCCTGTCGCGCACCGGTTCTTCGCCGGTAAGCGCCGATGAAGGTGGCCTAAAAACATGCGGGGCGCCTTCCGGTGTTAGATATAAGATATCCGCCACGGCTCTGCCCTGCTGCAACAGGAACTGGCAGCGTGAAATATAACGGTGATAATCCGCTACCATCGGCCACCAGGTTTGATTCCTGTCCCAATGAATGCCATAAGGTCCCATCGTCATACCGGGGCGTAAGCTATCTGCCAAAGACTGGCTTTGAAAAGTATGGTATACAAAGCGGTTGATGCCGGTTGCAAAAGCCCAGTCGCCCTGTGCTTTCATGGAACCGGGATGCTGCTTCCATCCTTCATTTTTTTCGGCGGTAAATGCTTCTGCAGGAACAAGCGGTTGCCCGTTTACATGCGCAACAGAAACAGCTTCGATACAGCTGAATGAAGTATTATAGCCGAAATCCTTACTCCAGAATTCACACATCGGCACATCTGCAACAGCGCCCAGCTCAAGATCGGCATTAGGGTTCATATCATACGGCTCTATAGACAAGCCTAAGCCATGACGGTGGCTGTATTTTTTAACCTGCCCGGCATGGTATTCCAATACCAGTTCCTGCCCTGTTTGCCGCAGGTCCCATAAAAAACGTTCGCTGATCTCCGGGCTTTCTACAACAACACCATTGTATACCGGATAAAAAGGCAACGGATCATACCCTCTTCTTTTTATAAATTCCGTTCTGAAGTTTTTTGTCCAGTTTTGCGCCCCCATCTCCCAACTGTCCATGTGCAGGAATTTCAATCCGCCTTCCTTTCTCCTAGCAGGCTTTCCGATCTTCCTGAATATCCGTCCCGTGTATTCATCAAGATGATTGTTTAAAGCAACCGTATCAAACTTATCTGCTTCAAACCCTAAGCCGGGAAAAGGTGCAGGCCGGGTAACCGCGCCATTGTTGCGTCTGCCAAACCGCATAATGATCCAGTTGCCCCGTGGCGGCTCCCAGTCTAATGTTCCATCGGAGTGTAATTTACCGGTGAGATCTATTATTTCACTTTTTGAAACAGCGCCGCCGGCAGCAACATTCCCGGTATCTGTAAAAGAAGCTAAAAAAGACTTCACACCGGCAACAGACGAATAAGGTGCACGATAGTACAGCGCTTTTTCATCAATATCTTTTATTGTATCATTTCCTGCGGGCTGAGGAAATGCCAGCACAGCAACATCTTCATAAAAGTCCTGCCATTGCTTTTTCAAATCAGGGGTGAATCCGCCTTCTCCAAAAAACGGTCTTCTGGGAGGAGGAACCGTGAGCTTTATTTTTTTGTTTTCATTTCCTGTTATTACTATACTTTCCGATACCAGGTGCTGCATAGATTGTTCAGGAGCAACCCAGGGGCCGCCGCTTCCCGACCACCCGGGGCCTATGCCCAGCGTCATGGCAATGTTCAGCCTGCGGCATTCTTTCTCAGCATGTGCAAATAACGCAAGCCACCGGTCGCTTAAAAAATCAACCCTGCCGCGCGGCACGCCAACATTTACTTCAAGAAAAATTAAATTGCCAATGCCTGCTTCAGCCATAGATTCCAGGTCTTTCGTCATACCTTCCTCCGATAAATTTCCATCCATAAAGTACCAATATACCCCGGGCTTGGCTGCATCAGGCGGCTTTACAAATCCGGACCGCAGCGCCTGTATGCCCGATATATCTGCTTTATCGGAACCGGTTATTTTTTTATTGCATCCATACCAAAGGAGCACAATAACTGAAATAAAAACAGTTCCTAATTTGCTATTCCGAAGTAAAAACATAAGCCCGTCTTTAAAAATACTGTTCAAGATCATCTCATTCCCAATTTTGGATATTTGTCGCCGGTTGATGTTCTCACCAATAGGGGCGGCATAGTGTTAAGCCAATCAAATGATGCCTGTGTGTTACCGTGAGACGGGAGATAATAAAGGTGAAAGGGAGTGAACAGGCAATAGTGAATTCACCATTCACCTCTCACGTCTTTCGTCTCACGTTTCACTTCTCTTCCTCAGCATACCTGTACCGTCTCTACTCCAAGCAGCTCACCGAGTTTTTTGATCTTTGATGCAATATGGCCAATCCCTATCGCACAATGATGGGCTGGCCCATGCACATTCCATTGCTCCACAAACTGCCGTGCGCCAACAGGAAAGCGATAACGGCTGTTGGTGTTGCCGATTTCCAGTATAGGCCCCGGAACGGATTCTGCCTCCGCAACCAGAAATAATAATTTTCCATCTCTTGTTTCCACAACCGACAGCAGGGTTACGGCTCCATAGCGTACCGACATTTCTACAGAAAGCCCGTTGCCAACCTTACCATGATATACCCGCAGAGGCTTTACTTTTATCTTTCCTTCCGCAATTGCCAAATGACCGGGGCCGTCATGCCCCATCAGCACCACATCATCATTAAAGTCCATAGCATAATATTCTGTAAATGATCCGCCAACGCCAAAGCTGTCCATTATTTTCATAGCCTGTGCATTCTTGATCTCGTATTCTCCCGCTACCGGCACGCCATTGGCGGTAAGCAGCGAATTACCCAGTATAACAGAACTCATGGTATCTTCATTTTCAGCATTACCGGTTCCTTTATGATAATACGCCATTGAGCCCAGCCCGTATTTTTGCACTAACTGATCGAGCGCAACCGATGTCCGCGCGGCCCGTTCCAGCTCAAATGCAGAACAATCAGGCTGCACATCAAACGCTTCTGCAAATATTTTCAATCTATCTTTTATCTCCTGGCCGGTTACCTGCCGCCGGATAAAAGAAAGCTCGTCTGCCTCAATGATCTGTATATGCCCGCCCAGTACCGCACAATGCAAGGTGAAATTGGAATAAATATCCAGCATGCCCCCATAATAATTACCCATCACACCCAGGTTATTGTGATACATGATATTGGCTACTTTGGCCGCCGCTATCCATTCTTCTATTGCTTTCCATACTTCAGGATCATCGTGCAGCATGCCGGTAACCTGGTAAAAAGGAATACCCGAACGGTTGAACACACTGGCTATCTCCGGTACAGGGCAGGCCGAACAATAGGCCAGCCACTCTCCTGTCATCCGGGTACGGTCATTCAGTCTGTTGAACCATTCATAATCTATAGCCGCTTGGGGCGACAGGTTGAGCACGATCACAGGTACCTTCGCCCGCTTTACTACCGGCAGCACCGTAGACGATAAGGCATAGGTAGTGACATATAAAAATATAAGATCTACATCCTCTGTACGAAAGCAGTGCCCCGCTTCAAACGCTTTGGCCGGGGTATCTATTAAGCCCATGTTAACCACTTCGGCGCCAAATGTTTTTAGCCGGCCGGCAACAACATCCACATAACCTGAAAGCCGCTTCTCTAATCCCTCAAATTGCTCCCAGTACGCTTCAAGTCCAATTCCAAACAATCCAATTTTAAGTGCGGGAGTCATTGTTATGATTTGATATTTTTCATCTAAAGTTTGCCCGGTATGTATTGCCTGCAGACGGCATCCCTGCAACTTCATTCATTTTTAACACAACGGATAAAGCGCTCATTTATTTGCGTATTGCAGTAATTGAAAATCACTCATCAGTCCGTAATCATACGTATCGTAAGCCTCACCCGGGGGATATGATTTTATATTCCACCAATGCCCCGGCCCAACCATACCTGGTTTGGGCGTATTATGGTGGGGGCCCAACAGGTTTTTCAGGCTGCCAATTACCTCAACTTCCACCCGGTTAATGCCTTTCTTCAGGTATTTTGTAACGTTCAATGTATTGGGCTCCGAAAATATAATACCTGCAGGCGTGCCATTTACCTTTACAGCGGCCACTGTTCCTTTCCATTCTCCCAGTTGAAGCTCAAACTGGCTGCCTGTTTTTTCGAGGTTGAAATCTTTAACGTAGCTCACGCCAAATCCATATAATGGCAACCCCTGCTCCTTCCAGCTTCCCGGCTGTAGCGGTTTTGGAGGTGCAATCTGCCACCCTTTATCTGCCGGTTGCAGGTTAAAATCGCCAAGAATATATATGGGCTCAATTTCCGCATATACACTCATGGGATTTGCAGTAACGGATATGGTATTGTCGCCGGTTTTCAGATACGCGCCGATCTGCAGTACACCAAATGACCGGTCTAACCACCACGTCCCTGCAAGCGGCTTTACCGGTTTGCCGTTCACTTTAATTTCCGTCCACAGGCTTCCCTGTTCTACCACAGCGCGGAATTTTTCAAAGTTTACCTGTTTGTCAATCGTGAAATGATAAGTAGCGGTAAACCCTGTTCCTTTGGGAAAAGTATCTCTTGCAATAATGTGATCTTTAAACTGTACCTGGTGGTTCCACGGATTCCTGTTAAAACCATGATGCATAAATACCGCCCTTGACGCCGCGCCCACATGGGCATCTGCCAACAGGGTATCGCCAAACCGCACATCACAGAAATCTATCATCAGCGTATTTTCTGCCGGGCGAATGGTTTTAACACCCGATCCTTTCATTACCGATTTGTTCTCTGCAACCACATAACGCTGCAATCCCTGTTGCTTTTTACCGGAAATAAAAAATAGCAAACTACCGGCTGGCGGAATATTAAAGCTTACCGCTATTTTATCTAACTCCTCCTGCTCCGGATAGTCTGATATTTTCCCGGTATCAAGATCCATCAGCAACGCATCCTTTCCTTTTATACGCACGGTTCCTTTTGCGGGCAACGTCATGCTGGCATTAGTAAGAAAGAGTATCTGCCCATCGTTCATGATCCTGCGGTGGTGATACAAATCGCCCCCGATAGTATCCCCTTCATTTGGAGCGATCTGAAAACCATCCTGCCCGAACTGTTGTTCTATAATGGATGAATTGAGTGCTGTGAACTGAAGAATATGATCTTTGGGCGCATTAAAATACTGCAATTCATTTTCCAGGGCGCCATCGAGCCTTTGCAGTTTGTTGAACAATATTACTTTCCCGCCCGCCGCTGCATACGCTTTCAGCAATGCATAAGTACCTTTGTCTATATTTTCCATTCCCGGCGGTATAACTACGGTGCTATAGGCCCGTTCACCAACTATAAATTTCGTACCCTCCGTTTTCCCGTGATCCTGAATAATGTTCTCTGAACCTAAATCATATTCCACCTGCGCTTTCTCAAGCGTGGTTATAAATTGCTGGAAACGGTTCCCTATAGCGCTTAATCCTTCATGCTGCTTTCCCGGGCGGGCATACATCCAGGCCGAGCTTGTGGGCTCAATAATTAAAATATTATGCTGTTGCTTGCCCTGCGACATCACAAAGGATAAGCGTGTAAAGTACTCATTCTGCGCTTTGTAATACGGCCACCAGGGCGTATGATAGGAAAAGCTTTGCGGATAATCGTATTTCCTTGCCCCGGTAAGCGTCATCATGGAAAGGTGCTGGTTTAAAAAATTAACGCCCAGCACATACTGCCAGTCGCCCAGCCGTTTCATGTCTTTAAAAGTAAGCTCCCAGCCGCCTCCGCCATAGGTTTCACTAAGCGTTCTTTTTTTGCTGAGCTGATTGGCTACACTGGATAGTTCTTTTACCGAACGGATATTCCCAAACTGCGCATTGGGGCTTTCTTCATTAAACTGGTTGAACAACATATCAATACCCGGTTGCTGGTGCCAGGCATACATGGCCATATTATCAGGTCCTTCCCCCGGGTGCGGCCATCCGTGCTCCCAGTAATGACCCGTCCATTTCAGGTTATGTTTTTCGGTATAAGCATACATCGGCTTCGACCACCGGTCAATAAACAATTGCAAAAGGGTTTGCTGGTAATTGTGTCTTATTTTTTTCCAGTCGCCCGTTTCCTCAAAAAGAGAAGGAAGATGCGCCTTCAGGTCGTATCCCCACTTTTGTTGAAAGCTGCTGAAAAGATCAGGTGTCCAGCGCACATTTCCTGCACCATGCGAGGGGATGCTGGGTTCATCCGAAAATAAGCCGGGAACCGCTTTCCCAAATTCATTGCCGGCAATCTTTTCATATCCCTTCATGGTTACTTCAAGAAACTTTTCGGTAACTCCTTTCACCATAAGATCAACATAAGGAAATTCCGGAGGACCAACGGTACCGGCCTGTTTTTGATAAAACGCTTTTTTAAAAAAATAATATTTCCCTTGTTTTGCTCTTTCCTGTTCCACCGCAGAAGTTATATCAATAAAACTCCCATTCTCTTCCTTCAGGATAATAAAAATATCACTAACATCAGGAGGCAATGCATCTCCTTTTGTTAAATGCAGCATTTGCCCCTGGTTATACGATTCCGGCATCTGGTCGGGCACATTGCCGCCGGCGAAGCCCGAGGGGTAAGAATTTTCATCATATATCCACACATCCAGTCCCAGTTCTTTTCCTTTTTGTATAGTGTACTGATATAAGCTGAACCAATCCGCAGATAAGTATTCCGTAATAAGTCCCGGACGGGGATGCACCATTACGCCGCCAAACGCATTTTGTTTGAATTCCTGCATCATGGAGTCAATGATCGCTTTGGTTACTTTAGTATGCCACACCCATAGGGGCGCACTGCCGTATGCTTTATCCGGGGATATAAATCCTTTTTGCAAATATTTAAACGTATTGCTATCTGCATTATCCCTGATCATTTGTGAACTGCCATGAAATGGAGTTATGATTGTTGCCAGAAGAAATACTGCCGTGTATAATAAATATCTGATCATAATAAAATATTTAAAACCACTTATAAAATCATTATCTTAATAAGACAATGCAAATAACACGCACCATTTCTAATTTGTAATGCGGCGTTATTTTGCATTGCTCTATTTTCCGGTATGAAAGTATCATGAAAAAAATTAAAAGGAGATACACAATTTGATATTTCAGATACGCATCCTGATATAAAATTTTTATGCATGGTACAACCATTACCAATAGCGCGGCGCGAAGTTGAATGCAAAAACCGGTGGCCGGCTGTATTAAATACAGGTTGTAAAAAGCAGTTTAATAAACACATAAAGAGATACACAATTTGATATTTCAGATGTACATCCTGATATAAAATTTTCCCGCATATGATCAATTATTACAAATATCTCCCCACCAGCATAGAGGATGAAAACTGGGGATTGCATGTATTAAATGCCGGTTGTAACAGGATCAGTAAAAAAGAAATTTATCCTTCTGTGCAGCATCCCGCACATCATTATTTTGACTGGGGAAAAGGCCGTGTGTTTGATGAGTACCAGGTCATTTACATTACAAAAGGCGAAGGTATTTTTGAATCTGCAAGCTGCAGAAAAAGCATTATAAAAGAAGGAACAGTGCTGTTGCTGTTTCCCGGAGAATGGCATCGTTTTAAACCCAATGAGCAAACAGGATGGGATGAATACTGGGTTGGCTTTAAAGGCCCCATTATGGACAATATCGTACAACAGAAATTTTTCAATCACCGCAAAGCGGTATTACCTGTTGGCATTCATGAAAGCATAATTCATTTAATGCTGGAGATCATTGAAAAAACAAAAAATGAAAAAACGGGCTACCAGCCAATGGTGGCGGGCATTGTGCTGCATTTGCTCGGACAAATTCATTCCCGTATCAAACAAAATAATTTTAAGCCGGAAGATATTACCGAATCTATTATTCATAAAGCAAGAATTATTTTCAGAACGAATATTGACCGTGATATTTCGATAGAAAGTATAGCGGAAGAGCTGAACGTAAGTTACGCATGGTTCCGGAAAGCTTTTAAAGCTTACTCCGGCATCGCACCGCATCAATACCTGCTGCAATTAAAAATTGAAAAAGCAAAAACACTGTTAGCCGATCATTCCAAACAGGTAAAGGAAATAGCCTTTAGCTTAAACTTCAAATCCTCTTTTTACTTTTCAAAACTATTCAAGGAAAAAACAGGTCTTTCGCCCGAACAGTTCAGAAAAGCGATGCACCGGTAAAAGAAAAAAACAACACGGCAGTTGAACGTATACCTATCTTAAAATGAAAGGCAAAGCCGTGAGGCATCTTCCTGCTAAATGACGCTTTTTCTAACAGGAAGGTACAGGATGCAGGCACATGCCCTATTAAATATCTTTCGATACAAGCGTTGTTTTACTGCTGTACGCTTGCGGTAACCGGGCTTAGGTAAACGATACGAAAACTGCTATATGAGAAGATATTTAATATTGATATTGCCCTGCGCAATATACCAGCGTAAGCGTGTATATTATTCCCGCGTCTGTTTGCCCGCTGGCAGATGCTTAATGCAATATGCATATAACAGGTTTCAAAGCTTCCTTTTCTTTACCCGATCCTGCACCCCTGCTCTAACCTTCCGGAATACATTTTCAGATCACCATTTCTATTCTTTATCACAGATTTTTAAACATCAAAACAACTTTTATGATTAAAAAGTGTCTCCAGGCCTCACGTGGAGGTAAGCAAATGGCGGCGTTTATTGCGGCGATGCT
Source organism: uncultured Sphingobacteriales bacterium (assembly GCA_937871285.1). Lineage (GTDB taxonomy): Bacteria > Bacteroidota > Bacteroidia > Chitinophagales > Chitinophagaceae > Agriterribacter. Next base: position 24,772 of record CALMQS010000012.1, on the reverse strand, counting down.
ACTTAGTGCAGCGCTCTGCGCCCAGCAAAACCTTACCATTTCGGGTAAGGTAGTTGCCGCATCAAACGGAAGCGCTTTATCGGGCGTAACCGTAACAGTTAAAAGCACACAAAACGGAACAACAACCGATGACGCAGGAAATTTTAGCATCACAGCACCGCAGGGTGCAACGCTTGTTTTCAGCTCTGTTGGTTTCCAGGAAACTGAGGTAACCGTAAGCAACAGCACCCCCCTTACTATCCGGCTCATTGCAGCAGAGAAAGGGCTGGATGAAGTAGTGGTTGTAGGATATGGTTCTCAACGGAAAAGAGATATCACAGCAGCGGTATCTACTATTAGCCTCGATGATGTGGGAGAGTTACCTTCCAGAAACGTAACGCAAATGATCCAGGGACAGGCGCCGGGTGTTGTTGCTACCCAGCGGAACGGAACACCGGGTGGAGAATTTGAGGTAAGAATAAGGGGTGTGGGCTCTTTGGGAGCAGGCAGTTCGCCCCTATATGTTATTGACGGATTTGCTGTAGGCACAAGCGTTGGCCAAAACCTCAATCCAAATGATATAGAAAGTATTTCTATTTTAAAAGATGCGGCTGCCACGGCCATCTATGGCGCCCGCGGATCAAACGGCGTTGTATTGATTACCACAAAAACGGCAAAAGAAGGCCAATCCAGCTTAAACCTTTCCGTTGATTATGGCATTCAGAACATACCCAAAACAAGAAGGGTAAAAGTATTAAACGGGCCGGAGTTCGCACAGTTTTTAAACGATGTATTTACAGATAAGATCAGGATGTTTCAAAACCGTGAGCCCAGCATTGATGAAATACCCGAAGGATACCGCTACCCGGAACAGACCCAATACTCCACCGATTGGTTTAATGAAATATTGCATAATAATGCTCCCTATACAGATGTTAACCTAACCCTCGCGTCAGGCAAGGGAGATGTGAATTCTCTTTTGTCTGTTGGGTATTATAAAGAAGACGGGGCGCTTAAAGTTACCGGCTATGACCGCTTTTCCGTGCGCTCAAACATATCGGGTAAAGTTAGGAATTTTGTTACGCTCGGGTTAAATGTAAACGGAAGCTATACAAGGCAAAACCAGGCCAGTACAGACGGACGCGATGCAATAGTGGGTTCAAGCCTGCTGATAGACCCAAGAGAGCCCGCATATGATGAAAACGGAAAAATCAGGCCATTTATAGGAGGCAAAGATGGTGTATTCGCCTACCCCAGCCCGCTGTTTCTGCTGGAAAACTATTCAAAGAAAAGGGATATAGCAGATGTACTATCCAACGCTTATATAGAGGTGGCTATATTGAAGAATCTAAAATTCCGTTCTTCGGTTAACATCCGGTTAAATTACAATACGTACAAAGAATACAGACCTTCTACTATCGGAAGAGGGCTTACCACCGGCACATCCGGCGCTCCGCCCCAAACAGCAAGCGCAATCGAAATCAATGACCGGCTGCTGAATTATTCTACCGACCAGTTGCTTACCTATGCGCCCAATATTGGAGATGATCATACGCTGGATTTCCTGGCAGGCTTTACCGCTCAGGAAGAGACTGTAAAGAATATCAGGGGAGATGCCAATACTTTTCCGGATGATTTAACACCTTTTTTAAATGCGGGCGCCATCAGGTCATCTTCTTCATTTGAAGCGGGATGGAGCTTACAGGCCTATATAGCAAGAGCGAACTATTCGTACAAAGACAAATATTTATTATCCGCTTCTTTCCGACGGGAAGGAAGCTCGCGGTTCGGAGCTCAGAATAAATATGGGGACTTCCCATCTGCTTCTGTAGGATGGAGAATAAGTGAAGAAGCTTTTCTGTCAGGCGTTAACTGGATATCGGATCTGAAGCTAAGGGCAAGCTATGGTAAAACCGGTAATAACGATATCGGAAATTATAACAGTCTTTCCTTCCTGAGCGCCACCAACTATATCCTGAATAACTCATTTGCACCGGGGGTGATTGTTAGCGCATTTGCCAACTCCTCACTGCAATGGGAAAAATCCGACCAGTTAAATATTGGGATGGATCTCTCGATCTTTAGTAATAAAGTAGTGGTTACAGCCGAATACTATAATAAACTGACCAATGACATGCTGTTGCCCGTAAGCATTCCTTCTATTTCCGGTTTTACTTCCAGCCTTAGCAACATAGGTAAAGTACAGAACAGGGGAGTGGAGCTCGCTGTTAATTACAGGGAAAGCATAGGCGAAGTGCATCTCAGAACCGGCTTTAATATCGCCTTCAACAGAAGCAAAGTGCTTGAAATTGACGGACCGAATGATATATTATGGTACGGTAGCTTTTATGGCGGTTATAATGTGCAAAAGGTAGGCAGACCTATTGCCATGATCTATGGCTATGATAAAATAGGGATTTTTAATACACAGGACGAAATAGATAAGGCGCCCAAGCAGGATGGTGTGATTCCCGGTGGTATGAGGTTCCGGGATGCAGATGGTAACGGCGAGATCACCTATGATACCAAAGACATGGTAGAAATAGGAAACCCCAATCCCAAATTTACATGGGGGCTTAATATTGACGGTGATTATAAAAGATTTGATTTTAATGTGCTGTTTATGGGCGCCCAGGATTTTGATGTATACCGGAATATTGAAGCTTCTACCATGAATATGGATGGCGTATTCAATGTGCTGGATAAAGCAAAGGACCGGTGGAGGTCTGCTGAAAATCCGGGCACCAACCCCACTCATGTGAATGCGCAGGGCGGCACCAGTTACTTTAAATGGTCGCGCGAAAGCAGTAACCGGTATGTGTATGATGCCAGCTATGGATGGGTAAAGAACGTAACCTTAGGTTACAATTTCCCCAGAACAAAATACTTCAACAATATCCGTGTATTTGTAAGCGCCAATAACCTTTTCATCTTTACCAAATACCCCGGCAATAATCCGGATGTAAGTCAGAGAGGCAGTACCCAGGCTGGAAATGACGATGAAGCTTACCCGGTTCCAAGAACATTTGCGATAGGCGCTAAACTAAACTTTTAAAGCTACTCACATGAAATATATAATTGCGATAATCAGCTTAATCTTTTGTTCTGTTCTTTTTTCATGTAAAAAAGATTTCCTGAACAAAACAGATCCTACCAGAATAGGTGTGGATATATTTTACCAGGATGCGGCGCAGGTAAATCGTGCCATTAATGGTATTTATGGCCAGTTACAGGGTATTACCAGTGTTAATTACATTTTTAAGGAAATGCAATCAGACAATACCACTATAGACATGAACCCTTCCGACCGTGGTGGCGCCGCCGGCTGGGAAGCTTTTGAATATTCTACCGTAAATCCGGGGAATGGAGAAATTTCCAATTTATGGAACAGGTATTACAGCGCATTGTATAATGTTAACTTATCCATTGAAAAATTGTCGGCATCAACAACTATAGACGATGCTGTGAAAAAGCCACTCGATGCGGAGTTAAAATTCCTCAGAGCCTTTTTGTATTTCGACCTGGTACGTTATTTTGGTAATGTTGCGCTTGTAACCAATACATTTAAAACACCTGCGGAGGCTTTTGAAATAATAAGGACGGAATCGGTGGATCAGGTATATACACAAATTGAAACTGATCTGAAAGAAGCGGTTGCCGGTCTTTTAACCCGGTCGGATCAGCCTGCCGCACAAAGAGGACGCGCTACCAAAGGTTCAGCCCTGGCTACGCTTGGCGAAATGTACCTTACCGTTAAAAAATACCCCGAAGCGGTAAGCACCCTGCAAAGCATTTTGCCAATGGGCTACGATTTAGTGCCGGACTACGCGGATGTTTTCGGCACTGAGAATAAAAACAATATAGAATCTGTTTTTGAAATACAATACCAGGGAGATAACGACCTCGGCGAACAGAGCAACTTCATGTATGTATTTGCTCCAAGGGAATCGTCCAGCTCCATTGTTGGTTTTGCCGGTCAGGGTTTGGGTGGACGCAACATTCCTACCAACAATATGATTGCCGCTTATGAAGCGGGAGATTTGCGTAAAGATGTATCATTAAAAACCGGATTTACAAAAGACGGGGTATTATATCCTATTCCATACGTAAATAAATACAATCACCCGCATAACATTCCCGGCCGAACCAATGACAACTGGCCCATTTACAGGTATGCCAATGTGCTGCTGATGCTGGCAGAAGCGATTAATGAATCTACCGGCCCAGGCTCAGTGGCAGAAGGCTATCTGAATGAAGTGCGCCACAGAGCAGGGCTTGACCCGTTGAGCGGATTAGGCAAAGACGCTTTCAGAACCGCCGTGCTCAAAGAAAGAAGAGTAGAGCTGGCATTTGAAAACCACCGCTGGTTTGATTTGAAAAGAACAATGACACCTGCAGAGCTGGCCGCGTTTATGAATGCCCATGGCACAGCGGAAAAAGCAAACCCCACCGTTCCCCGGGGTGGCGTGGCTTTTAATCAACTGGATTATATATATGAGCCGCATGAATACCTGTTGCCTGTTCCGGCCCCGCAAATCCTCATCAACAGTAAGCTGACTCAAAATGATGGGTATAATTAATTAAAATGAACCGATAAACTCCGGGCCGCTTCACAAAAGAAGCGGCCTTTTTTATGACACTGCCAATGATAAAAGAGCTGAAGCTCATCCTAAATTATTTTTTACCGGCAAGAATATCTTTTACTGCTTTTATCAGCATTTCAGGCGCCGCATCCTTATTCAGATAACCGGAAGCGCCGGCAAGCAATACCCGCAGCGCAAACTGGTCTTCGGGATAAATGCTCAGTACCAGTACCGGCATTTCGGGTAACTGCCGTTTGATGCTGTTCAATGCTTCAAGCCCCCCTCCCCCCGGCATGGAAATGTCGGATATCACCAGGTCCCAGGGTGCTGAAAAAACCATTGAGGTTAAGGTACCGGTATCTCCCGCCTCACCTATATAAACAGAAGCAAATGCTTCCGTAAGTATTTGCCTGAGTCCTTTACGGATAAATTCATGATCATCGGCAATTAATATCCTGAGCATATAAAAGTGAGCGGCTTTAGCGCAGGGAGAAAATTAAATAACTATCCGTTGCCGTTGTGTAGAGTGAAAAGCCGAAAACTTGTAGACGAACTACTACAGTGGGGAGAAGGAATAAGGGGTAAGAATTTTCAGGTTCCAGGGAAGACTATTGCTGGAACCAAACTTATCCTTGCAGCTTATACGGGACATCAAAGGCTTGTTTTCATTCTATACTTTATACTCTCACACCCTATACCCTTTTACCTTACACCTTTCCGCATCAGATAAGCTTATTATCAAGCGCGTAACGGGTAAGATCTGCATTGGATTTCATTTCCATTTTTTCGAGTACTCTTGCCCGGTAGGTACTAACGGTGGTAACGCTCAGGCAAAGCTGCTCTGCAATATCTGATACCGGCTTCCCGGCAGCAAGCAGCTTAAACACATCAAACTCCCTGTCGGAAAGCTTTTCATGGAGATGGAGTTCCTGATTTTTGGAGCCGAAGACATCAGCTAATTTTTCCGCTACTGCCGGTGTAATGAATTTTTTACCCAGCAAAACCGTATGTATCGCCTTAATAATATCTTCATGAATATTATCCTTGCCCAAATAACCGGCAGCGCCGGCCTTTAATACCCTGAGGGCATACTGATCTTCGGGATACATGCTCATAATTAATACCGGCAGGGAAGGATAGGCATGCCTGATCTGATGCAGCGCATCTAACCCGCTCCGCCCGGGCATATTGAGGTCGCAGATTACAATATCCCATGACGCTTCCACCAGCTTAGACATGAGCTCCTCCGTATCCTTAGCCCCGGCTAACTGCGCAGAAGGATACTCTTCAAGAATAAGTTGCTTTAGCCCTTTTCGTACAATAGCATGATCGTCAGCAATAAGAATCCGCATCATAATGCCTGGTTTTTCGGATTTAGATAATCGTATTTTTCTTTTCCACAGGAACTTTTACTTTAACCGCAGCGCCTTCACCCGGTTTGCTTTCAATTACATATTTTCAACTCATCATGAATTTCTCTTGCAGCCTTCGCCTGTCCTTCCAGCCGGCGCATATTAATGATACTGTCCGACCATGCTTTCCCGCCGGAAATGTAAGCAACAATATTTTCCCTTAGTCAACTTCATTAAAAACCAGTAATACTAATGCTATTTTTATTTATACATTTTTAATTGCGCTAACCATCAGGAAATTACATAAAAACAAAACAACTTCAACATACCCATACCAATTAAATCAAAAAAACAAGGAAGAATCGTACTAAAGCAACTAACAACTAAGTAGAAACTACTATACAAAGCAACAGGGAGCAACCCGCTATTCTTCCTGTTCAGCAAAAACAGGTCATCGTAAAAATCGTCTTTACACTTTTTTATTTCCCCTGCGTGCGAAAATATAGCCGCAAATCACCCGGTTATACCGCCGGCTTTTCTTTGCCGGGAAAAGGAATGTTAGCTCATTGTTAACATTAGCAGGCATAATTAAACATTTATGCCTTATCAGCGTCAATAACCAAAAACATACCATGAAACAACATAAAATATACCTGGCGCTAACGGGAAGCCTGCTGGGCATTGTGCTGCTGGGCAGTTGTGCAAAAGATCCGTTAAAAAATATGACCAACGAAGAAAGCCGCATTTATATAACCAATTACGACAGCTCTGCTCATTTCGGTTCATTTCAAACGTACAGTATAACCGACTCGGTGGCGGTAATAAGCAATGGCGCGTTGCAGAAGCGAACGCTAACGGCAACTGATGCCGCTTTTATACAGGCAGTAAAAGATAACATGGCGGAGCGTGGTTATCAACTGGTAGCAAATAATGAACATCCCGACCTTGGTATAAATATCAGCAGCGTATTTAACAACCAAACAGGTGTAATCAGCTATCCTTCTTACTGGGGTTATTATGGCAGCTACTGGGATCCTTATTACTGGGGCTTCGGCGGTTATGATTATTACTTTCCTTATGTTTCCTATGCCGTATACCAGATCCGCGAGGGTGCATTATCAATTGATATGGTTGATCTGAAAGACGCAGGTAACGACAAAAAGATCGAAGGCGTGTGGAACGGACTTATAAGGGGAGAAGCCATTTTTAACGCTTCAACCGCCGCTTCCCAGGTAAAAGCATTATTTGATCAGTCGCCATACATCAGCAGCAATCACTAAAAAACAGGTAGTTGCATACATTAAAAATATATCGTCATGAAACCGCTTAAAATATTTTTTTTAGCCATGCTCTGTGCAGGGTTCGGATTGCCGGCGCTTGCACAACAGCAAAAACTAACCATGCATATTAATTATGCTGTAAATACCCCCACAGGAAGTTTTAAATCGGACCTCGTAAGCAAAACTTCTTTTCGCGGATGGAATGCTAATGTACTATACGGCGTTACAGATCGGCTTTCACTTGGCCTTGAAGCCGGCTTTAATGATTATTACCAGAAATATCCGCGGCAGGTATATGATACTAAAGACGGCGCCATATCGGCAGTGCTGAGCAATTCTATACAAACCGTGCCGGTAATGCTTAAAGGAAGATTTAACCTGGCGCCTTCGGGGATGGTACAACCGTATGTTGGCGCCGGAGTGGGAGGCAACTTCGTATCGTATAGCCAGTACCTGGGTGAATTTGCAGGCAGCAAATCCGGTGTTTATTTCGCTGCTTCACCCGAGGCGGGTATCGCTATACCATTCAGGAAGCACGGGGCATCGGCATTTACATTAGGCGGCAGGTATAACTTTATGCCCTTTAGCTACAGCGATAATAAAAATTTAAATAACTGGGGACTATATGCAGGTATAAAATTCCCCTTAAAATAATAGTAATAAAACTAACATAATTAGGTTATGTGCAAGAATGCGTCCCCCAGGTAAATGCCGGGGGACTTTTAGTTTAATTGCGGATCAATAGGGAAGTTGGTCATTAAGCTGTAATCGCCGCCAAGCAGCCTCAGCGATTCTTTCCATATGTCTTCTGTATCATAGTTAAACACAAGGTCTTGTTTTGCCATAGCGGTGATCCAGCTTTCCCCTTTCAGCTCTTCATTTAACTGGTTGCTGCCCCATCCTGAATAACCTATATAAAAGCGAATGTTCCTGTGGCTAAGCTTATTTTTCCGCAACAGGTCTTTAACAATTCCAAAATCGCCGCCCCAGTAAATGCCATCGGTTACTTCATGGCTGCCGGGTATCTGATCCGGGCAAACATGCAAAAAATGAAGCGTATCGGCCTGCACGGGGCCGCCAAAAAAAACAGGTATCTTTATGCCTTCCAGTTCAGGTACAATTTCATCAAGGGTATGCGCTATATGCTTGTTCAAAACAAAGCCAATGCTGCCCTCCTCCTGGTGATCGCATAATAAAACAACCGTACGCATAAAATTAGTGTCCTTAAGAAAAGGCTCTGCAATTAATAATATACCGGCAGAAGGTGTAAGCATTTGATCTAAGTTAGTATAGAAAATATTGGCCGGCAATTAAAATCAAAAAAATATCCTTGTTCAGGACAGGTTTTTACAGGTGCATTTAAAATTGCCGTATCGCTCTGCTTCGTGTGGACGGTGGCTCTACCGCCCACGACAGTCCGCCCCGGTTGGTGTTCCAACCAAACCAGCAACAATTTTAAATGCACCCGTTTTTACAGATATGGCTCAGTAATGTGCTAATTTTTGTATACTTGCCATCGCAAACCAGCATACCAGCCCTTATCATGTGTAAAATTGAGTTAAATCATTCATACCGTAGCTAAACCCCGGTTAATATCAAAGTAATTTTACAGGCCGATGAAGAAAATTTACTTACTGATTATTATTCTTATAACCCTATCGCTTATTGGCATTATAGTGGTGCAGATCATGTCCATCAAAAATGCCCTTATTATTAAGAACGAGCAACTGGAACAGAATATCCAGATGGCGGTAAATGAAGTAGGCCAGGAAATAGCCGAACAATCGGGCAAATTTCCATCCGCAGGCTTTCCCAAATTATCTCCGGAATGGCCTTCTGACCAGTTTTTAAAATTGCTCAAAACACCTACTGTAGCGCAACGATATACGCCTAACCAGGTGTACGACAAACTGAAGATGGCTTTAAATAAACATGGCTTAAAAAAAACCAATTTTGAATTTGCCGTGCTGAACCGCAACAGCATTACCAATAACTATGAAATGCAAACCCTTAATTTCAGCAAATTACTGGCAGACACCACCCGGAGCCGCACGTTTTGGTTCCCGCTTTCGGCGCCTTCCGGGAGCATTGCCGAAGGACTGGTTGCAGACGAGGAGCTGTGGGTGATTGTTCCGGATGTAAAAAATTTCCTTTTAGAGTCCATGAGCTGGATGATTGCGGGATCGGTATTGTTTACCCTGGTGATCTGCACGGCATTTTTTACTACCGTTCGCACTATGCTCCGTCAAAAAAAGCTGAGTGAAATTAAAAGTGATTTCATCAACAATATGACGCATGAGTTTAAAACGCCGCTGGCAACCATATCGCTGGCAGTGGATGCATTAAAAAACGATAAGGTATGGCGAAGCAAGGAAAAGATGGATTACTTCAGCGGTATCATAAAAGACGAAAACAAGCGGATGAACAAGCAGGTAGAAACCATACTGCAGGCTGCCTTGCTCGACAAGCAGGAAGTGCAGCTTAACATGAAGCCGCAGCATGTGCACGAGGTTATTAACCACGTGGCCGATAATTTCAGACTGCAGATGGAAGACAGGAACGGCAAGGCCGAACTGCACCTTAATGCGGCAAAAGACGTTATTGAAGCAGATGAAGTACATTTTACCAACCTGCTCAGTAACCTGGTTGACAATGCGATCAAATATTCAAAAGACAGCGGACTGCACATAAAGATCTTTACTCAAAATACAGGCAATGCCATCCGTGTTAAAATTGAAGACAACGGTATAGGTATGACCAAGGAAACCGTGAGCAGGATATTTGAGAAATTTTACCGTGCGCACACGGGTAACGTACACAACGTAAAGGGATTTGGGCTGGGATTAAGCTATGTTAAAGCTATGGTGGAAGCACAAAAAGGGAAAATAAAAGTAGAAAGTACGCCTGGAAGGGGATCTGCGTTTACGATGGAGTTCCCTTTGCTCCGGCAAACAATAAACAACCATCGCCATAGCTCAAAAACCTGAAATCATTTTCCAGCGCATAGTTATACATTTCTTTCCAGCGTTCTCCAATAAGTGCGGCTACCAGTAACAGTAAGGTAGATTGTGGCTGATGAAAATTAGTGATCAGCCCGGAAATAATTTTAAAAAAATAACCCGGCGCTATCATAATCTGTGTTTGCGTAAGCAATCTTTTCATATTCCGGCGCTTCATCCATTCCAGCAAGGCCTGTAAGGATTCATCTACGGGTATGGCATGCGCCGCAAACGTTTCATATACTTCCCATTGTGCTATCACCAAATCATCAACGTCAATGTCCGGGTTTTGCTTTACTTTAACTCCCATCCAGTACAGGCTTTCTACGGTTCGCAGCGAAGTGGTGCCCACGCAAAAAACCTTGCCCGCGTGATGTAGTAACTTTTCGATGATTTCATAACGTACATCTATAAACTCCGCATGCATCGCATGATCCTGCATGCGGTCTGCTTTAACCGGTTTAAAGGTGCCGGCGCCTACATGAAGCGTTACAAAATCATGTGCAATAGCTTTATCGCTGAGCGATTGGAAAATACTATCCGTAAAATGCAATCCTGCGGTGGGGGCAGCCACTGATCCTTCCTGCCGGGCATAAATGGTTTGATATCTTTCCCTGTCATTTTCATCGGCTTCCCTTTTTATATAGGGCGGAAGGGGTATAACGCCGGCATGATGCAATACCTCCGCAAAAGATAAATCACCCGGCTCCCATTGCATTTCAATGGTAAAACTGTCGGGCAACCTTTCTATAAGCAACGCTTTCAGCACAATATCAACCGTGCCGGTAGCTATCTTCTTTTCCAGCACGGCGCCCCGCTTCCATTTGGATGCGCCCCCGATAAGACAGTTCCACCATACCCTGTTCTTTTGCAGCATAGCGGTAGTAACATCAGCGTATCGCGCATGCGGCGACAGGCAGAATATTTCAATGCTCCCCCCGGTTGGCTTCTGAAAAATCAGCCTTGCTTCCACTACCCGGGTATCATTCAATACCAGTAAAGCCCCTTCCGGCAAATGCAGGGCAATATTGCGATATACATCTTCGGAAATGTTTCCCTGCTTATATACCAATAGTTTTGAGGCATCGCGACCGGCTAAAGGGTAGGCGGCGATGCGGTTTTCAGGTAAAGCATAGGTAAAATCTTTGATCTGGAGTTGTTTTGGATCCATAGTACAAATATGCAACTGTATTTTTTGCAAGGTAAATCCATTCGGCTTAATTAATCGCATACCGCAATGGCACAAGGGAAAACACTTTGTGGCTTCGTGTCTTTGTGGCTAAATTGTTTTTTTAAGATCCACCCGGATAAGTACACACCATAACCACCTCAGTTACCTAAGCATAGCAAGCGTAAGCCGGCTATCCACATTTATCCACAGCTATTCACATTATTCGCAGGTGTAGAGAAGCAAATCACATCAAAAAAGCCTTTAAAATTCACGCTGGAAAAGGATTCTCAAAAAAAAGTTTGCTGTGGATAAAATAATTAAATTAAAACCTGCGTTAAAGGTGGGAAAATGTGTTATTTTGTGGGAATAAATGGGAATTACGCATAACTCTTTATAAATGATACGGTTTTTAGGGGAATATGAAGCTACTCTGGACGCAAAAGGTCGGTTTCTCCTTCCAACAGGATTTAAAAGGCAAATCCCGGAGGGGGAAACCGGTAGCTTCTTTATTAACAGGGGATTTGAGCGTTGCTTAACCCTGTACCCGATGAAAAACTGGGAACCGATTTTTGAAGACATAGGGAGAAAAAGTGATTTTGACCCAAAAGTACGCGAATTCCGCCGCTACTTTTTAAATGGGATAACCGTGGAGATGGATAGTGCGGGGAGATTATTGTTACCCAAAAATTTGATGGAATACGCCGGACTGGAAAAAGACATTGTGTTGGTTTCGGCCTTCGATAAAATTGAAATCTGGGATAAAAGTAAGTATCAGCAGTTCTTTGACACTTTTTCACCCGAAGCATTCAGCCAGTTGGCTCAGGACGTAATGACGGATAAAAGCGGGCAGGTATAATTTATTACAGTGTCAAAAGGTGAAAGGTCAAAGCGGAAACAACCATTTCCACGCTGGCTTTTCACCTTTAATTTACCATTATGGATCAACCATATCATATACCTGTTTTAGCCCGCGAATTGGTTAGTGCCCTGCAGGTTAAACCCGGGGGGGTATATGCAGACTGCACTTTTGGCGGTGGAGGACACAGCGGGGCTATTTTGCGTGAATTGAACCAGGCAGGCAGGTTAATTGCTTTTGACCAGGATGAGGATGCCAGGCTCAATATACCCGATGATCCCCGGATCACATTTGTACCGCATAACTTCCGCCATCTTAAAAAATTCCTGCGGCTTCATAAAATAGAGGAGGTAGATGGCGTCATAGCCGACCTTGGTGTATCGAGCCACCAGTTCGATAAAGCCGCACGGGGGTTTTCCACCCGCTTTGATGAATCGCTGTTAGACATGCGCATGGATCAGCGCCAGGAACTCACTGCTGCCGGCATACTCAACAGCTATACCGAACAGGAGCTGCATAAAATGTTTGAACAGTACGGCGAGGTTACGAACGCCAAAACCCTGGCTAAAACAATCGTACAGCAGCGGCAACTGGTATCCATTAAAACGGTTAATGAATTTAAAAATGCAGTTTCCCCGGTGGTGAAAGGTAATCCTAACAAATACTTTGCCCAGGTATTCCAGGCTTTGCGCATTACAGTGAATGATGAAATGGGGTCATTACGGGAAATGCTGCAACAACTCCCTTCTCTCCTTAAGAAAGGTGGCCGTATTGCCATTATAACATTTCACAGTATTGAAGACAGGATGGTAAAGCACTTTTTCCGGAACGGAAGTTTTGAGGAAATGGCAGCCGATTCTTTATATGGCACCAAGCCGGAAAATCCTTTTCTTATCATTACCAAAAAACCAATACTGCCTTCCGCAGCCGAAATAGCAGCAAATCCAAGAAGCCGGAGCGCCAAGCTGAGGGTAGCAGAAAGAAAATAAAACAATAATAACGATACAATATATAATGCCGGAAACAGAAAAAATAAAGCCCGATGCGCCTTCCTCCTTAATGGATGGAATAAAAAAATGGTTGAATTACCAATGGGTGGTTAAAAACATCTATTTCTTTCTTTTCCTGGCCATACTGGCCGTAATATATATATACAACGGGCATTACGCAGAAAATACGATTAAAGACATTAACCGCAGTGCCAAAGCACTAAAAGAATTGCAGTATGAATACAAAACAGTAAAAGGTGAACTGATGATGCGGGGTAAACAAAGTGAGCTGGCTAAAGCCGTGGAGCCGTTGGGACTAAAAGAACTGAAAGCACCGCCGGTAAAAATTACAGAAAAGAAAAAATAAAAAAATCCGTCAGCAATTTAAAATAAAAGACGGTTGCCGATACAATTTTGGAAATAAAAAAAGACATACTATGGCGGGTTTATCTCTGCTTCCTGGGGGTAGTGGTATTAAGCCTTTGCGTGATAGGCAAGGCTTTTTACATTCAGCAATTCCAGGGTGATTACTGGAAAAGCCTTAGCGACAGCCTGCACCTCGAATACCGCACCTTAGATGCCGACAGGGGAACCATTTACAGTGAGGACGGAAGCATGTTAAGCACTTCCATTCCATTCTTTGACATACGGATTGATTTTATGGCCGACGGGCTTCGCGAAAAGGAAGGAAAAAGATTTAAAGAAAATATTGATTCCCTTGCCGCAGGACTGGCGGATATTTTTAAAGACAAAAGCCCCGCAGCATACAAAAAAACATTAGAAACAGGATACCGCAAAAAAGAGCGCTACTTCCTGCTAAAGAAAAAAGTGAGTTTCGAACAATACCAGGCTTTGCGTGAATTGCCTTTAGTAAGGCAGGGCCGAAATAAAAGCGGGTTTATTGCAGAAGATATGGAAAAGCGCCTCACCCCTTTCGGCTTACTGGCAAACCGCACCATCGGTTTGTCGAGGGCCTATGTAAATAATGACAAGCAGGTGGTAACCCAAAACGTTGGACTTGAAAAAACGTACGACAGTTTGTTAAAAGGCGTATCGGGCAAACGATTGGTGCGCCGTATATCGGGCGGCGCCTTTGTGCCGGTGGAAGGGTCTGAGATTGAACCGGAAAACGGGAAAGATATTGTAACCACATTAGACGTGAACATACAGGATATTACGCAAACCGCCCTGATGCGCATGATGGTTTCCAATGAAGCGCTGGAAGGTTGCGCCATAGTAATGGAAGTAGCTACAGGAAAAATAAAAGCGATCGCTAACCTGGGCCGTATGCCCGACGGCTCTTATTTTGAATCAGATAATTACGCGCTAAAAACTTCCGAACCGGGATCTACCATAAAGCTTATCACCCTCCTGTCTGTTCTTGAAGATAAATATGTTACCACTTCAGATATGATAGATATCAATAATGGTTCGTGGATACTGAACGGAAGAAATATCCGGGATGCGGAAAGATCGCCAAAAAGCCTGCTTACCATAAAAGAGTCATTCGAACATAGCAGCAACGTAGCCATGGCCAAGCTTGCTTATACTTATTATTCAAAAAACCCCGCACAGTTCATAAAGCATTACGAAGCGCTGCATCTTACGGGGCGCACGGGCATTGATCTGAAAGAAGAATTCAGGCCTTTGGTAAAAAACCCGTCGCGCAAAGACTGGCATTTGCAAACCCTCCCTTCGATGGGTTTCGGCTATGAAGTAATGCTGAGCCCCCTGCAACTGCTGATGGTATACAACGCCGTGGCCAATGAGGGCAGGCTTATGAAGCCTTACTTAGTGAACAGGGTAGAAAAAGACGGGAACCTGCTGCATGAATTTGAACCCCAGGTATTGAATAACAGGATATGTTCGGAAGAAACACTGCGCCAGTTAAAAGATTGCCTTAATGCCGTTTGCATCGAAGGAACGGCCAAATCCGTTTTTAAAGATGCAGTATATTATGCCGCCGGGAAAACAGGTACCACTAAGGTGAACGACGGAAAGTTTAAATACGGAGATGGTGCATACCAGTCCTCCTTTGCAGGATATTTCCCGGTTGAAAGCCCCAAATATTCCTGCATAGTGGTTATTAAGAACAAGCCCCGTGCCGCTAAATATTTTGGCGGAGCGGTAGCGGCGCCGGTATTCAGGGAAATTGCCGATAAGCTATATGCTGAAAGCGCCGACAGGCAGCAGTTGTTTATTGCCAACGTAGCCACCGACAGCAATAAGTACAGGTGGAGCGGTTATGGCAGCGAGCTTAAAAATGTGCTGGAGAAAATGAATGTGCCCTATACAGATTCCATAGCATCCGGCAAATGGGGCGTTGTAACCAATAACGCGTACACACCGGTATTAAAAGATTTAAGCGTTAGCAGACAAACGATACCGGATGTAAAGGGAATGGGATTAAAAGATGCCCTTCATTTACTGGAAAACATGAACATAAAAGTAACAGTGAAGGGTAAGGGCAAGGTAACCAGCCAGTCTTTGGATGCCGGACTGGCTATCAACAGAGGGCAAACCATAGCGCTGGAATTGAATTAACATAAACGAAAGCGGATATAAAAGCAAATGGCAGTATTACAGGACATATTATACAGGGTAAACATCCGTTCGGTGCAGGGCAATATGGGCGCGGAGGTAAAGGATATACAGCTCGATTCCCGGAAAGTGTCGAAAAAAACCTGCTTTATAGCTATTAAAGGGAGTGTGCAGGATGGACATGCTTTTATTGATGCGGCTATTCAAAAAGGGGCTACTGCAATTATCGCCGAGCAATTGCCGGCAATAAAAAAAGAAAACGTTACGTATGTGCAGGTAGAAAACAGTGCGGCAGCGGCCGGTTATATAGCCCATAACTTCTATGGCGCTCCATCATCCAAAATGAAAGTAACAGGCGTAACCGGAACCAATGGAAAAACCACCATTGCTACCCTGCTGTTCAAGCTGTTCAGCGCATTAGGATACAAATGCGGGCTGCTTTCAACCATACAAAACCAGGTTGGCAAAAATATTATCCCGGCATCGCATACCACACCCGATGCCCTTAGCATCAACGCCTTAATGCGCCAGATGCTTGAAGAAGGATGCACGCATGTATTTATGGAATGCAGCAGCCATGCCATTCACCAGCACAGGATAACCGGCCTGCATTTTTCGGGCGCCCTGTTCAGCAATATCACGCACGACCACTTAGATTACCATAAAAGCTTTGATGAATATATCCGTGTAAAAAAATCATTTTTCGATAACCTGCCCGCTGACGCGTTTGCCATTAGCAATGCAGACGATAAAAGAGGAGCGGTAATGTTACAGAATACAGCCGCTAAAAAATATTTCTATAGCCTGCGCACAATGGCAGACTTTAAAGGAAAGATTATAGACAATAGCATAACCGGTTTGCAGTTGAATGTAAACGAGCAGGAAGTACACTTCAGGCTTATTGGTGAGTTTAATGCCTATAACCTGCTGGCGGTTTATGGTGCTGCAGTATGCCTGGGGGAAGACAAATACAAAGTGCTGCAGGTGCTCAGCAATCTTACGGGGGCTGAAGGAAGGTTCGAATATATCATTTCGCCAAAGGAAAAAATCATAGGTATTGTAGATTATGCGCATACACCCGATGCCCTGCTGAATGTTTTGACTACGGTAAAAAAATTAAAGCAGGGACACGAGAAAATCATAACCGTAGTAGGTTGTGGCGGCGACAGGGATAAAACAAAAAGACCGGTAATGGCCGAAGTGGCCTGCACGCACAGCGATAGCGTGGTGTTTACATCCGACAACCCGAGAAGTGAGGAAGCGGATGACATTATACAGGATATGGAAAAAGGACTGCAGCCATCGGCAAAGAGAAAGTATATATCCATTACCGACAGGAAAGAGGCGATTAAAACAGCCGTTGCCCTGGCAGGCAAAGAAGACATTGTGCTGATAGCAGGCAAAGGCCATGAAAAATACCAGGAGATCAAAGGCGTGAAACATCCTTTTGACGACAAAGCGGTATTGAAAGATATGTTCGATCTGCTGGAAAAATAAAACAAGGGATAACTTAAAATAAAGCGCAGATATGCTGTACTATTTTTTTGACTGGCTAAGAGATGAAGGCATTAAATTTCCCGGAAGCGGGTTAATGCAGTTCATTACTTTCAGGGTATTGCTGGCGGTATTGCTGTCGCTTTTAATTTCCACCCTGTACGGCAAACGCATCATTAACCTGCTGCAAAAAAAACAAATAGGCGAAAGCGTACGCGAGCTGGGCCTCCAGGGAGAGCAACAGAAAAAGGGCACCCCCACTATGGGCGGTATCATTATTTTGCTGGCCATACTTATTCCCACCTTACTCTTCGCCGATTTAAGCAAAGTATACATTCACCTAATGCTGTTGTGCACGGTTTGGCTGGGCTTTATTGGTTTTATGGATGATTACCTGAAGCTGAAAGCAAGAAAAACGGCCATAGCAAAAGGTGAAAAATATAAAAAGAAAGACAGCGACGGGCTGGCGGGCATGACGAAAATATTCGGGCAGGTGGGACTGGGTATTATCATTGGGGCAACACTATATTTTAATGACAGGGTAGTAGTATGGAGAGAGTATTACGAGCCGCAGGCCACTGCCATTACAGAAAGTTTTTTAAAGAAAGGAGAAAAAAAAGTAGGCGACACCATTGTAACGATGGAAGGAAAAGAACACCGGTATGCTGTTGTAAAAACACCCATTACCACTATCCCTTTTGTAAAAAGCCATGAGTTCAATTACAGCAGGCTTATTAGCTGGATAGGAGAAGGAGCGGATAGGTATACCTGGATCATTTACATCATAGCGGTAACTTTTATCATAACGGCGGTATCCAATGGGGCCAATATCACCGATGGGTTAGACGGCCTTGCGGCGGGAGTAAGCGCACTGATCGGCGCCTGCCTGGGCATATTTGTATATGTAAGCGGCAGCACGCGGTTTGCAGAATACCTGAACATCATGTATATCCCCAACCTTGGGGAATTATCGGTTTTTGTTGGTGCGTTCGTGGGGGGATGTATAGGATTTTTGTGGTATAACGCCTACCCGGCACAGGTATTCATGGGCGATACCGGGAGCCTTGCGCTGGGCGGCATCATAGCATCGCTGGCTATTATTGTGCGCAAAGAATTGCTGATCCCCATTTTTTGCGGGGTGTTCCTGGTAGAAAACCTGAGCGTTATGCTGCAGGTAAGCTATTTCAAATATACAAAACGAAAGTATGGCGAGGGGAGGCGGATATTTTTGATGAGCCCGCTCCATCATCACTACCAGAAGCTGGGATATCATGAAAGTAAGATCGCGGTCCGGTTCTGGATCGTAACGGTTTTGTGTGTATTATTTGCCATAGCCACATTCAAAATGCGCTAAGCAGAAAGTAGAAATTATAAAATACAAAGCCGGCCTGTGCTTTAACAGGTAAATGAAAAATTATTCCGGGGGAATCAATCCGTTGAATACCCTTTTAATACAAGGTGATGGCAAGAAGAATGGTCATATTGGGCGGTGGTGAAAGCGGCACAGGTGCAGCTATCCTTTGCCGTAAGCAGGGAACTGAAGTTTTTGTTTCGGACAGTGGTAAGATACACGACCGGTATAAAAACGAACTGCGGCAATATGATATTGCATTTGAAGAAGAAAAACATTCGGAAGAGAAAATTTTAAACGCAGATGAAGTAGTAAAAAGTCCGGGCATACCGGAAAAAAATGAGCTGGTACAAAAAATAAAAGCAAAGGGCATTAAAGTAATCAGTGAGATAGAGCTGGCGTACAGGTATAAAGGCGGGAGCAAAATAATAGCGATTACGGGCAGCAATGGAAAAAGCACCACTACCGCTTTAACAGGGCATATATGTAAAACCGGCGGGATGGATTGCGCCGTGGTGGGTAATATCGGCTATTCATTTGCCAGGCAGGTAGCGCTGGATCCCAAACCACTGTATGTGGTGGAGGTTAGCAGCTTCCAGTTAGACGATATAGAAAACTTTAACGCGGATATAGCAGTGTTGCTGAATATAACGGAAGACCACCTGGATCGCTATGCATACAGGTTTGAAAATTATATCCGTTCAAAATTCAATATTATAAAAAACCAAACGCACAAAGATTATTTCATCTATTGTGCAGACGACCCTGTGATAACAAAACATCTGGAAACAAATCCATTACTTTCTAACCCATTGCCATTTACTATGCAGTACGAACTACCCAAAGGAGCTTATGTGAGCGGAAATAACATGACCATACATTTAGATAATGAGGAATTTGTAATGAGTGTGCTGGACTTTGCCATAAAAGGAAAGCATAACCAGTACAATACCATGGCCGCAGGACTGGCAGGCCTCACGATCGGTATAAGGAAAGAAAAGATCCGCGAAGCGGTTGAAAATTTTGAAAGCCTGGAACACCGGATGGAGAAAGTGCTGACCGTTAGGGGTGTTGAATTTATCAACGATAGTAAGGCCACCAATGTTAACAGCACCTGGTACGCACTGGAAAGCATGATGCAGCCGGTAATACTGATACTGGGAGGGGTTGATAAAGGCAACGATTACAGCTTCATGCTGGATGTGGTCAAAGAAAAAGTAAAAGCCATTGTATGCATGGGCCTCGACAACAGGAAAATTCATGAAGCATTCGGCAGGGATGTTGAAGTAATGGTAAATACAACGAGTGCAAAGGAAGCCGTTCATGCCGCTTATCATTTAGCCAATAAAGGCGATGTGGTATTGCTTAGCCCGGCGTGCTCCAGCTTTGACCTGTTTAAAAACTATGAAGACAGGGGAAGGCAATTTAAGGAAGCGGTAAGGGAACTATAGAAAATTTGAGATTTGAAATTTCAAATTTGAAATTAATTATGCAGGCATTATTAAATAAAACACGGGGCGACAAAGTGATTTGGGTGGCGGTAATACTGCTCACCCTGCTGAGCCTGCTGGTGATATACAGCAGTACGGGCACTCTTGCCTACAGGCTGTCGAAAAGCGCAGAATCGTACCTGTTCAAACAGTTTGCATTTACGGCTATTGGCTTCATGATCATTTATTTTGCACACCGTATCAATTATACTTTATACTCCCGGGCCGCACTGATCCTGTTTGTGCTTTCCATACCACTACTAATATACACGCTTTTCTTCGGGGCCGAAATTAATGAAGGCACCCGGTGGATTAAACTCCCCATCATTAACCTTACTTTTCAAACTTCAGACCTTGCCCGGCTGGCGCTGTTCATGTACCTGTCGCGGCAGCTTAGCCGGTCTCAAAACGATATTAAGGATTTTAAGCAGGGATTTCTCCCACTTATTATTCCGGTTGGTATTATTTGCGCATTAATAGCACCGGCTAATTTATCAACCGCTTTATTAATTGGCGCTACCAGTTTGCTGCTGATGTTTATTGGCAGGGTAAATCTTAAGCACATAGCGGCAACAATAGGTATCGCACTAATACCCCTGGTTTTGCTGGTAAGTATCGCTTTTTCGTATTACGACAAAGAAAATCACCAGGCGAAAGACCTGCCGGTCGTGTTGAGTGTAGGACGTATCCCCACATGGATAAAACGTATACAGGATTTTGCCTACGCCGATAAAATAGAAACCGCTTACCAGGTGCAGCAGGCTAAAATTGCCATCGCCAAGGGCGGGTGGCTCGGGCTTGGACCAGGCAACAGCGAGCAACGAAACTTCCTGCCCCACCCTTACAGCGATTTTATTTATGCCATTATCATAGAGGAATACGGGTTATTGGGCGGCGTACTGATATTATTTCTATACCTCCTGTTCTTATTCAGGAGTATACGCATTTTTAAAAAATGCCCCTTTGCCTTTGGCGCTTTCCTGGCATTGGCATTAAGCTTTACGCTGGTTATACAGGCGCTGGTGAATATGGCGGTAAACGTAAATCTTTTTCCCGTTACAGGGGTGCCGTTACCGTTGGTGAGCATGGGTGGCAGCAGCTTTCTATTTACATGTATGTCTATAGGCATTATACTGAGCGTTGCAAGAAACGCTGAAAAACTGGAAGGAACAATACAACCGGCAGCGGCAGAATAAAAAAGGATATAAAAATAAAGTGCTTTGGCAAAAAAAATAATCATAGCGGGTGGAGGAACAGGAGGTCATATTTTTCCTGCCATTGCCATTGCCAACGCATTAAAGAAAGAAGATAAAACCATAGTGCTGTTGTTTGTGGGGGCGAAAGGAAAAATGGAAATGGAAAAAGTACCACAGGCCGGCTATGCCATTGAGGGTTTGGATATAGCAGGATTTAACCGGAGTTCTTTGATCAAAAATATAGGATTGCCACTTAAGCTCCTGAAGAGCTTTTTGCAGGTAAGAAAAATCGTTAACAGGTTTAAGCCCGATGCGGTAATTGGCGTGGGTGGGTATTCCAGCTTTCCCGTACTGCGGTATGCACAGCAAAAAGGTATCCCCACATTTATCCACGAGGCCAACTCCTTTGCAGGCAAAACAAATATGCTGCTGGGCAAAAGAGCGGCAAAGATTTTCACGGGTAATGATGGTATGGAAAAATTTTTTCCGCGCGAAAAGATACGGGTTACCGGCAACCCGGTACGGGATGCTATTGTAAACAGCCGGATCAGCAGGGAGGAAGCGCTTCAGTTTTTTGGATTGGATCCTCAGAAGAAAACCATTCTTGTAACAGGTGGAAGCCTGGGCGCCAGATCCATAAACGAAGCGATAGCGGCCCATATAGCAGCGTTTGAAAAAAACAACCTGCAGCTGATATGGCAAACAGGCAAATTATTTGTTGACCAGGCAAAGCAGTTGGCACAGGGAAAGGATAATATATGGACCAATGATTTCATTACCGGTATGGAAAACGCTTTTGCCGCCGCAGACGTAGTAATATCCAGGTCGGGCGCCATGTCGGTAGCCGAATTGTGCGTAGTAAAGCAGGCGGTGATATTTGTGCCTTTTCCGTTTGCCGCTGAAGATCACCAAACGGTTAACGCAATGCGGCTGGCGGAGAAACACGCAGCATTGATCGTTAAAGACAGCGAAGCAAAAAACACATTAACAGCACGTGCCATAGCGCTGGCATTAAATGATACGGAAAGGCAGGAATTAAAAAACAATATTGGTGAACTGGCTGTAACCAATGCAGACGAAGTGATTGCAAGAGAAGTGCTGGAGGTGATTTGAATTTGAGATGGAATTGCCCGGGATTATAAGGAATAACAACATTGATCCGTTGCATGCGAAGACAAAAAAATGAAAGAACTAAATAACATAAAGGAAGTTTACTTTATTGGCATTGGCGGAATAGGCATGAGTGCGCTGGCCCGGTATTTTAAAGCAAAGGGAAAAAAGGTAAGCGGCTACGATAAAACGGAAACAGCCCTAACAAAGCAACTGGTAAAAGAGGGAATAACGGTGCATTACGAAGACGATGAAAAGCACATAGCGAAAGAAGCGGATATAGTAGTATATACACCGGCAATTCCTGTAGCACACAAAGGCTTATCGTATTACCGGGATAACAGTTATCCACTTTTAAAACGAAGTGATGTGCTGGGTGAGATCACCAAAAGTTCTTTTAATATATGTATAGCAGGAACGCATGGCAAAACTACCATTACTACCATGACGGCACATTTGCTTCGTCATTCGGGTTATGGCTGTAATGCTTTCCTGGGTGGTATAGCAGCCAATTACAACAGTAATTTCTGGAGCAGCGAAAAAAATGTATGCGTGGCAGAAGCGGATGAATACGACAGGAGCTTTTTAAAGCTCCATCCCGATATCGCTGTTATCAGCGCCATGGATGCCGACCACTTGGATATATATGGAACGGAAGATGAAATGCAGCAGGCCTTTGTTGATTTTGCAGGCCAGGTAAAAAAAGGAGGCGTGCTGTTTAGCAAATGGGGATTAAAGAAATCGGCGGAGCTAAAAGCAGATCATCATTTTACCTACAGTCTTCAAAATAGCAATGCCGATGCATACGCGGCTAACATTGTAAATAAGGAAGGCGGTTATGTATTTGATGTGCATACAACTGGTGGGTGGCTAAAAAATGTAGCGCTGAACATGGGCGGTTTGCATAATATTGAAAATGCCGTTGCAGCTATCGCCATAGCAAAGCAACTGCATATTGAAGATGAAAAAATAAAAGCGGCCGTAGCCGATTTTAAAGGAGTAAAGCGGAGGTTTGAATACATCATCCCGCCATCAAACAGCAGAACAGTGTATGTTGATGACTATGCACATCATCCGGCAGAACTGGAGGCTTTAATTAAAGGTGCGAAGCTGTTGTTCGCCGGTAAAAAATGTACAGTGGTTTTTCAACCGCATTTGTTCAGCCGCACCAGGGATTTTGCCGGAGCGTTTGCGGCAAGCCTTGACCTCGCAGATGAGGTAATACTATTACCGGTATATCCCGCAAGGGAATTACCCATAGCTGGCGTAACCAGCAAAATGATATTCGACAAAATGAAAAATGAACGTAAACATATAATGGATAAAGCAGAAGTACTGAACTGGATAAAAAACAGGTACGATCAAAACAATCCTAACCTGCTCATTACCGCAGGAGCAGGAGACATTGATCAACTGGTTCAGCCGGTAAAGGAAATACTGGAGAATGGTGAATAGCGAATGGTGAGTGAAAAACAGAAAGTGTTAACAATATGCGGCTAAGCAAAAGAAAAATAGGGAGGTTTATTGCAGTCACCTTGTGGGTGGCTGCAGGCGTGGCGCTGGTGGTGCTGCTCATTGCCGCTATGCGTAAAAGGGATGATAAAATATGCAATGGATTAGAGATAGAGATCAGGGAAGTGAAGAATAATCTTTTTGCAGACAAAAACGACATCACTGGTATGCTCACCCATATGATGCCGGATATTAAAGGCAAAAAGCTAACTGAATTTAACCTCCGGCAAATGGAACAAACACTGGAAGGAAATGTATGGATAAAGGATGCTGAGCTGTTCTTTGACAATAATGAAGTATTGCAGGTAAAAATAAAAGAACGCGAACCACTGGCCAGGATATTTACTACAGGCAACAAAAGCTATTATATAGATAAGGAATTTGTGCGCCTGCCACTGAGCAGCAAATTTTCAGCAAGCGTTCCGGTTTTTACCAATTGCCCTTTAGACAAAACAAAATGGAACAAAGCCGACAGCGTACTGCTGTTACAGATCAAAGCAATAAGCGAATTAATTACTGCTGATCCGTTTTGGCTGGCGCAGATAGAACAGGTGGATTATACACAGCAAAAAAACTTTGAGCTATCGCCGCAGATAGGAGATCATGTTATCGTGTTAGGAGATGGATACAACCTGGAACAGAAATTCAGGAAGCTGTATATATTTTACCGGGAAGTGCTGGCAAAAGTGGGATGGAATACCTATTCCACTATTAATGTGCAGTACAGGGGGCAGGTGGTAGCCACACGAAAAGACACCACACGCAGTATTATTATTCCTAACAATTTATTAAACAATAACAACAGTTACACAACGCAATAAACCAACCACCATGAACACTGAACAACCCATTATTGTAGGACTGGATAT
>CALMQS010000011.1 GCA_937871285.1 uncultured Sphingobacteriales bacterium | reverse complement strand
TGCCGGGCAGTAAAATTCAATACTTGTAAAACAGACCCACCCATGCAGGGAAAGAGAATTATAATTATAGTTTTAACGGTGCTTTTAACAGCGCTAATTCTGGTGCTGATCATTCCCATGCGTCGTACCTATCACGCTACAATTGTTGTAAGCTCAGATGCACTTATTACGTACCGCACCCTGCAGGATACTGTTAATTGGAAGAAGTGGTATGCCGATAATGAAATTGTGCAGCCCCAACCTGCTTCCCTAACTATGCGGCCCGACAAAAAAAGCACCGTATTTGAATATCAGTTAAAAGATCAGAATGGCTATGAAAAAGAAGGCCGGATTCAGGTATCACAGAAGAACCGGTGGAATATGCAAATCAACTGGTCGGAGGAGTTTGTATTTAAAACTAATATGCTTAAAAAATTTAAACTGCTTTTTAATCCCTCTGAGTTCAGAACGGCGTTTTTGCAAAATATGGTACAGTTTAAAAATGCGATAGAGCATCCGGATAATACCTTTGGCGGTTTAACTTTTGAACGACAAGAAATGCCTGCCATTAAGCTCGTAACCTTGTCTGATACCGTGGCATTAAACGAAGTGAAAGATCAGATTGCTTATTTGCACAATAAAATAAGCGCTCACTTACCTGCGGAAGAAATAAAATATCCGGGAACCTTTTTAAGTCAGCATGAAGCGCTGAATGATTCCACAATAATACTATGTGTAGCCGTAGCCGCAACGGATGCACTACAGGATGTTGACGAGCCTTTTGAAATGATAGAAATGGATAAGCATCCGGCAGTGATTATACAAACAACAAAAAGTTATACTGATATGGATGAAGATATAAGTATTATGTATGAATGGCTGAAAAAAAACGACAAACGCCCGGCAACAAGCTACTGGATTAAGCACACCCCATCTGCCGACATTGCAAAAGCAACAGGTAAAAACAACTTTACCATCATCCAGGAAGTGTATTCCATAAAATAAGACGCTTAAAAAACCGGATAACAAACCTGCACTTTTACTATCGCGCTATCGTTTGCGGGTAATGGATCGCTGAAGAACTTTTCATAGCTCAATGCAATTTTTCTTAAAGACTTATCCCTGATATTTTTTGCAAATCTAAAATACAATCCTGCGATCGCCTGTAAAATGAATGAACAGGCATTTCTTACCCGTTTAGTGGCATTGCAACTTCGTTCTCAATATAATCAACCGGGAGGGAAGAGGAGCTTTAAAGTAAAGTTTTCATGCATAAAAGTTGAGTTTTCTCTTTCGGTTTATAATTTGATTCAAAATTTTTACTGATTATCAATCTATTACAAAGGAGCCTTTAAAAATAATAGCCTTAAATTTTGGGAATCTTATTTGATTCCTCCTACCTTTGCGCTCCAATTTTTAACCGGTAACCGAAGGGATGGCAACGGTACCAACTCCTTGTTTGTATGAACGGGAGTAAAAAAAGATAAGAATGAGTAAATTACATTTCACTACAAAGCATGCGAATGCGGCTTCCGTGCAACATAACTGGTATGTTGTAGACGGCACCAATCAAACTGTTGGTCGTATGTGTGCCCGCATTGCAGCGGTACTGCGCGGCAAAAACAAAGCTTATTATACTCCTCATGTTGATTGTGGGGATTTTATTGTAGTAATTAATGCCGACAAGGTAAAATTCACAGGCAATAAAATTGAAGACAAAACCTATATCAACTTTTCCGGATACCCCGGAGGCAAAAGAGAAGAGACAGCAAAAAGTTTGCTGAACCGCCGCCCCGAAGTGGTGATAGAAAGAGCCGTAAAAGGGATGTTGCCTAAGAATCGTCTGGGACGCAGCATGTATAAAAAATTATTTGTGTATGCGGGAGCACAACATCCGCATTTTGCACAGCAACCTAAAGAGTTAAAATTTTAATTAGTAAAACTGCTAATAGCGGTTTCGCTAATAGCCTAAAGCTTAAAATACATGGAAAAGCAAAAAAATGGCGTTGGTCGTCGTAAAGAAGCAGTGACCCGTGTTTTCCTTTCTAAAGGAGAGGGCAAGATCATTGTAAACGACAAGGACTACAAGCAGTATTTTTCTCTGATCTACCTTCAAAATAAGGTTGAACTTCCTTTAAAAACTATTGAAGGATTAGATAAGTTTGATGTAAAAATTAATGCTTCAGGCGGCGGCGTTAAAGGTCAGGCCGAAGCTGCAAAGCTGGGTATTGCACGTGCTTTGCTGGAAGTTAGTGCAGACTATCGTCCTGCATTAAAAGCTGCCGGATTGCTGATGCGTGATCCAAGAGGTGTTGAACGTAAAAAGTTTGGTAAGAAAAAAGCAAGGAAGAGCTTCCAGTTCAGCAAACGTTAATCCATTATTTCCCCGGAAAGGGATATTGGAAATTTTCAAACCAGCCTGCCAACCAGCAGGTTCTCAAATTCTAAAATCAGATAAATGGAAAATAATACTTCCCTTCAACAACAACTCCTCGAAGCCGGTGTTCATTTTGGTCACCTGCGCAAGAAGTGGAATCCAAAGATGCTGCCTTACATCTTTGCTGAAAAAAAAGGCATTCATATTATTGACCTGAATAAAACGGTTGAGCACCTGCAGGAAACCGCCGCAGCATTAAAAAGCATTGCCAGGAGTGGCAAAAAAATAATGTTTGTAGGTACCAAAAAGCAGGCAAAGGAAATTGTTACCGAATGCGCAAAGCGGGTTAATATGCCCTTTGTAACGGAAAGGTGGCTGGGTGGCATGCTAACCAACTTTAACACGGTACGCAAGAGCGTAAAAAAAATGCAAAGCATTGAGAAAATGCTCAATGACGGCACTTTTGACAGCATTACCAAAAAAGAAAGGCTAACGCTTAGCCGGGATAAAGAGAAGATGGAAAAGGTGTTAGGCGGTATTGCCCAGTTAGGACGTGTTCCGGCTGCATTATTTATTATTGATATCGGCCACGAGCATATAGCGCTTGCAGAAGCCAAACGTTTGGGTGTTGCTACTTTTGGTATGGTAGATACCAACTGCGATCCGAATAAAGTGGATTTCGCGATTCCTTCAAATGATGATGCAACAAAATCTATTGCTATAATAACCAACTATATTGTTGCAGCCATAGCCGAAGGTTTAGCCGAACGTCAGAACGAGAAATCGGAAGAAGAATCGGAAGAAGAAGTGGTAGATAAAGGACCAAGGCTGGATATAGATGAAGCAGGCGGAGCAGATAAGGAAAGAGGTGGCAGAACGCCCGGAAGCCGTCCCGGACCTGGTGGTGGAAGCCGTCCCGGCGCCGGTGGTAACAGAGGAGGAGGCGCTCCCGGTGGACAAAGAAAACGTACAACCGGCGGACCCGGTGGACCTGGCAGACGTCCTGGTGGCGGAAGATAGGAGGAGGGTGTGCCCTCGTAATTTTATTTCTAACTTAAATTATTGGCTGATATGTCAACAATAACAATTACAGCAGCAGATATTAATAAGTTGCGCCAGATGACCGGCGCGGGTATGATGGATTGCCGTAAGGCCTTAACTGAAACCAATGGCGATTTTGAAGAGGCGATTGACTGGTTGCGTAAAAAAGGTGCAAAAGTGGCTGCATTGCGTGGCGACAGGGAAGCAAAAGAAGGTGTGGTAATTGCCCAAACCACTGCAGATAATAAAACAGGCATTGCGGTTTGTATTAGCTGTGAAACGGATTTTGTAAGTAAGAATGCGGACTTTGTTGCCTTTGCTCAAAGCATTGCCGATGCCGCCATTCAGCATAACGTAAAAAGCGCGGATGAACTGAGCGGTGTTGCTATTAATGGCGCTAAAATTGCCGACCTGGTAAATGATAAATTGGCCAGCATTGGTGAAAAAATAGGTATCAGTAAGTTTGAGCGTTTGGATGCTCCTTTTGTTGCATCCTATATTCACGGCGCCAACCGCATAGGTGTGCTGGTAGGCTTAAATAAAGAAGCGGCTGATGCCGGAAAGGATGCGGCTATGCAGATTGCCGCTATGAATCCTGTAGCAGTGGATCCCGCTTCAGTACCTGCTGATGTGGTAGCGCGTGAAAGAGCAATTGTAACAGATCAAATTAAGAATGATCCTAAAATGGCCGGCAAGCCCGATGCGATGATTGATAAAATTGCAGAAGGTAAACTGAATGCATTCTTTAAAGAAAATACATTAACCGCACAGCCTTTTGTAAAAGATGGCGGAAAAACTGTTGGTGATTACCTGCTAAGTGTAGACAGTGAGTTGAAAGTAATTGATTTTAAAAGGGTAGCTTTAGGGTAAAATCATTTTCAGTTTACATTATATGAATTCCCGGCAAATTTTGTTTTGCCGGGATTTTTTTGTGCTGTATTGTTTTTTCGCTGACTATTGAAATCAATTCTATCTTTAAAGGATTACAACAACTGCTTCAGCTGATACGGCAATCGTTAACATCAGCAATTCATAAAATCTTTTGAGGTGAGAAGAAGAAATTTTATCAGGTCGCTCAGTATTGGCAGTGGCGCCATTGTTGCCACTCCGGCTATCAGCATACCTGCTGTAGCCAATACAATCAGTAAAACCAGAACGGCAAAAGAATTGCCGGCAGATGTAATAATAGCAGGCGCCGGTATGGGTGGCTGTGCTGCGGCAATAGCAGCTTTGCGCAACGGACTTCGTGTAGTCATGACCGAAGAAACCGACTGGATTGGCGGGCAGCTTACCCAGCAGGGGCTGAGTTGCCCTGATGAACATCCCTGGATAGAATCTTTTGGCGCCACCCAACTTTACAGCGATCTGCGTACTGCAGTCCGCGAATATTATGTGCGTCACTATCCGCTTACCGAAGCGGCTAAAACCAATAAAAACCTAAACCCAGGCTCGGGAGCTGTTTCCAGGCTATGCCATGAACCGCGTGTAGCCTTAGCCGTGCTGAATAATATGCTGGCGCCTTACCTTGCATCGGGAAAATTAACCCTGCTGCTGCAGCATAAAATTGAGGGTGCAGATATTAATGGCGATAAAGTGAAAGCATTAAAAGCGCACTCCCTGCAAACGGGAGATAAGATTATACTTACTGCCCCTTATTTCATTGATGCTACGGAGTTGGGCGACTTATTGCCATTAACAAAAACGGAATATGCAACGGGGGCAGAGTCCCGCCAGAATACACATGAACTCCATGCAGCCGAAAAAGCAGAGCCGGACAATAACCAGGCATTTACCTGGTGCTTTGCTATGGATTATCTGCCCGGCGAAAACCATTTGATAGATAAACCTAAGGATTATGCCTACTGGCAGAAGCTTGTACCGGATTTGACGCCTGCCTGGCCCGGAAAATTATTGTCATTATCGTATTCAAATCCATCCACACTGCAACCTAAAGCACTGGGGTTTGATCCAACAGGTAAGCCCACCGGGCAAATGCTCAACTTGTGGAATTACCGTCGTATTATTGACAGAAATAATTTTAAACCGGGATTTTTTTCGAGGGATATCAGTATGGTGAACTGGCCGCAAAATGATTATTTTATCCGTAATATCATTGATGTTACTGAGCAGGAATTTCAGGCCGCGCTTGAGCAGGGCAGGCAGCTTAGCCTCTCGCTTTTTTATTGGTTGCAAACTGAAGCTCCGCGTGCTGATGGCGGAGTGGGCTGGCCGGGATTACGGCTACGCGGAGATATAGTAGGAACAGATGACGGGTTAGCAAAATATCCGTACATCCGTGAATCAAGGCGCATCAAATCTGTTTTTACAATTTTGGAAGAACATGTTGGCAAAGAAAACAGAATATTGGTAGCTGGAGAAAAAGCAGGAAGTAAAGCGGCTGATTTTTTTGATAGCATAGGTATAGGATATTATCATATTGATCTTCATCCCGGCACTACCGGAAATAATTATATTGATTTTGGGTCATTGCCTTTTCAGATTCCTTTGGGCGCTCTTTTACCCCAGCGAATGCAAAACCTGATTCCAGCCAATAAAAATATCGGTACTACGCATATCACCAATGGTTGCTACCGTTTGCATCCGGTTGAATGGAGTATTGGTGAAGCCGCTGGAATGCTCATTGCCTTTTCACTTGGTAAAAAGCTGACACCACATGCTGTCAGAGATAAAAAATCTGTATTGGAGGATTTTCAGCAATTTATTCGTACACAGGGCATAGCCACACATTGGCCGGAAGAGATTAGTATATCCTAAAAGCAGTAAAAAATTATAATTCTGCAGCAATAAGTTCTTTACCTAAATTATGAAGAGCTGTTTCAAATTTTTTTGCCATATCAGGTCGTGGTTTGCGATGCCCTGTAGCATAATGATGTATTTGTTTTTCATTGATCCCCGTTAGCTTAGCTAAAGCAGGAGCCTTGAAAACTCCTTTAAAATAATTCAAAAGGCTTTCTGCATTACCTGATAAGTTTGTATACTGCCGGGTATTTTTGATTCAAGATGTTGTTTGTATGCTTTTTCCTTACCTTCATCTTCCATTTACTTACAGCCTTGAGACAGTATACAACATATACGATTGATCATGCCATGTTTGACCGGCTTGCCCAGGGAGATGAAGAATCCTTTGAAAAGTTGGTGCATACGCTGTATAAAAAATTGTTTCCTTTTACCGTTTCTCTTATCAAATCAGAAACTGAGGCCAACGATGTGCTTCAGGAAGTCTTCCTGAAAATATGGCTGCACAGAACTTCCTTTTCCACCATTGAAAACCCCATGGGATGGATATATACCGTGGTAGCGAACACGGCTTCCAATTTTTTAAGAACAAAACTCCGCCACGAACTCCGGATTAAAGCGTACCAGAATCGTTCTGTTACTTCTGCAGATATGGAAGAACAGTTAGACGCGAATTTTACCCAATCTCTTATTAACGAAGCGGTGAATAAACTGCCTGCAAAAAGAAAACAGGTGTTTTTACTGAGCCGCAAAGAAGGACTCTCCCGCAAGGAAATAGCCACACGCCTGAATGTATCTGAGAACACGGTACGTAATCAGCTTGTGGAGGCCCTGCAATTCGTAAGGGAGTATCTTACACAAAGAGGAGGGTTGACTATTCCAGCCATATTGATTTTAATGGATATTCTTTGAGAAAATAATTTTCTCCGGTAGTACGCCAGGAGGATTTGCAATCAGCTTTGAGGGTAATAGTTATCATTTTAAAATGAACAATCAATTACCTGTTAGTACAAAGTCTTTATCTATGTTTTCGACCTATACACCTAATCCTAAAAATTAATTTGGCAGTCGTTACGCAACTGAAAAAAAAATTCCCTGACTGATGGTACAATAACCCCCGGTGCGGTGTCAATCATTACGTGAAAGACAAAATTGATTTTGACTATTTATTGCAGAAACGCATCCGGGATATCCTTTCTGATGAAGAAAAGACGCAATTGCTTGAAGCATTGAACGACCCGGCTAACGTACACAAACTTAGCAGGATTGTGGAGGAATGGTATCATAAGGAACTACCGGAATTGTTTGTGTATGATGAGGCAAAGCTGAAAGAAATGATACGGGTCATTGTGGCAAATGACGCCGGATCAATGGATCCATTTGTTTTGAAAGAAAGCGATCAGAAAATGGAGACAAGCGGTATAGATGAGGATGAAGCTAAAGAATATATGCCAGGCGGTGGCAGTAAAATCCGTTTCCTGAAAGCCCCATGGATACGTTATGCTGCGGCTGCGGCGCTGTTTATAGGTGCAGGCTTTTTTTACTATAACATAAAAAAAGATACCCCTGGCCAACAGGCAACAGTTACGGCGCCCGTGCTGACAAGGGATGCAAATGATGTACTTCCAGGTACTAACAAAGCGGTGCTTACCTTAAGCAATGGGGAAAAAGTGGAATTAGATGACAAGGGGCAGCAGGTTATTAATGATGGCGACTTAGCTATTCGTATCAGCGATGGGGCTTTGGCATATAGTAAAACGGATGTGGTAGTATATAATACCATGACCACTCCTAAAGGCGGGCAATACAAATTAATGCTTCCGGACGGTACTACCGTTTGGCTGAACGCTTCCAGCAGTATTACTTACCCCACAGCTTTCCCGGGAAACACCCGCGCGGTAGCAATTACAGGGGAGGCTTATTTTGAAGTGGCTAAAAATCCGTTGAAGCCCTTTACGGTAAGAACTTATGAAGATGAGATCACAGTAAAAGGAACTTCGTTTAATGTAAACAGTTATGACGATGAAGCAGGTATAAAAACTTCGCTTTTAGAAGGATTGGTGCAGGTGAACGGTATGTTGTTAACGCCGGGTAATGCATATATGGGAGGTAAGGTAACCCGTACGGATGTAGACAAAGACCTGGCATGGAAAAACGGGGTGTTCAATTTTCACCAGGTAAAACTTAAATATGCTATGCGGCAGATTGCCCGGTGGTATGATGTGGAAGTGAAATATGAAGGCAATGTTGACCGTATAGAATTAGGCGGTGAGATTGGCAGAAATCTCACTTTACAACAAGTATTAAACGGATTACAGGATAGGGATTTACATTTCAAATTAGAAGGAAAAACTTTGACAGTGTATTAAAAAAAATTATTCCTGCATTCTGTACAACAAAAGAAAAGGTAGCCACGAATTCACGAATGGATAATCAACTTAAGATAGTATTATTGGTGTATTCGTGGCTATTTAAATAAAAAATCCGGGCTCTGCTCGCAACAGAAACCCGGCAAAAGTTTCAGGCTAACCTAATAAATGCCGGATCAACAGACAATCTATTCATTAACCGAAAACTGAGCAAAAGTATGCAATTCATTGCTTTTAACCACCGGTGCCGGGGCGCCCGTGGAATTTTACCCAAAACTTTGCGCATCATGCAAGTTACCACTGCAATGCTTTTAGGGCTCTGCCTGCAGGCTGCAGCCACAGGGTTTGCCCAAACCATTACTTTTTCCGGAAAGGATGTTCCCATGGAAAAAGTGTTTACTGTAATAAAGCAGCAAACCGGTTATTTTGTGAGTTACAAATCCGGACAGCTTAGTAAGGCAAAACCTGTTACCGTTCAGGGCGAAAACATGCCCTTAAAACAGTTTTTAAACGAAGTGTTCCGTAATCAGCAATTGGATTATTCCATCGAGGAAAATACCATCTTTATTAAATGGAAGAAAGAAATCTATCAGATTACTCCGCTTGAGTCCATTTCGGGTACGCTCTCCCCGCCTGCCGATATCAATCTGAGCGGAAGGGTAACTAACGAACAACAGGAACCCTTAGAAGGGGTAAGTGTAACCGTTAAAGCCGCCCAAAACGGTACCACCACCAATGCCGACGGTAGATTTCTGTTGTCTGTTCCTTCTGCCAACAATGTGGAACTGGTCTTTTCTTTTGTTGGTTTTGAAACGCACACAGTAAAAGTAGGTACCCAAACAGTATTCAATATTGTATTGAAAGCATTTGTGGCGGGGATGGAGGATGTGGTTGTGACTGCATTAGGAATAACGAAAGAAAAAAGGAAAATAGGTTATTCCTTAACTGAAGTATATGGAGAGGATCTACTAAAATCTAGATCAAATAATTTAGTAAATAGTCTTTCAGGTAGAGTACCAGGACTTAATGTT
Source organism: uncultured Sphingobacteriales bacterium (assembly GCA_937871285.1). Lineage (GTDB taxonomy): Bacteria > Bacteroidota > Bacteroidia > Chitinophagales > Chitinophagaceae > Agriterribacter. The sequence continues at coordinate 43,376 of CALMQS010000011.1, read as the reverse complement.
TCTTCTTCTGCAACTGGCGTAGGCAGTTCATCAAGACTAGTTTTAAGAGGAAATACATCTTTGTCCGGAGAAAACCAGCCATTATATGTTATTGATGGTATTCCAATAGATAATTCTAATCGAAGTTGGGCTGGAATGTATGGCGGGCGCGACGGAGGTGATGGAATACAAATGATAAACCCTGACGATGTTGAATCAATTAGTATTTTAAAAGGTGGGGCGGCTGCGGCATTATATGGGTCGAGATCCGCTACAGGAGTGATTCTAATAACAACAAAGAAGGGATCGAAGATGAATGGTTTCGGAATTGAAATAAATTCGAATTTAGTTGTGGAAAAAGTAAATGATTTCACTGATTGGCAGTATGAGTACGGTCATGGTATTATGGGAAACGCACCTTCAAGTGCTCAAGAGGCCAATGGAATAAGTCCTAATAGTTGGGGGAGTAGGTTGGATGGGAGTATGGTTTTTCAGTGGGATGGAGTTTTAAGACCATACATTGCACACAAAAATAATATATCTAAGTTTTATAAAACAGGAACAAATATTAATAATTCAGTATCAATTTATGGTAGTGGAGATAAATTCAACTACAATTTCAATATGACTGATTTGCAAAATAGGTCTGTTGTTCCCAATTCAAATTTACAAAGGAATAATTTTAGTTTGAACATTGGTGTTACGCCATTAGAAAAATTAACATTAAACATTATAGGAAAATATGTTAGAGAACGAACTAAAAATAGACCACGTGTATCAGATTCACCAGGAAACGCTAATTATTCTATCACTACAATTCCAACTAGTTGGGAAGAGTCAACATATTGGGACAAAATGGTAGATTCTATTACCAAAGGTGAAAGGAAATTCAATTCAGTTCCTTATGTTACAAATCCATACTGGGCTACCTATAGATTTGATCAAAGTGATGGTCGAGATCGATTTATAGGGGCTATACAAGGAAAATATTCATTCAATCATTGGCTTTATTCACGGGCAAGAATATCGACCGATACGTATACACGCAATAATCTTGATATTACTCCAATGGGGACTCAATATAGTTCGGGTGGTCAAATAAATATTCAAAGTGTTGAAAAGTTTAGAGAGTTCAATAGTGAAGTAATTTTTGGAGCAAGAGTAAATTCTAATAAGCTGGAGATAGACGCATTCACTGGAGGAAATATCATGAAGTCTTTTACTGACGGACAATTTCTTGCTGGTAATAATTTTTATGCACCAAATTATTATTATATAAATAATTTGAGAGATAAATGGATGGATTATAGTTACAGAAAAGTACAAACAAACTCTTTATTTGCATCTGTAGATCTTACCTATGATAGGTTTTTAGCTTTAAATTTAACAGGTAGAAATGATTGGTTCTCGACATTATCACCCAATAATTGGTCTAATTTTTATCCTTCTGCAAGTTTAGGTTTCATTTTCTCTGAAGTTATTAATTTACCAAGCTTTATTAACTACTCAAAAATACGATCCTCGTGGGCTAAGGTTAGCGGACAAAGAGACCCATATGGACTTAACCTCCAATATTCATTGAGTGCTAACTCCTATAATTCCTTGCCAGTAGGAGGAATTTCTGGCACTACCATACCTAATAAAAATCTTAAACCTTTTACAGTTGAAACTGTAGAAATAGGAATGGAAAACAGATTTTTTTCAAATAAGGTAAACCTTGATTTAACTTTCTATACGAAAAAGACAAAGAACGATATTGTTATAAGCCAGATCTCGCAGACTTCGGGATTTAATAGCGTACTGATTAACGCTGGAACCATTACAAATAAAGGGGTAGAATTGCAGATTGGGGCAACACCATTAAATAGAATGCTGAGATGGACTCTTACATATAATTTTTCTTACAATGATAGTAGAGTCACAAAAATTTCTGATCAGCTAAATTCCATCCAAATCGATCAAGCACGGTCTATGACGGCCTTTATAGCAAATATTGAAGGTACCCCATATGGTCAAATACAAGGTTATGGATTTAAAACAAATGAAGAAGGCAAATTATTATTAAATGATGGAGGATTTCCACAGCGAGGTGAACTAAAAACTTATGGAACCGGTGTTGCTCCACTTTTGATGGGGCTAACAAATTCTATTTCTTATAAGGGTTTTGTATTCGAATTTTTAATAGACAGTAGATTTGGAGGCTATTTATACTCAGGAACAAACGATGGGTCAACATTGAGGGGGTTGACAAAGCAGACTTTATATGGACGTGAAGACGGAGTGATTGTAGATGGCATTATAGAAAGTAGCGGACAAAAGAATAATCTCAAATTAAATGCACAGAGGTATTGGCAATCGATAGCAATGAATATTTCAGAACCGTTTATTTTTAAATCTGATTTTATTAAACTAAGAGAACTTACTTTGGGTTACACTTTACCTTCAAAGTTAATATTACGATCTCCTTTCAAGAGTATAAACATTTCTCTTGTTGGAAGAAACCTTGCTGTTTTGCTGAAGAAAGTTCCCAATATTGACCCTGAGTCTTCGTATAATAATAGTAACGCGCAGGGTCTTGAATGGTTTGGGGTGCCTTCTGTTAGATCAATGGGATTAAATTTAAATTTTAAATTCTAAAATTTATAATAATGCTTAAATATATTTATAATAGTGTTTGGATAATAATTCTTTTCCTGACTTTTACTAGTTGTACTAAGAATTTTAGGGATATCAATATTGATCCAACGAAATTAACCGATTTAGAATCCGAATCATTATTTACACAAGCGATTATTCAAACATCCGGAGGTGAATACGAGTCTTTTCGTGGCAACTTAATTTATACCACTCAATTTGTACAACAATTTGCTTCTACGACATATCAGGCAGGGGATCGATATTTATTCGATGAAGGATACAATTCAGCCTTATGGGATGGATATTATGGAAAGGCAATACAAAATCTTGTTAACTTGATTGAAAAGACGGCAGGTAAAGAAGAAGAAATTAATTATCATTCTGCTTCAAAGGTCCTAAAGGCTTTTATTTTTTTAAGGCTCACTGATATTTATGGAAACCTCCCCTATTTTAATGCTGGCAAAGGCTTCCTGAATGGAATATTTACGCCAGATTATGATGAACAAAGAATTGTTTTGTTAGATATCGCGGATGAGTTGGAAGTCGCTGCGAAATCGTTTCGCACAGATAAACCCCTTAAGGGAGATATAACAAGTTATAACGGTAATGTAGAACTTTGGAAAAAAGCAGCATACTCACTCTTATTAAGAGTGGGTATGCGTTTCTCCAAAATTGATCCAACTACGGCGACTTCTTTAGTTTCAAAGGCTTACACCAATGGTTTAATAAGTAGTAATGATGAAACTTTTAGAATAAATCATACTTCTGGAGTCTATGATAACCCTAACAGTCATATTCTTGGATTTTACCCAGGATCTAGATCAGAATTATATCAAAATAATTTCAAATTTTCAAAAACATTTATAGATATTCTTAAATTAAATAATGACGTTAGACTGAAAATTCTGTCCGTGATAAGAACCGGAGGTTCGCCAACAGATCCAGGGAATGAAAATGATGATACTTTTATTCAGAAGGGTTTACCAAATGGAACGGATATAAGTCATGTAGCAGGTTCTTTACATACCTTCTCACAATTAAGATCCTCATTTGCTGATGCTAATGATCCGAATGTAATTGTTTCTTACGCACAGACGATGCTTCTGTTAGCGGAAGCACGAGAAAAAAACTGGATTCAGACAGGACCATCCGGCGAATTTTATTATAGGAAAGGAGTTCAAGCAGCAATAGATCTCTTAAGATTATATAATCCCTCTTCGAGTATTTTTGAAAGTGAAAAAATAGAAACTTTTTTAACTGGATTAGTTTATCCGAATAATTTAGAAGAGAGACTGGAATCTATCAATACTCAGTATTATATAGCTTCTTTACTTGATGGCTATGAAGCTCATGCCAATTGGAGAAGATCAAATTATCCAACTTTAATACCAGTGAACTTTCCTGGCAACTATACGGGAGGAGTTATCCCTCGGAGGTTTCAATATCCCGCAAGTGAAGGAGCATTAAATACTAATAATTTGGATGCAGCAATTTCAAAGCAAGGTTCTAATAATTGGTTAACTAATGTTTGGTGGGACAAATAATTGAAAATATCGAAAGAAATTCTTAAATAAATACTGAAGATATGTATTGATCTTATCACTGGCAAATAGTTAATGCAGTCCGATTGGATAGCCCAATTTATAGGGGGTTTAGAGATCACATATTCCCTAAACCCCTTGGTTTTTGGTGATTGTTACATTCAAGGATGAAAAGAAACCTGTATTCAATTACCGATTAACCAAAAAATTCAACACATAATTTTATCCTATCTTAAAAAATCTGAAATGAACTCAAATTTTCTTCTTATTAGCATAATAATGGCACTAAATCAATTCAGCTGCAAGAACAATATTCCTATTAATACCGATTTTATATCTGCTCATGAATTGGAACAGGGTTTTAAAAATTCTCCTGATTCCGTTAAGCCATGGGTTTATTGGTATTGGATAAGTGATAACAATACAAAAGATGGAATAACAAAGGATCTTGAAGCGATGGCGGAAGTGGGAATTGGTGAAGCAATGATAGGCAATATTGGTTATGAAGGCATGCCTTATGGGGAAATAAAGACTCTGAGTGAGGAATGGTGGCAGTTATTAGAACATGCAGTACGAGAGGGTAAAAGGACCGGCGTTAATATTGGACTATTTAATAGTCCTGGCTGGAGCCAGTCAGGTGGCCCATGGGTTAAACCTGAACATTCAATGAGATATCTTTTATCTCATGAAATAGAAATTGAGGGCGGGAAGAAAATAGCGCAAGCGTTTGAGAGATATTCAGATACATATCAGGACGTAAGAGTTCTTGCGTTTCCGGTTCCAGAGAATGATAATCTAAAAATTTCATCACTAAACCCAAAAATAAAAGTTACTCCGGATTTAAAGGACGCATTAAATCTAAGTGATGGAAGCCTAGAAACTTTCTGCCTGTTTAAAAATGCAGGTTCTGCGAAACAAATAGTCATAGACTTTGAAATCGAAGAGTTGTTTACAGCACGTAGTCTAAGAGTTTTTCATGCAGGAATAGAATTTGCTGTAGATATTGACGTTCATATTTTGGAAAACGGGTCTTATAAGAGCATAAGGAAATTTAGGTATGACAGAAGTAACTCAAGGGTAAATGTTGGCCCCATGAGGTTTGGTCCAGTAGCCATCTCTCTACCTACGGTGTCTTCCAAAAGCTTTAGATTTATATTAAGTGATTTTAATCTTCGCAATTATTTTTCTATTCAAAATGGAGATATTTCTGACGTTGGATTTGCAGAAATTGAGTTGTCCGCTGTACCAAGAATTGAAGACTATGTAGAGAAACAACTTGGAAAGATGTGCCAAATTCCTTTCCCAACGTGGTTTGAATACCAATGGGAATTAAGAGAAGAAGGTAGTGATACTTTAGCTAAAATCAGTCCGGAAAATGTAATTGATATCAGCAAATATGTTAAAGAAGATACCCTTACATGGAATTCCCCTCCTGGCAACTGGATTATAATGCGCATCGGATCAGACCTCACAGGTGCTCGCAATGCGCAAGCTGCCCCATACGCAACAGGATGGGAGGTTGATAAGATGAATAAAAATCATCTAAGACATCATTTTAATCAATATGTTTTAAAACTTCTTAAACGATTGTCAATAGAAGAACGAAAAGCGTTTAAGCATGTTGTACTTGATAGCTATGAACAAGGATCACAGAACTGGACTGATGATATGATAGAGGATTTCAGGGCAAAATATAGCTATGATCCCTTACCATGGCTACCTGTACTCTCTGGAAGAATAGTAGGTTCAACTGATCAATCAGACAGATTTCTTTGGGATCTTCGCAGATTTGTTGCTGATAGAATAGCCTATCATTATGTTGGTGCTTTTCGTGACATCTGCCAGGAAAATGGGTTAAGGATTTGGTTGGAGAACTATGGCCACTGGGGGTTTCCGTCAGAGTTCTTGCTTTATGGAGGACAAAGCCATGATATTGGTGGTGAATTCTGGAACGAAGGGGAGCTAGGAAATACAGAATGTCGTGCCGCGTCATCAGCTGCCCATATTTACGGTAAAAGAATAGTATCAGCAGAATCGTATACATCTGCAGGACTAGCATTTCAGAGACACCCCACATTACTTAAGAAACGAGGTGACTGGAGTTTTACTGAGGGTATAAACCAAGTCGTGCTTCACTTATATATACATCAGCCTTATGAAGAAAGAAATCCAGGTATAAATGCATGGTTCGGAACCGAGTTTAATCGAAAAAACACTTGGTTTAAACAATCAAAATATTGGATAGATTACCAACGTAGGTGTATGTTTATGTTACGTAGGGGGCTTCCCATTAATGACCTTTGCTATTTCATTGGTGAAGATGTTCCCAAGATGACTGGTGTTCGAATACCTGAGGTGCCAAAGGGCTATTCATTCGATTACATAAATGCCGATGTCATCCTAAACCATCTTTCGGTAATTGACGGTAATTTGGTACTTCCGGATGGCATGAGTTATAAAATGCTTGTTCTGCCACCTGTTGAAACCATGCGGCCAGAACTTCTTGAAAAGATCCAACTTCTATGTAAGCAAGGTGCAGCAATATACGGTGCTCCTCCCTTTCGCTCACCAAGTCTGAAAAACTTTCCTACAGCAGATAAAAAGGTAGAAACGATAGCTAATGAGCTTTGGACAAAGAATAAAGGACAAAAGGGAAGTAAATATAAGGGGGGCATAATAGATGGTGTAGACATTCAGGATGCTTTAAATCAAATCAAGACTGAGCCAGATATAATCTTTCCCGATGATCTTCCCCTGCTATGGGTACATCGAAGATTAAATGATACTGATATATATTTCATTTCTAATCAGAGTGAAAATAAACTTAAGTTTGACGCAACATTCAGAGTGAATGGGAAACAACCTGAATTTTGGGACCCCATTGATGGTAATATCCGAGATCTTGAAGTGTTTAGTAAGAAAAAATCTGGTACCGAAATATCTCTTGAACTACCTCCCCAGGGAAGTGCTTTTATTGTATTTAGAAAACCTGTTCGCTATCGAGAGGAAATTGGAGATAATTTCCCACTACCTACAAAGATTGTTAAAGTAGAAAAACCATGGCAAGTAACATTTGATAAGATTAAAGATGGCTCCAAAACACCAATTTATATGGCAGACTTAAAAGACTGGACTGATTTTGAAGAGGAGCAAATTAGGTATTATTCAGGCCAGGCATCTTATAAAAACAGTTTTTATTTGAATAACATTTCACCTGAGTATCAATTTTTTATTAATCTTGGGAAAGTTAATGTTATGGCGGAAGTAAAAGTCAATGGAGTTGTTGCGGGAGGAGTATGGACTGACCCATGGAAGTTGAATATCACTAATTTGGTAAAAGCAGGAAATAATACGATAGAAATAAATGTGGTGAATAACTGGATAAACAGACTTATAGGTGATACCAAATTACCCACTGAAAAACGGACAACTTGGGTAAATGAAAATCCAGCAAAACCAACGGATTCGCTTCAGCCTTCTGGGTTGGCAGGACCTGTAGCGATCGAAATAATAAAATATTAAAATATGATTTCAGGTGAGTATCCTGATTGACATCTATTTGAGGTTAATTCTGATTTGGGGAAATAGCGGCCACTCATGTCCACCGAAAACTTGAGATATTCCCATGCTCTATTAAGCACTCAAATTCCTTACCTTAGTCCATAATCTCTGAGCATATAGACTGCCTAAAAATAACTCTGAACCGGATTTCAAAAGGACATGCACCTCTTTTAACATATTGCTTTTTAATTGCTGCTTACTGCTATTGGTGGCCGCGGTGGGTAGTGAAGACACTGCCCACATGAAGCAAAGGAATGCCACACCTTCGAAAGGCACCCCGAAAATATAGTCGGTATAAAAGAAGACCTTTCGTCTCTATTATTTAAAATGGTAATCTTAATGTATAAGTTTAAATCAGCCGGTACGTTAATCCAAATGGTTTTTTATAAGTCATGGAAAAAGGATATACCTTTTTCTATATACTGTTTATTCATCTGTAGTGCATTCATTTTGCCCCACAGCACCCACGCCCAACTCAAAGCCGCCGTTGTCAAAATTGATATTACTCCCTCCGATTCACAACACCTGCTCGGATACCAGGAACGCAAATCCACGGGTGTGCTGGATCGCATTTATCATAAGATTGTTGCTTTAGATGATGGTACTACTCAGTTCTATATCATCTCATCCGATGTGTGCCTGTATTCTCCGTCAGAATATGATAAGGTGGCTGCATTACTCAACAAACAATACGGAATAAATCCGTTAAACGTATGGTGGACTGTTACGCATACACATTCTGCACCGGAGTTTGGCGAAACGGGATTATATGGAGTTTATATGGGAGATCGCATAAAACACACGGTAGATGCAGCCTACACCGCAATGATTGAACAGAAGCTGATTGAAGGTATTGGTGAAGTACGCAGTAAACTTACTGAAGCCCGGCTGAGTGTAGGCTGGGGCTTTTCGCAAGCCAATATGAATCGCAGGGCAATTGATGTTAATGGTAAGGCCTCTCTGGGTATGAATCCTGACGGGCCGGTGGACAGGCGCATCGGGTTATTGCGTATTGACAAGCCGGATGGCAAACCAATGGCGTTGATTGCCAACTATCCCATACACGGCACCGTTATGAGCGGGGCCAACCTGAAGATCAGCGGAGATGCACCTGGTATTGTGGCTGAATACGTAGAAGAAAAAATTGGCGCACCCATGCTTTTTATTAATGGTGCGGCGGGCAACCTTGCGCCTATCTACAGCGTTTACCCCAATGCAAGAGCAGGTCATCTAAGTGAATTTCGCGTTTTGCTGGGAGATAAAATTCTAGAGGCAAACAGTAAAATAAAATATCCGGTTGATGAAGTAAAACTCCGGGCAGATGAAATTGTTGTAGAAACCCCAAAAAAACCGGGCTTGGCATGGTCAGCCGATTTAAGCAAATACACCGTTACCACAAAATCCGGCGATACATTAGTTCGCCTCCCGGTACGGTTGCTGAAAATAAATAAAGATATTGCGATATGGAGCGCTCCGTTGGAATTGTTTTGTGAAGTATCTAACGAAGTGCGAAGCCGCTCTCCTTTTCCATACACTTTTTATTTCGGCTATACCAATGGATGGTTTGGGTATCTGCCCACGGAGGCAGAATGGAAACACGGTGGCTATGAAGTAGAAACGGTGTCGCCTTTCACACCCAGAGCAGCAGGTGATCTTACAGAATCTGTGCTGGATTATTTGCAGGGCAAAATGAGGGCGCCGCAGACGATAACGGAAAAGCCCAGGCGAAAAAGATAGTAGGAATGAATGCCTTTAGCCCCTCTCCGATAGGAGAGGGGTTGGGGTGAGGCGACATTCGCAAGCAATCTCATTTACAGGTTTTGCGAAAAGATAATAGTTCAAATAACTCATATCTACTTTTAGGCACTTTTAAATTCTAAGAATACAAACATGTTATATTTTTTCAAATTCCCGATCAAATATTTTTTGCTATCGTTTTTGATTTTTTCCATAAGCTGTAATCAGCCATCTTCTCAAACAGAAATATCCGGTGGCGTTAAGGCCGAAGATGCCCTGGCAACCATGCAGGTAGCCGACGGATTTAAAATTGAAATGATCGCCGCCGAGCCGATGATTACTTCTCCGGTAGATATGGAGATAGATGAATATGGCCGCATGTTTGTAGTGGAAATGCACGGTTATCCGTTAGACAAAAGTGGCAGCGGAAATATTGTGATGCTATCAGATACCAACGGAGATGGCATCATGGACAAGCGCACACTTTTTAAAGAAGGACTGCTGTTGCCCACAGGCATCCTCCGGTGGAAGAAGGGATTTGTTGTAACCGACTCACCCAATATCTATTATCTCGAAGATTCGGATAACGATGGTAAGGCCGACATCATGGATACACTGCTGACGGGTTTTGCACTCACCAATCCGCAGCACAATTTAAATAATCCCGTGTATGGTATTGATAACTGGATTTATGCCGCACATGAGGGCATTGTAAAATCAAGGGATTATGGAGAAGAATTTGGAGATGAAGGAACCGAAATTTACTATCCCGCTAAGCCGGATGCGGTTCGCCTGCCGCAAAATGCCAGTGGAAAATCCGTTCGTTTTCGCCCCGAACAGTATCAATTAGAAGAGTTAGCAAGCCGTTGCCAGTTTGGTCATACTTTCGATAAATGGGGGCATTGGTTTGGCAGCAACAACTCTAACCAGGGATACCAGGAGATTATTGCAGAGCGCTATTTAAAACGTAATCCCCAACTACCGCCTACAGATCCTAATCATTCTATGTCGGATCACCTGAATGCGCCGGAGGTATTTCCTACTACGCTCAACCCGGACAGGCAGATATTTACCGATGTGGGAACCATGACTTCCGGTAGCGGACTAACCGCCTACCTGGCGGAAGACTTTCCTGCACCCTATCATAATGCCACCTTCATTGCCGAACCGGTGAGTAACCTGGTGCATGTGGATATTTTAAGAGACAGTAGTCTGAGTTATACGGCAAGCCGGGTATTTCCAAATAAAGAATTTTTTACTTCCACCGATGCCTGGTCGCGTCCGGTGAATATGTATGTTGGTCCCGATGGCGCTTTGTATATTCTGGATTATTACAGACGCGTAATTGAATCACCCGAATGGATGTCGGAAGAAGCTATTGCCGCAGGGAACTTATATGATGGTATTGATAAAGGAAGGATCTACCGCATTACTCCGGTTGATGGAAAAAAAGCAGACTGGATGAAGGGTTTGCAACTTGGTGACGCTTCTGTTGATGAATTAGTGAAAGAATTAGCAAATACCAACGGCTGGTGGCGCATTAGTGCACAACGCTTATTAGTTGACAGAGCAGATAAAAATGCAGTGTCGGCACTTGTAAAGATGGCTTCAAACCCTGAATCTGCAATGGGGCGGCTGCATGCGTTGTGGACTTTGGAAGGCATGAACGCGCTGCCAACTGATCTTATTAAAAATGCATTGAAAGATACGGTTGCAGGAATAAGAGAGAACGCCGTTAAATTAGCTGAACTGCATTTGAAGGATGATCCGGCATTAGGCACAGCACTCTTAGCTTTACAAAATGATGAAGCAATAAAGGTGCGCTTTCAGCTACTGCTCACATTGGGATATGTAAATACCGCTCCGGCATCCGATGCACGTAATGGTTTGTTGTTTCAGGATATGGAAAACAAATGGTTCCAGGTAGCTGCCCTGTCTGCCGCTTCGTTAAATGCAAATTCACTGCTTAACCTGATGCTGGCAAAATACAAAGCTGATATACCGGCATACGGCTCAATGGTACAAAGACTTGCAGGAATTATTGCGGCAACAGAGGGTGAGGCAAAGGTTCATCATCTCATTCAAAAAGCCATTGTTGCGCAAACTTCACGTGAGCAGGAATCGCAGACAGCAATGCTACAAGGGGTGGCACAGGGACTGCGTTACCGGAAAAACAAGCTCTCTATCAGTGAAGCTGAGCAGCGTTTGCTGCTCAACACTTTTTTTGACAGCCCTTCAGATGGGTTACGAAAATCGGCTTTACAATTTTTACAGGCTTCAAAAATCAGTAATGATACCTTACGCACCTCATCAGTTGCCAGGGCAGCATCTATTGCACAAGACACTGCTGTTTCAGATTTAAAAAGGGCAGATGCTATTGATTTTCTCACTTTTGGTAACCCGTCAGATTATCTTACCATGCTCCAGGGCTTACTTACTCCACAGGAGCAACCTGCCGTGAAATTTGCCGCACTGCGGGTATTGAATGTGATTCCCTCAACTGCGGTGAGTGAATACCTTGTGGATTTGTGGCCGGGGCTTACCAAAGAAATAAGAGATGCCGCCATTCGTGTATTTATGCATGATACTGCCAGGATGAGAATACTCATTACCGCAATGGAAGCGAATAAGATTCCTGCCAGTAATGTAAGTTTTTGGACCGGTATTAGTTTGATGCAGGTGGCTGATGACAAATTACGGGAACGTGCCAGGGCAGTATTTACCAAAAATGCGGAGGAAGCAAAAAAGATCAATAAGGAATACCAGGCTGCGCTTGAATTACCGGGAGATCCGGAAAAGGGGAAAGCAATATATATGCAAAGCTGTGCAGTTTGTCATCAGGTAAAAGGTGAAAATGGAATTGCTTTCGGGCCTGATCTCGCTACTATACATAATTGGAAAAGAGAGGATATACTGGCTAATATTCTTGATCCCAATCTTTCCATCATGGCAGGATATGATCTTTGGGAGATTAACTTAAACAATGGAGAGTCTTTGCAAGGTATTATTGCGGCTGAAACATCTTCAGCAATTACCATTAAAAATATGGGCAACTTTGAAAAAACAATCAGCCGGCAGGATATTAAATCTTTACAATCCCTGAGTGTGTCTGCCATGACAGTGGGCTTAGAAAAAAATATCAGCAAGGAAGCCATGGCCGACCTGATCGCTTTTTTGCGGCAGAATTAGGGGAAGGGTGAATGGCCTGGAAGAGCTGATCTTTTTTTGTTTCTTTTTTTGGGCAGGCAAAAAAGAAAAAACAGATTTCTTCATACCAAATAATAAGCATGAAACTACCAGGAAATTACTTTGTCCACCAGACAATAACCCAATATAAGTGCACCCGCACTGTGTATATGATCGCAATGATCATCTTGTGTTGTTCCGCAATGCCTTCAGGTTCTGCACATACATTTGGTAATCTGCCCGGGCCACAAAATACAGGCATCTTTCGTGCAGCAGTAGTTAAGATAGATATCACGCCCGACCAACCAAAAATGCTGCTGGGCTACAATGCCCGTCAATCTACCGGCGTACACGATCGCATTTATCATCGGATAGTGGTATTGAATGACGGAACCACAGAGTTCTGCCTGGTATCTTCTGATATCTGTGTTATTTCTCCTTCCGAATACGATCATCTGGCATCACTCCTGTATCAGCAATTGGGTATTGCTCCTGAAAATTTCTGGTGGACGCTTACCCATACCCATTCTGCACCTGAAGTTGGCGTACCGGGGTTACCCGAAGTATTTATGGGAGAAAGATATAAGCATCCGGTAGATACTGCCTATACCCATTTTGTAGAGCAAAAGATAATAGAGGGAATAAAACAGGCCAGGAAACAATTAGTGAAAGCAAAGCTGGGAGTTGGTTGGGGACATTCCAACGCCAATATCAACCGGCGGGCAATTGACGTTAACGGGAAAGCAGGGCTGGGAATGAACCCTGATGGCGCGGTAGACAAAAAAATTGGATTGATCCGGATAGATAAAGAAGATGGATCGCCTATAGCACTGATATCAAACTATGCCATACATGGCACTGCACTGGGCGCTCCTAACCTTCAAATCAGTGGTGATGTGCCCGGTATTGTTGCAGACTATGTGGAAGAAAAATTAGGCGTTCCCATGCTTTTTATAAACGGAGCAGCAGGAAATATCGCCCCTATTTACAGCACCTATCCTAATCCCGGGGCTGCACGCTTATCACAATTCAGGGTATTACTGGGTGATAAAATTCTGGAAGCGAACAAATCTATTACAGCTACCATTGACCAGGTGAATATTTTTGCCAGCAAGCTCATCATCGAAACGCCACGAAAGGAAAATTTAAACTGGCCTTCCGATCTGGGCAACTATTCCCGGAGCATTGGGAATGGGAAGAACCTGGTAAGACTGCCGGTCGGCTTTTTGAAAATCAATCATGATATCGCTATCTGGAGTTTGCCGGTTGAACTGTTTTGTGAAATATCCAATGAAATCCGTGACAAATCCCCGTATCCCTATACTTTCTATTACGGCTACACGAACGGATGGTTAGGCTACCTGCCAACTGCCGCCGAATTTAAACATGGCGGTTACGAAGTGGAAACCGTATCTCCATACACTGTTGAAGCGGAAGCAGATGTTATTGAAGGGGTAATGAATTATCTGCAGGGCGAATTGAGAAATAAAATATCAGCAGACCGGGTTTCTGTTAACCGGCCGTCATTGATTGTGCCTGATGAAACAGGGGTGCTTGAATTGACTGCTGAGAAAGGTAAAGGTATCGGTACAGATATAAAATATATGCCGGAATGGAAAGCATTTGGCTGGTTCCGCAACAAAGACAAAATAGAATGGGAAATAGCTCCACGCGAAGAAAAGGAGTATTCCGTGATATTGGAATGGTCGGTATCCGATGAAGACGCGGGAAAATCATTTATACTGGAAAGCAAAAAGGACAGGATAATAGGTGAAGTTGGAAAAAGCGGTTCCTGGGAAACCTTTGCATCTGAAAAAATAGGTACCATAAAATTGAAGCCGGGAAAGCAAAAAATTATTTTCAAACCGTATAAAGATTTTGATCCTAAGCAGGCGTTGCTGGATTTAAGAAAAATTATTTTCGTGCCGGTTGGACAAAAGTAATATGGAACTGGTCAGGCGATGGTAATTGATGGCGGATACACTGCGCAGTGATTTACCTGAGTTGTGTGGTATCTACCCGCGAAGGCGAATCCGTTCCGTTTACAATGCTTGCCGAGCTTAGCGCTATCGCTTTAATGATTTCCGTCATGTTCTTCAGATCAAGTGTTTCAATTTCGTCGCCCTGTGTATGATAATAAGGTTCATTATCCATTTTTGAAGTGGAGATGGTATGCGCGGGAACACCCAGCCTAGCAAGCGTAGCATTATCGGAACGGTAAAATAATTGCTGGTCGGGATAAGGATCCGGGTAAAATGTAAAAGCGGTGCCCTGCAGGTTTTTTGCCAGTATTTCACCCATGTCTGTTTTTTCGTAACCGGTTATGTAGGCTGAATTTTTCCCCCATTTGCTGTCGGTGCCTATCATTTCTATGTTGAACATCGCTACAACTTTTTCAGGGTTAAACTGTTTGCTGAAGTACTGCGACCCGAACCCGCCGATCTCTTCGGCAGTAAAGGCAGCAAACACAATGGTGCGTTCGTTATTTTTGATTTTCGAAAAATAGCTGGAGAGCATCATTACGGCCGTAGTGCCTGCCGCATCATCATTGGCTCCGTTGAAAATGCTATCGCCCTTATTATCTGCCTGGCCGATGCCCAGGTGATCGTAATGCGCCGAAAAAATCACATATTCATCTTTCCTGTCAGACTGGCTTTTCCCGGGAAGCATACCGACTACATTCTTCAGCTTTTTTTCGGAGATGGTATGCTGAGCAGAAAAGGAATAAGTAGCGGGAGCTTTTCCGGTAAGTACAAACAGTATGCTCCCGTCTGATTTAAAACTTTCGCGCTTAAACCGGAGCAGGTTGCCAAAGCTTTTTGAATGGGCAGTGTCAACCCATACAATATAATTTTTCCCGGAGTTGATATAGCCGTATGCTTTATTGAACAGGCGGTCGTTAGCGTCAATCGTTCCTGTTTCGTATCCTGATTGTTCGTTTACGGTTAGTGTTTCTTTTGTGGTAAGCACTACCATATTTGATTCGTTTATTGCATTCCCATCCGCGTTGCCGCTCACCGCTGTTTGTGTGGCTTCCACCAATGCAAATTCCTGGAAATAACCGTTGCTTCCTTCTGCAGGCAGGAGCTTGTTTTTTTTAAATGCTGCGGCAATAAAATCAGCGGCTTTATCTATGCCGGGCGTAAAAGTGGCTCTGCCCTCCATATCATCTGCCGATAAGGTTTTTTCTATTTTACTGACTTTTTTAACGGTAATGATCCTGTCAATCTTTTGTGCTGAAACGTAAAGAACCGCTAATACCAGCATTAGGGATAAATAAATATGCTTCATAATTCTGGAACTGTTTAGTGCCCAATTTAGCTATAAGGCTCAAAGCGTTCAAAACAATTTTACCGGATTAACGCTGCTACAGGCTCATCATTTCCTTAAATTTAACCGCCTGCCTGCGGCTTACTTCAATTTTTTCTCCTCCTTTTATTTCAAGCAGTAAACCACCGTTGAAGTAGGGTTCCACCCTTTCTATCATACGCAGGTTTACAATATGTTTGCGGTTGGCGCGAAAGAAAACTTTTTCATCTAACCGTTCTTCCAGTGCGTTCAGCGATTTTAATATAAGAGGTTTATGCGTGCTGAAAAATACTTTGGCGTAATTACCTACGCTTTCGAACAACCTTATTTCGTTCAGTTTTACAAACCAGCATCTTTCGCCGTCTTTTACAAATACCTGGTCGTTCTCACCCAGAATACCCCTGTTTACAGCCTGCGGGCTTAATGCAGTGCCTATTGTTTCCTTTTCTTCAGTAATATACTCCAGCTTATGTAAGGCATCTGCCAGCCGCCTGGGTTCCACAGGCTTTAGTAAATAATCCAGCGCGTTTACTTCAAATGCTTTCAGGGCATATTCATCGTAAGCCGTAGTAAATATAACCTGTGGCAACCTGTCTAATTCGGTTAACAAATCAAAACCCGTTTTGCCGGGCATTTGGATATCTAAGAAAATCAGGTCGGGCGCCATATTCCCGATCTTTTCTATACCTTCATTGGCATTGGCCGCCTCTGCTATCACTTCTATTTCGGGATGATCCTGCAACAGCTTTTTCAATTCGCTTCTCGCTAATCTTTCATCATCAATTATAATGGCTCTTTTTGTCATACTATTTAGTGTTAAGTCAAGCAAATTATATTATTGTGAAACGGTAAAAGAGAGATGATAAAGGTAAGAGATCCTCTCACCATTCACCCATTTCACACACCAATATGTTTATTTCGCCAGGCTGTTATATAGCGGCATTACCACCTTTGCTTCCACCATATTGCCTGGTATGTCCTTAATCTCAAATGTGGCTTTTGTGCCAAATAAAAGATTGAGCCGATCCTGCGTGCTTTGCAGCCCAAAGCCCATGTGCCCTGCGTTGCCGTTTAAAAATCCACTGTTGCGGATAATGATCTCATGATGATCATCTACAAAATCCGAAGTAATAGTAACCACTCCGCCATTTACCTGTTTACTGATGCCGTGTTTAATGGCGTTTTCCGCGAGAGTTTGCAGCATCATTGGTGGTATGGGCTGGCACAGCGTATCTTCATCAATGTGGAACTGTACTTTTAAGCGTTCTTCAAAGCGCATTTGTTCCAGCGCTAAGTAGTCCTTTACTATATTCAGCTCCTGTTCTAAGGGCACCGTCTCCATTTTTTCCGTTTGCATGCTGCTGCGCAGGATATTGCTCAGTTCAGTGATCGCCCGCCTGGCCCGCTGGGGATTTTCATCTACCAAAGCCCTGATACTGTTCAACGAGTTAAAAATGAAATGCGGGTTGATATGCGATTTAATGGTTTTAAGCTCCAGTTCCTTTACCAGCGACTGCAGGCGGAAAGTATCTACTTCCTGCTTTTTATTTTTCTGGAAGAAATGATATACATAGTAGATAAGTACCCATACCATTAAAATGAGAGAGCTGTCGAAGGTCCTGAGCACCAGTATGTTGATAAAAGCCACTTTCTTTTTGGGATCCGTTTCAGACAAATTGAACAGCTCAAAAAAAGTGAGCAGGCTAAGCGAGTAAATAAAGCTGGCTATAACAATGCAGATAAAAAGCCGCGGAACAATTTTTTCAACAGGTAATACTAACCAGTTGCGTTTAATAATAACGTTACGCAGAATATGGGTAATGGGTATACCCAGCGACAAAGCGATAAGGAGACGGATAATTAATTTTTCTGATATTGTTTTATCATAGGTGTAGGCAAAAAAGATATTAATGAGCGCAAATATCCCCCATCCACAAATCTGGCACCACCAGTATCTTGATATTTTAGATAGCATATATCAAATCTAAACATTTCTCCCTCTTACCGGAAATATTGTATTACTAGTGGCGAAAAATGCGGGTTAACGGCGGAGGTGAAATGGGAATATGTTCAGTTTACTTATTGATTATCAACCTGTCGTGGCTGATATCGCGGCCGGATAATTCCTTCACTTAAAAAGCATTTATATCTTACTTTTGTTATTGATTCAACATGTTTTACATGGATATAACACCAGGGCCGCTTTTACAACAAATCAACGATCCGAAAGATCTTAAAACATTAAGCCGGGAGCAACTCCACCAGGTATGCAGTGAACTCCGTCAATATATTATTGACGTGGTAAGTGTACATGGCGGACATTTTGGCGCCAGCCTGGGCGTGGTAGAACTTACTGTTGCCCTGCATTATGTGCTGAATACGCCTTTCGACCAGTTGGTATGGGATGTAGGGCACCAGGCTTATGGGCATAAAATTTTAACAGGCCGGAGAGACGCCTTTTATACCAACCGTAAATACAAAGGGCTAAGCGGCTTTCCCCGGCGCGCGGAAAGCGAATACGACAGTTTTGGCGTTGGGCATTCTTCCACTTCTATTTCCGCGGCGCTGGGCATGGCCATGGCCGCCAAATACAAACATGAAGACAGGAAATCCGTGGCGATCATTGGAGATGGAGCCATGACTGCGGGTATTGCTTTTGAAGGCATGAACCATGCTGGTGTGACGGATGCCGATATGCTGATCATTCTCAACGACAATTGCATGAGCATTGATCAGAACGTGGGGGCGCTGAAGGAATATCTTACAGACATTACTACTTCCCAAACCTATAATAAGTTAAAAGATGATATCTGGAATGCGTTAGGTAAGTTACCGGTAGGCAAACGCTTTACCCGGGAAATGGCCAGCAAGCTGGAGCATAGCATTAAAGGATTCGTGAGCAAGAGCAGCAATCTTTTTGAATCGTTAAACCTTCGCTATTTTGGTCCTATAGACGGGCATAATATCAACAAGCTGGTAGATGTTTTACAGGACCTGAAAAAAATCCCGGGGCCCAAGCTGCTGCATATTTTAACGGTAAAGGGCAAAGGCTATTCCCTTGCCGAAAAAGATCAAACAAAATGGCATGCACCGGGTTTGTTCGATAAGATAACCGGCGAGATCTATAAAAAGAAATTTGATCTGCCACAGCCACCCAAATACCAGGATGTTTTTGGTCATACCATTATAGAACTGGCAGAAAAAAACAGTAAAATATTAGGGGTTACACCCGCAATGCCCTCAGGCTCATCATTGAAATTTATGATGGATAAAATGCCGGATCGCGCTTTTGATGTAGGCATTTGCGAGCAGCATGCCGTAACCCTGAGCGCGGGTATGGCCACGCAGGGTATGAAAGTATTCTGCAATATCTACTCTTCTTTTATGCAAAGGGCCTACGACCAGGTGGTGCACGATGTAGCTATCCAGGATCTGCCCGTTATCTTTTGCCTTGACCGTGCCGGATTGGTAGGGGAAGATGGTGCCACGCATCATGGCGCATACGATATAGCTTATATGCGCTGCATTCCTAACATGATTGTAAGCGCGCCCCTGAATGAAAGTGAATTGCGCAACCTCATGTATACAGCACAGTTAGACGAAAATACCCATCCTTTCGTCATCCGCTATCCCCGCGGCGAAGGCGTAATGCCTGAATGGAGAACGGAGATGAAAGCAATTAAGCCGGGAACCGGAAGGAAATTAAAGGACGGTGAAGCGATTGCCATATTATCCTTTGGTCATCCCGGAAATTTTGCAGCCGCAGCCATACGTGAATTGAGAGCGGAAGAGCTGAATCCTGCACATTATGATATGCGCTTTGCCAAACCGCTGGATGAAAATTTACTGCACGAAGTATGCAGTAAGTTTAATAAAATCATTACCGTGGAAGATGGCACAGTGCAGGGAGGATTTGGAAGCGCTGTACTGGAGTTTATGGCACTTCATCAATACCATGCACAGGTAAAAATATTAGGAATACCCGATCGCGTAATAGAGCAGGGTACCCCCAGAGAGCTGCAAAAAGAATGCGGCTATGATGCCAACGCCATAGCTTTTGCCGTAAGGGAAATGATGAACCAAAAGCTGAGCTCTCCCGCAAAAAAAGGCATTCTTTAGAGCCGTCCTCTGTAATAAAGTTTTCATTGGCGTGCCGGATATCATTGTTTGGCAGCGATAGCTGTTGATTACATTTTTTATATAACATTTATAAAAAAGGTGTTTTTATGAGAATGCATCTTCCCCTCTTTATTTTTGCAGCATTCGTTTTTACGGTTGCATGCCATACACAAACAAAAGACGAAAAAAAAGACTATATGTGGAACATGGATATTAAACCGCCGGTAGCTGCCATTAAAGAACATCAGCGTACGTTACATGGCGATACCATAACAGATCATTATTACTGGATGATTGATTATTTTAAGAAAGGACCAGACAGTACGGAAGTGATAAATTATCTGAATGAAGAAAATGCCTATCTGGATACCATGATGAGCAGCTCAAAAGTTTTAAGAGAAAAGCTATATGAAGAGATGAAGGGCAGAATAAAGGAAAAAGATGAATCTGTTCCTGTTCTTAAAAACGGGTACTTCTATTATACCAGAACAGAAGACGGGAAACAATATTATAAGTACTGCCGGAAAAAAGGAAGCCTGGATGCACCGGAAGAAATTCTATTGGATGTGGACGAACTGGCAAAAGGGCATCCTTACTACGCCGCCACCGGGTTTAATGTAAGCGAAGATAATAAGCTGCTGGCTTTTGGGGTAGATACCGTATCGCGCCGGCAGTTTACGATTTATATAAAGAATTTAGAAACCGGCGAACTGTTTAAAGAGTCCATAAAAGGCACAACTGGTAGTTCTGCCTGGGCCAATAACAATAACACATTGTTTTACACCCTTAATAACCCCAATACCCTCCTTACAGAAAAAATAAGGCGGCACAAATTAAATACCAGCGAAGCACAGGATGTAACAGTGTACGAAGAAAAAGATCCTACGAATTATATTGGTGTGGGAAAAACGAAATCGGGTAAGTTCATATTTATTGTTTCCCAGGCTACGCTTTCCACGGAGATGCGTTTCATCAAAGCCAACGAACCCGATGCAGCGTTTATGGTTTTTCAACCCCGCATGAAAGAAGTATTGTATGATGTGAGAGACATCGGTGATAAGTTTTATGTTGTGACCAACTTAGATGCCAAAAACTTCAGGTTGATGGAATGTCCGCTGAACAAAACAGACAGCAGCACCTGGAAGGAAGTTATTCCCCACCGTCCTGATGTATTGATCGAAGATATTGATGTATTTAAAGACTACCTGGTTGTTACCGAACGTAAAAACGGACTGATCCAATTGCGTGTACGCAATATGCCTTCGGGGCAGGAGCATTATATTGATTTTGAGGAACCGGCTTACAGTGCTGCCACCGGCACTAACCCCGAATTTAATACCGCTGTACTGCGCTATACCTACACTTCTTTGGTAACGCCCAATACTACTTACGATTACAATATGAGCACCGGAGAAAAGAAGCTCATGAAACAACAGGAAGTGTTGGGTGGCTACGATACGAAAGAATACACTTCGGAAAGATTGTATGCTATGGCGAGAGACGGATCTGCAATCCCTGTTTCTATAGTATATAAAAAGGGGCTGGTAAAAGACGGTAAAGCGCCTTTATTGTTATACGGCTACGGATCGTATGGCTATAGTATGAATGCCACTTTTAACAGCAGCCGGATTAGTTTGCTCAACCGCGGTTTCGTGTTCGCCATAGCGCATATCCGTGGGGGTGAGGAAATGGGGAGGCAGTGGTATGAAGATGGCAAAATGATGAAGAAGAAAAATACGTTTACGGATTTTATTGACTGTGGTGAATTTTTGATAAAAGAAAAATTTACTTCTGCGGCACATTTATATGCGCAGGGCGGCAGCGCCGGTGGCTTGCTGATGGGTGCAGTGGTAAATATGGCGCCCGATCTCTGGCATGGCGTTATTGCACAGGTGCCCTTTGTAGATGTGGTGAATACCATGCTCGATGCCGGCATTCCCTTAACTACCAATGAATATGATGAATGGGGTAATCCGGAAAAAAGTAAAGAAGCTTATGATTACATGAAATCTTACTCGCCCTATGAAAATGTTGAAAAAAAAGATTATCCCAATATGCTGGTAACTACGGGGCTGCACGACAGCCAGGTACAATATTTTGAGCCCGCAAAGTGGGTAGCGAAACTCCGGGCGATGAAAACAGACGATAATATTCTATTGCTGCATACCAATATGGATTTTGGGCATGGAGGCGCTTCCGGCCGGTTCGATTACCTGAAGGATATAGCGCTGGAATATGCATTTTTGCTCAGGCTGGAAGGGGCAGATCTCACAGGTCTGCAAGACCTGTGAGATCTGCCCTTAGTTATCATCATTCTCATGTTCCAGGAAATTTCCCCACCCTGTTATTTCGTTGGTATAATTTTTAATATAGTTGATAAAAGCCATTCTGTTGCCGAACCATTGGGTCAGCTCATCTCTTAATAAACCGGTGGGCTTATCAGATACCAGGTTATGGTAAGCCGACCAGGGATAGGCTTCAACGTTAGTACAATACCCGTGCTTTACCGCGTTGGTGATGATGTAGCCAATGATGGTAGTGCGATAATCATCGCTGTCAATTTCCTTTCTTCTGAACCTTTCCTGGAACAGGCTGCCCGTGCGGTTATACCTTTTATTGATGGCTTTGGCGTAAGCGTTGAAAAGGTTGGAGAAGTGCTGTTCGATGGGTTTGCCGGGCTGCAAGGTCTCACAGGTCTCGCAGATTTGCGGGACCTCCCTTACGCGAATAAAAAAATGAAAATGATTGGGCAGCAGGTTATAGCAAAAGGTTTGGGCAACGGGTTCTATATACTTTTCCCAGAGCGTTAAAAAATAAGCATAGTTGGCCGGTTCTTTAAAAATGGTTTCCCTGTTGTTACCACGGTTGTAAATGTGGTAGTATCCTCCGGGGTGGAGTTTCTGAATGGTGTTTTGGTGTGTCATAGTGGTGTTAATTTAATTTATTTTTGGGAAAATTTAAAGATTTTTTGGGCTGCGCCAACCTCACAGGTCTTAAGACCTGTGAGGTTGGCGAGGTTGGCGCTAAATAATCCTCCATGCAATTGCATCAGTCAGCAGGATATAAGGTAATACAGCAATGGTTGGCTAAAAAGGATTTTAAACCTTTTACCTTCCAGGAAGAAACCTGGCAGCATATCATTAATGGCAAAAGCGGGTTGGTAAACGCGCCTACAGGGTTTGGTAAAACATTTTCCGTTTTCCTGGGTGTTGTAATAGATTTCATTAATCAACACCCGGCTGATTATAAAAGCAGAGCAGGCAGTAAGCTGCAGTTGCTATGGATCACGCCTTTACGCGCACTGGCTAAAGATATAGGCAGGGCTATGGAAGAAGTAATAACGGAGCTGGGTATGCGCTGGCGCATAAGCATACGCAATGGCGATACCTCCGCGGCCGAACGGCAGCTACAGAAAAAGCATCCTCCCGAAATATTGATCATTACGCCCGAAAGCCTGCACCTGCTGCTGGCACAAAAAAATTATGCTGAATTTTTCGCTTCCCTAAAGATCATCGCGGTGGATGAATGGCATGAGTTGCTGGGCAGCAAAAGAGGCGTACAGGTAGAGCTGGCCGTCAGCAGACTGGTAGCGCTGCGCACTCCAACCATTCACCATTCACCACTCACTATTCACCACTCATCTTTCCCCCTTATCTGGGGCATCTCCGCTACAATCGGTAATCTGAAAGAAGCCGGGGAAGTATTGCATGCTTCGCTTTCGCGTAAAACGCAGCCGGTAATTGTTCGTGCCCGACTGAAAAAAAATATTGAAGTTGAATCTATTTTCCCCGATGAAATTGAAAAATATCCCTGGGCAGGACATCTGGGAATAAAACTGATTGATAAAGTAATTCCTATTATTGATCAAAGCCGCACTACGCTCATCTTCATTAATACCAGGGGCATGAGTGAAACATGGTACCAGGGGCTGTTGAATACAGCGCCGGAATTAGCGGGTGCTATTGCTTTGCACCATGGGAGCATTGAGCCCGAGTTAAGAACATGGGTAGAAGAAGCATTGCATGCCGGCATTCTGAAAGCAGTGGTTTGTACGGCAAGCCTGGATCTGGGCGTTGATTTCAGGCCGGTGGAAACGGTTATACAGGTAGGTTCGCCCAAAGGTGTAGCACGTTTTTTACAAAGGGCTGGCCGTAGTGGTCATCAACCGGATGCGGTAAGCAAAATATACTTCTTACCTACCCACTCCCTGGAACTGGTGGAAGCCTCGGCATTGAAAAGTGCCATAGCTGAAGATTTGATTGAAAGCCGCGAACCCATGCTGCTGTGCTTTGATGTATTGATTCAATATCTCTGTACGCTTGCGGTTTCGGATGGCTTTGATCCGGACATCATTTATAAAGAAGTACTGGCAACCCATTGTTATAAAGATATGACGCGGGATGAATGGCTGCAGATCTTACAATTTATTACTGCTGGCGGGGTAGCACTGCAGCAATATGATGAATTTAAAAAGGTAGAGATCATTAACGGGCTGTATCGTATTACCAATCGCCGCGTAGCTATGCGTCACCGTATGCATATAGGTACTATTGTAAGTGAAGCCATGCTGAAAGTAAAATTCATGTCGGGCGGGTATATCGGGGTGATTGAAGAATGGTTCATATCAAGACTGGAGCAGGGAGCTGTGTTTACGCTCGCCGGCAGGAATGTGGAACTGGCAGGAATAAAAGATATGACCGTGCTGGTAAAAAAGTCTAACTCAAAAAAATCCATTGTTCCTAGCTGGCAGGGCGGCAGGATGCCTTTATCGGCCAACCTGGGAAAAAAGTTGAGAGAAGAATTGAATAAGGCCGGAAGGGAAAAAACAAATCACAAAAGGCAAATCACAAAACAGAACGATAGTGAAATAGATGTGTTAAGGCCCCTGTTCGATTTGCAGGAACAGCTATCGCATGTGCCCAAACACAACGAACTGCTTATTGAGCATATTGAAACAAAAGATGGTTACCACCTGTTTGTTTTTCCATTCGAAGGGAGATTGGTGCATGAGGCTATGGCCGCTATTCTTGCATGGCGGATCAGCCGGATCACATCCATCACTTTTTCTTTTGCCATGAATGATTACGGCTTTGAATTGCTGAGTGATCAACCCATACCGGTAGATGATACGAATGTATACGAGCTCTTTTCGCCCGACAACCTGTTAAATGATATACAAAGAAGCGTAAATGCCACAGAAATGGCTATGCGCAAATTCAGGGATATTGCTGTTATCGGCGGGCTGGTCTTCCAGGGTTTCCCCGGGGAGCAAAAAAAGGCGCGCCACCTGCAGTCTTCGGCCTCCCTGCTTTTTAAAGTGTTTAATGAATATGATGCAGGTAATGTGCTGATACGGCAGGCTTATCGCGAAGTATTGGATCAGCAGATGGAAGAAGTCCGTTTACGCAATATGCTGGAACGGATACAGCAATCCCATATCGTTATCACTTTCCCCTCTCAGCTTACCCCTTTCTGTTTTCCCATTAAAGTGGATAGCTTAAGGGAGAGTCTGACCTCCGAAAAATTAGAAGACCGGGTGCGTAAAATGCAGCAGCAATTAGATTGATATTTAAACCAGTCCCTGGGCCAGCATGGAATCGGCAATCTTAACGAAGCCGCCTATATTGGCGCCTTTTTCGTAATTAATATGCCCGTTTTCTTCTTTGCCGTATTTTACGCATATCCTGTGGATCTGTTTCATAATATCCTTCAGCTTATTATCTACCTCGTCTCTTGTCCATGAAAAGCGGAGTGAATTTTGCGACATTTCCAGTCCTGATACCGCTACGCCACCTGCATTGGCGGCTTTACCCGGGGCGTAAAAAACATGCGCCTGGTTAAAGGCGGCCACCGCTTCCGGTGTGCAGGGCATATTGGCGCCTTCTGCCACACAAAAGCAGCCGTTTTCTATGAGTGCAATGGCATCATCCCCGTTCAGCTCATTTTGAGTAGCGTTGGGCAGGGCAATATCACATTTAATTTTCCAGGGGCGTTCCCCTTTAAAGTAGCCGCAATTGAATTCGGCTGCGTATTCACTGATCCTGCCCCGCTGGTTATCTTTGAGGGTTTTAATAAACTGCAGTCGTTCCAGGTCAATGCCATCGGGGTCGTATATAAATCCATCCGAATCCGACATGGTAAGTACTTTAGCTCCTTTGGCAATGCACTTTTCGGCAGCATACTGGGCTACGTTACCGGAACCGGAAATAGTAATTTTTTTACCTACCAGTGTATCGCCGCGGGTTTTTAAAATTTCTTCCACGAAATACACCAACCCGTAGCCGGTGGCTTCAGGGCGTATCAGGCTGCCGCCCCATTCGTATCCTTTGCCGGTTAGCACGCCGCTGAACTCTCCTTTAATACGCTTATACTGTCCGAATAAATAACCAATTTCGCGCTTACCCACGCCAATATCTCCCGCGGGAATGTCTATATCGGCGCCTACATGGCGATACAACTCCGTCATAAAGCTCTGGCAGAATTTCATTACCTCATTATCCGACCTGTTTTTGGGATCAAAATCTGAACCGCCCTTGCCGCCCCCCATAGGTAAGCCGGTAAGACTGTTTTTAAATACCTGTTCAAAAGCGAGGAATTTGAGCACACTCAGTGTTACGGAAGGATGAAAACGAAGTCCGCCCTTATATGGGCCAATGGCGCTGTTCATTTGTATTCTGAAGCCCCTGTTTACCTCCACTTCGCCCTTGTCGTTTAACCACGGTACCCTGAATATGATTACCCGCTCAGGTTCAACAATACGCTCCAGAATTTTATTGTTTCTGTATTTAGGATGCTTGTCAATATAGGGAATCAGCGATTCCGCTACTTCCGCTACCGCTTGTAAAAATTCCGGCTCTGCTATGTTGCGCTGCTGTACTTTTTCTATAAACTGCCTGAGCAAATCATTCATATATTATATAAATATGTAAGTTTTAGGGTATAATATTTCGGAAATTACTGAATTATTCAGTGAAGCATCTTATTAAATTTTTGTAATTCACTTAATTCCACTACGGAAAGGGTTTCGTTATTGTCGTACTTTGCTTTTAAAAACAATACTCTTTTATGTTGCGGATATTTTGCCAGTATGGCTTCCAGCATGCGGCCTGCATTTTCATCTTTAATATAAAGCGGAGCAGGTGGTGGCAGGCTGGATTTATAGCGGGTGGGCTTTTTCTTTATAATTGCCTCTAAAGTGGTAAGTCTGTTTTCGGGAATGGTTGCTATTTTAGCAGCTTTATGGTATAACCCTTCTAATTGTTTTTTACTTAGCCCTCCGCGTTCCTGGTATTGAAACAGTAAACTCCGGATAAAAGAAGAATCGGGACTGGCCTCCAAAACAGCTTTCAGCAAATCGCTCACAATATCTACATCGGGCTTTATTCTGTTCATCATAAAAATCTTATTCAGGGATAAATAAAACAGCGTCTGCTATTACTATACCATCGGCTCCTTCATTGGTTATTTCAACATATCCCTTTTTGCCCGCAGGCAATCTGTAGGCGCCGAGATCAATCCATCCACCCGAGGTTTGTCCTTCTACTTTCAATTCGGCAGAAGATACCGGCACGGATTTTATCGTTTGTCCGTTAAAAATTTTAACCTGTGTGCTGGTGGATGGCTTTTCTGAAGTGGTGAGATAGTAATATATTTTATAACCGCCGGCTTTAACGATCGTTGGTGTAAAGCGAACGGATTGCCGTACACTATTGTCTGCATTCCTTAGTTTGGATGACCCATAAGCGCCCTGGGTTACAGCCTCCCACTTACCATCAATGGTTACATGGGCGGTATCATCATTATCAACTAAAATTTCAGGCGCAGCGCTGTTCATCAGCGGGTTGGCCTGTAATGATTGCTGTAATTTTTTTACATCCACATCCTGTACAGCCTTTCCCGATTGTATAGCCATGCTTGCCGCCACTGCGGCAGATTGGGCAAGCACCATAAAAACAGGCTCCATACGTATGGAGCCATAGGCAATATGGCTGGCAGAAAGGCAAACCGGAACCAGCAGGTTTTTACATTCGCCGGGTTGCGGAATAATAGACCGGTAAGCAACCGGGTAAGGCCCCCCGCCACGCACCTGAACATCTCCTTCATTTTTAACCATACCGTTTACCACTATGCGCTGGCAATTGTGCGAATCCATTGTATAGGCCGCCATCCCCACACCATCTGCCACTGTACGTTTCCCCTCGCAGTTGTCCTGTGTCATTACATAAGCGCCAATCATCCGGCGCGCCTCTCTTATATACATTTGCGGTGTAAAATTCCCGTTATCTGTATATTCATCTTTCGGGTATCCCCATTGCAGCATTTCCTGACGGAGGTGTACGGGCACTCTTTCATCATTTCCCAAAAAGTATAATAAACCTTTTGTGTAGCTTTCATGCGCTTTCGCAATTTTTTGCCTCGTGGTAAAATCCGCTTCAGCATAATCGTAATTCATCCCAATCATATCGGTTGAAAAAGGTCCATTGTTATTGATATCGGTTTTGTGATTAGGCATGAGGTCTATTTTCAAATGCGGGTTCAGGCTGGCAGACTTGTTCTTTTCAATTACCCGCAGCAGCAGCTCGTACTTAGAAGCGTCATAATCATCTGGTTTTGTAATGGGGATACTGTTGGCAGGCTCGTTGGTGAGGCAAAGCCTGTAATTATATGCCTGCACTTTACTGTCGCCTGTTCCCCGCTCTGCCAGTGCTTTCCCGCTAATACCCCACAATAAGCCGCTTTTCGGATCACCGGGTATAACGTATGGGTCTATATCATCGGGGAACTGATGTTTATCCATCAGTTGTACGCCATTATAGGTTTCGTTGTAAACACTGTTGGCTTCGCGGCCTACTATATAAGATACGCCGGCTTTCGCCATAAGGTCGCCTTCATAAGAGCAATCAATGAACATGCGGGCTTTGATGGTTTGATCGGCTTGTTTACCATTGGGGCCTGTGTATCTTAGTGTTATTTCGCGGATATGTGCCGTTTCTTTTTTTACGGTAATCACTTCATGTTCGTACAATACATTCACTTTTGCGGCTGTGATATACTGCATTAAAGTTGCTTTGGCTACATGAGGCTCAAATATCCATTGTTCAAATTTGCCATAATGCTTACCCACCCGACGGTAAAAATCTCTTGAAATGCCGGACACCACATACTTATTTCCTATATCCGTATAGCCTAACCCACCCGATGTTAATCCGCCGATATGCTTCCCTGCCTCAATCAGTATTACCGACCGCCCCATTTGTTTGGCGGTATATGCAGCTACAACACCCGCCGCCGTACCTCCATAAACACATATATCTGCTGTTTGAACATTTTTTTGCGCGAATACCATACTGCCACACAGGCAAAATAAAATAAAAAGCGGCATGTTACTTTTTATCAGCATAATTTGAAGGAATTGAATACTATAATTTGTAGTAGCCGGCATCTCCGGCCAACAGGAGCACGTAAGATACTATAAATACTCAAAACCAGGCTATGCAAAAAGCATTAGCAATACTAATTAATTTAGTATTTTATGCTATATTTGCTATATGCAGGATATTTCAATAGCAGCAAATGCAAAAAATACATTATTTAAAGATGTTCCGGAAAGAAGGAGCTTTAAAGCAATTATAGATTGCAATAGTTTTTATTGTTCCTGCGAGCGGTTATTCAGACCTGATTTGAAATATAAGCCCGTTGTGGTGCTCAGTAATAACGATGGCTGTATTGTTTCACGCAGCGATGAAGCTAAGGAGATAGGAGTGAAAATGGCAGGCCCTTATTTTGAGGCCAAATCCCTGATACAGCAGCATGATGTGGCAGTGTTTTCTTCTAATTATAATTTATACGGCGACCTGAGCTGGCGCGTGATGGAAACATTAAGGATATTGTTAGGGGCATCCCGTGTGGAAGTATATTCGGTAGATGAGGCATTTGTAGATTTGCCGGAGATGGAGCAAAAAGAAGTGCAGGATTACGCATTGTATATCCGGCATACCGTTGAGCAATGGACGGGGGTTTCCGTTTCGGTAGGCGTTGGCCCAAGCAAAACCCTGGCTAAAGCAGCTAATTATATGGCTAAGGAGGATAAGCGGGTTTCCGGGTGCGTAAAAGTATTGCTCTCGCCGGAGCAGCAGATGCAGGCACTGCAATCCATACGGGTCAACAATCTCTGGGGCGTGGGCAGCGCCTATGCCGGCAAGCTCATTAATATGGGTATTACCAGTGCATGGGAACTACGTAACATGTCTGCTCAGTGGGCTTATAAAAACCTCGGTGGTGTAACGGGTGTGCGGTTAATAAAGGAATTACGCGGGGAACAGTGTATAAGCATAAAAGATCCGCTGATAACGAAAAAGATGATTGCCACCACCCGCATGTTTGGTTCTCCTGTAAATAATATCGGTGATATCAAAGAAGCCGTTGCTACCTATACTTCCCGCGCAGCCGAAAAATTGCGCCGCCAGCACAGTGCGGCCAATACGGTTAGCGTATTTATTGTTTCCAAAGAACAGGGTCATTCCGTTGATTTCCACCACGGCCCAACCATAAGCACCTATACCATATTACCTGCCGCCACATCCATTACCCATGAACTGATAAAGCCCGCGGTTCACATGGTGGATCAATTATACGAGGAAGGGAAATCATATAAAAAAGCAGGTGTGATGCTTAGCGGCTTGGTTCCTGACACGGCTATCCAGGGCAACCTGTTTGTGCCGGAAGCGCAGAACCGTAACCGTTATCTTATGGATACGATGGATAATATCAACTTCAGTATGCGGGA
The DNA here is from genome assembly GCA_937871285.1 of uncultured Sphingobacteriales bacterium. Taxonomy (GTDB): domain Bacteria; phylum Bacteroidota; class Bacteroidia; order Chitinophagales; family Chitinophagaceae; genus Agriterribacter. The sequence continues at coordinate 12,521 of CALMQS010000011.1, read as the reverse complement.
TGATATGCTGAGGTTTGCCGCTGCGGGAACCCAAAAGAACTGGAAGATGCGCCAGGAACTGCGTAGCCACCGCTATACTACCCGCTGGGAAGAAATGTTTGAGGTGAAGTAAAATTTGTAGTATTGCTTTTTTATTATGAGCCTTCGTACATTCCTGCAGCGCATACTTAAAAAGCCGGTAGCAACATTAGCCAACAGGTTTTCTTCCCGCCCCAACAGGCAAAAGGTGCATGATGCGCTTACCAGACTGTATATGCAGATCAGGAAAAAACCCGGTAAAAAAGGAATGGTCATTGATTTAAATGCATCACCTCAAAAGATCATTATCTTCTCTGATCTTCATAAAGGCAATAAAAAGCGTTCTGATGATTTTGCCCCCGCGGAGCAAAACTATATTGCCGCGTTACATTATTATAACACAAAGGGATATACTTTGATTGTGCTGGGAGACAGTGAAGAACTTTGGAAGTTTAACCTGTTCACTGTAAAAAAGCACAATCATGCTTCCTTTGAGCTGGAAAAGCTGTTTCAGCAAAGAAAAGCGCTGATCAAGGTTTTTGGCAATCACGATGTGTTCTGGAATAACGATCCTTTTGCACCGTTGCAGCTTATCAGCATTTACGGTGAGCCGGTGCATATGTATGAGGGCGTATTGCTGAAGTATAATACAGGGGAAAAGGCAATAGATATTTTTTTAACACACGGGCACCAGGGCGATGGGCAAAGCGATGGCAATAAGTTCAGCGCCTGGTTCGTAGCTAAGATATGGGCCCCATTGCAGGCGTATTTAGATCTGAACATCAATACGCCCGCTTTTAATGATATCCGCAAAACGGAGCATAACCAGTTTATGTATGAATGGAGTTCGGAGCAAAAAGACCTCATACTCATTACAGGGCATACGCATCAGCCCGTATTTGAATCCATGACGCACCTGGAGCGTTTATACAAACAACTGCTGATTGCCCGTCAAAAGGGAGATGAGCATGCGATTAATCATTTACAGGATGAAATTGCTTTTCGCCGGCAGGAATATGATCATGTGTCGGAAGATTACCTGCATCTGAAACCCTCCTATTTCAACAGTGGTTGCTGCTGCTTCAGTGACGGCGACATTACCGGGATAGAAATAGAAGCGGGCGAAATAAGGCTGATAAAATGGAAAATGGAAGATACCGCAGCTCAAAGAACCATACTGGAACATGCCGCATTGAAAGATATGGGCTAACCCGCCGTTTGTACCCGCACCTTCTTAAACCCTAACCCCCGTAGGAAATTTTCAATAAGCACAATGCTCCGGGCATTGGCCCTGGTGAGTATACCCTGCTCAACCGATCTTTCTATCATTTTTGTTCTGGCTTTTATTTTAACTGCCGTAACGGCTTCGCTGCTCCATTCGCCGGTTTCACTAAAAGTTTCAAAGTCTGCCGGGTTCATGATCGCATCCAGTATTTCCGCCGCCGGCAGTATTATGGAAACAGAATCGCCCTCAGCAAAAACAGATTGCTCATTTAATTTTCTAAGGTCAACACCTGCAATGATCTTTCCTTTTCCAATGAGCACAAGGCGCTTCCCGGTAACCGGTAAATTACCAAAACCCGAAAGATCCGGAAGTAAGGTTTCTATCGGGGATTTCATCTTCATAACAACAGAATCTGCAACTACTTCATCAAAAGCTGTGATGGTGCATAGCTGGGCCAGTTCGTTGATTTCCTTAATCAGTATAGGTGTATTTTCTATAGTAACGGGCTGCGCCTTAAATATGCTTTTAAATGAGGGCAGCCATTTCATATTCAGTAAGGTGAGCACCACCAGTACCAGGGCGATAAGAAAAACATACCTGATCCATCTCTTTCGCATGATCAATTGAGTTTAACGGGGGCATTTTCAAATTGAATAATAATTTTTTCATATCCCATGTTGCGCAGGAAATGGCTAACAAATAAACTGGCATTGGTTTCTGCGGTCTGCAGCACACCCAATGCGTCTGCAGCGTTGCCAATCTGCTCTTGTGCCTGTGCTGCCAGCATATCTCTTTCCTGTGTTGAAAAGCTGCTTCTGAAAGCACCTGTTTCTTCATAAGCCACCCGAATGTTTTCGGGTTTTATATTAACAGAAAATAAAGTGGCATGCGGCAACATTAGGGTAACTTCCTTACCGTTTATCTGAATATGCTTTGCGGTAATAGCCGAAAAATCAATACCCGCTTTAAGGGTAGCTTCACAGGTCATTAATATTTTCCGGTCGCCAATTTTATACCAGGTTTTATCATCGCTGGCCTTGATGATCTTGTTTACCACGTATTCAACGGTAACCAGCTCATTGATCTCTTTTAAAGCCAGTATGTCCTGCTCTTTTTTATACGAGCCTGCCTGGCAGCTCACCATTATGCAGAGCAGGAAATAAATGATTTTTTTGAACATATTGCAATTTACGCATCCTGTGTCATCTGTAAGAAACTGTCTAAAAATGATTGCTGTTACGCATACCCAATAAAATCTGCGCATCTGCGGCAAAAGATTAAATGTATTATTTAAAGCGTAATGGCAGACACATGCCAAGTTTTATATTTGTTATGGGTGCTGATACAATTGATACCATAAAAATTTTATCAATGGAGCTTTCAGTGGTAATCGTTAATTTTCATCCGAAATTATACTATGAAGAAATATGCGGTAATAGTAGCAGGGGGTAGCGGAACGAGAATGGGAGGACTTGTTCCCAAGCAGTTTTTACAGCTAAAGGGAAGGCCGGTGGTATGGCATACGCTGGAAACATTTCTGCGCGCCTTTGAAGACCTGAAGATCATACTGGTGGTGCCGGCTAATTTTGAACAGGAAGGTGATGCGCTCATCCGGCAAACAACCGCGCCATGGCGTATTCAAATGGTTGCGGGTGGCGCAACGCGTTTTCATTCTGTGCAAAACGGGCTACAAAAGATAGAGGAAGAATCGGTTGTTTTTGTGCACGATGGCGTAAGATGCCTGGTTACTGAAAAGCTGATCCGGCGTTGTTATAACCAGGCGCTTGAGAAAGGAAGCGCTATTCCCGCGGTAGCGGTAAGCGACAGCATAAGAATGATGGAAGGGGATAGCACCAGGGCGATAGACAGAAGCCGGCTGCTTGCTGTTCAAACACCTCAAACCTTCAGGAGTGAAATTATTTTGCCGGCATTTGAGCAGCCCTATAGCGAAACTTTTACCGATGAAGCCACGGTAGCAGAAGCCGCGGGATATGAAGTGTTTATGATAGAGGGAGAGAAGGAAAATATTAAGATCACGCTGCCCGCTGACCTGGTAATAGCAGAGCAGTTGTTTACAACCAGAAACCACAAACTATAAATCACAAATAAAAAGCCCAAGGCCGGAAATTCTAAATCCGAAGGGAATGCGATCTCAGATTTTTAATTTCAAATCTCAAATCCTGCATGATTGAAAGACTTACCACAGCGGTTCAAAAATTTATTTTCTGCTATACCATTACAGCGGGTCTGCCTTCTTTTATACGGTTACTGATCAATACAAAAAAATATCGTTATGCTAAAAGCAGTACCAGGTATTCCTCCATTCCTGTTCCTTATCATTTACGGTTGAATGGGAAAAGAAAAACTATTTTTTTAAGGACCTATACCGGGGATATTGAGATATTCTATGAAGTGTTCTGGAAAAAAGTATACCATCTCCCCCGGCAATATAAATTGAAGCCTGAAATCGTTGTGGATCTCGGGGCAAATACAGGTATGGCATCTTTATTTTTTTCTGTGTATTATTCCACACCAGGGATATATTCCGTGGAAGCAGATAAACATAACGTGGATATACTTTTAAGCAATCTTTCCGCTGAAGTATCTGCAGGCTCTGTTAACGTAATGCACGCGGCTATTTACAATGAAGATACTACGGTATATATGCAGGTGAAGGAAAAGGCATATAATACTGCCATTGCCCGGGAAGTAACAGGTATGCCTGTACGTGCTATATGCATGGATACGTTATATGCTATGTTTAAGCTCGATAAAATAGACCTTCTTAAAATAGATATTGAAGGGAGCGAAGAGGCGCTTTTTTCTGAAAATACCGGGTGGCTTGATAAAGTTAACATGATTGTTATGGAAATTCACGCTGTTTCGTACCGGAGCACGTGTGAAGCTATATTACGTAACAATGGGTTTGTTATTGATGAGCCGGGTAAAATCACTTCTTCTTCAAATTTATTGTGGGCAAGAAAGCCAACGGTAATGCAATAGCTATTTCTTGAAAAATTTCACCGGAAATGGCAAACGGTTCATTCTCACATGCCAGTAATAAACAGGGGTTGAGCCAAACTGCCGGTTAAAAAAAGCAATGCCGGAAATATCGGATCCTTCAAAACGAAAGGTTTTATTTGTGCCTGCATGATCCTGTATGGCGGCATCGGTGAGCAGGTAAAACGCACCCATTGATTTTCCCTTCGCGGTACTTCCTCCTACCAGTGAGTACACGAAGCTGTTGTCGTAAAGCACAATGTAAAATGCCACAGCTTCACCCTCCGGCGTATGTGCGGTATAGGTTTTAAGATGATGCTTCCCGGCTGCAATATTACAGCAGGCCAGGAGTGCATGGTAGTCTTTCGCTGTAATGCCGGGATGTTCCGTGTGATATGTTTTCCGGTATAAAGTAATAATATCCTCGGGGGTATCATTGCGTATGATTACCAGGTTATGTTTATGCGACTTTTCTAATGAGCGTTTTGCGAGCCTGCTGTATTGGCTGGTTAAAGCGGAGGTGGTCTTTTTTAAATCCAAAAATAGGTTTAGCCGTTTGTGAACATTGAGCGCGGCAACAGGGTTCGGTTCAGTTAAATTATGGGTTTCGTTGATATCAATATCCCAAAAGGTAAATTTGGGCGGAACGGCCCGTAAAAAATCAGCTATGCTAACAGCCTGTGAATTAGCGAAAAGGCCCAGCGATGCCGTAAAAAAGGGTTGGTACAGGTAATAAAATCCATACTTTTTTCTCCAGGTAAGCGGCATTACCGCTTCATAATCGTTTAATACCAGTGCGTCCCAGTTATCCGCCATATTGTCTAAATACCACGAACGGGCATAGATTAATCCGTTACCAGCCCCCGCAATACATTGATCCCATTTTACAATGTCAATTTCATTTCTTTTCAGGTATTGAATGGCGGTAGTCATGAACAGGATTGCTTAAAAAGGAATAAGCGGACTGATCTTTTTAAAATTAATGTTTTGAATGTCTATGCTGAATGCTATGCGCTGCCAGAAATTATTGCCGGGTGTTGATCTGAAGTAATCGTGGTATACTTTGCTGTACAACAACGGCACATAAACATTTAAGATGTCTTTGCATAAAGACAATTGCAGCCCTGCATCAAATAATATTTTCGGTTGTTCTGATCCGCTTGCCCATCCTCCATTATACGTTCCCATGTCTAGAAATAGTTTTACAGGGATGTTGTGATGAATTGTGGAAGTAAAATTAAGCGCCATCAGCCAATCATCCGTTTTGCCTACTTTATTGCTCAGCAAATCTGTTCGTACTTTAAATCCGCCGTCTCTCATCATTACCTGTTGGGAAAAGAAGCCGTTGTATTCGTTGCGGCCCATAAAGTAATTACTGTAGGTGTAGTCTTCATAGCCCTTAGGCGCGCTCATGTTAAGATGATAGGAGTCTGTATCAAATCGCTTGCGGGATGTTTTATCCCCCTTGTAAAAAAATTTTCCCGCAAACCAGCGGGCATTTAGTCCTCCCCCTTTGGGGTAATTAAAAAAATAATTTCCCGTATAGGCAATTCTCCCAAAATCTTTCGAAAGCTCAAACTGTAATGTATAACCGTAAGGGTATAAGGCCCGGCTGTTTTCCGTTACAAAACGCAGTTGCCCAATGGTGCTGGAATGGGCATTAACGGAGTACAGGCTCTTCTGTAAAACGGAATCCCATGAAAACTGCAGGGCGTCTGTATGAATAAAATGCGTTTTCAACTGCACAAAACGGCTAAGCCGGCTGAGCGGATCCTTATTCCGGAAAGTGAACCGGATCTGCGGGCTGAGCTTTCCATACCGCATAGGAGTGGTATGGTTATCTTCGTCTGTAAAAGCATCTCGCGAAAACCGTGCAGCGCTTAAGCCTGCTTCAATGTTATCAAAAATATTTTCCGGGTACCAGGTATAGGTTGCCCGCCCAATGCCATTGAACTGTTTACTGCCTGTAGCATATAGTGGTACCGTAATAAAGCGGAACCGGGTAAACGGAAGCGAATAGTTGTGAATAACAGCTCCTGCCATCAGTTTATCGTAGTAGTTAAAACCCAGGGCAGGAGCTATACCTATATAGCGATATTTTTGATCACCTGCTTTCCCTATCCAGGCAAGCCGCGTTTTCTTAGGAGCCGCTGCTAACAGGCTTCCCGTGGTGTTCAGCAAATGGAAAATACTATCCATATTCTTTCCGCTTACCGATGAAACTACCTTCCTGAAATCTTCGGGATAAGGATGTTTGAACTGCCATTGATGGTAATAAACATGCATACAGGAATCAAATAATTCCTTTCCCAGAAAAGATTCTAATAGCTGCATCCATTGCGCCGCTTTATAATAAGCAGATAAGTAATAATTAGCCGGAGAAAATGCAGGAGCAGGCAGCCCCGCCGGCTGGTCTTTTTTTACGGCAGCCACCGATTCAAATGCAATTTTTTCAAATGCAGATGTAGTGAATGGTGCGAAATTGGTTTTTTCTTCACCGGCTGTATATCTTTTTTCGTAAAAAATATTCATGCCTGCGGCCATCCAGGGGTGCTCCCGGCCGTTGGAAGCCAGTATGCCGTAAAACCAGTTTTGTCCAGCACCATGAGCGATGTGCCGTTCTGCCAACTCCCCTTTTTTGGGAACCGAAAGCGCTGTAATGGCAGGATATCCCCCCTCCATAGCAGGCGGAACTTCCGCAATGCTTAAGGTAGTAAAAGGGTATGTGCCCACTGAAGCGGAGTAAAACCGAAGCGCTTTTTTCGTATGTGCTATGCTGTTATTCCATTGCTTTTGCGCGGCAGGGGTATAGAAGGTATACACGTCAATGATTTTTCCGGATGGCAAAGCACAGGTATCATAATTTACGATGAATCTTTTGTCGGCAAACCAGGCAAAGTCCTGTACGTTATTTTGTTTGAAATGAAGTGTTTTGGTTGCAGCGGCAGAGGGAGGAAATGTCTCGCGGATCGTTTTATAGGAGCCGCCTTTTATCTTCTTTCTGTACCGGGTTGCTTTCCAGGTATATGAAGCGCGTGTTTTCAGCCATGCTTTCTCGTTTTCGTTTTGTAATTCACCTGTTGCGGCTACCACGTAATTTTCGGGAAGGGTAATGGTTACGTCGAAGTTGCCCGGTTCGCTGTAAGGCGGTCCCTGCTGCAGGTAAGGCATGGGGTGCCATCCTTTGCTGTCGTACACCGCTGGTTTGGGATACCATTGCGTTACCTGGTACGATTGACCTGTGTGCCCGCTCCGTGAAAAACGATCAGGGAGCTGTATATGAAACGGAGTGGTGATTGTAATTTGCTCACCGGGTAAAAGCGGGGCAGGCAATATCACGCTTATGATATCCAAATGAAGGGGGTGATCCGTTATGGTTGCCCGCACATCATTCACCCTGAAGTCGAGCTGGTTGATATAGCCCTTTTGTTCGGGCAATGAAAAGTAAAGCCGGGTATCGCCATTTTGCAGCATTTGCTCACTAAAAGCCGTCTGGTCGTTTTTAAAGGCATTTGGCCATAAATGAAACCAGATATACTGTAAGGTATCCGGTGACTGATTGCGGTAAAGTATTTTGATAAAACCATCGAGGGTATGTTCCTTGTCATTAAGGGAAACATTGATGGAATAATCCATCTGTTGCTGCCAGTAGCTTTGTTGCGCGGAACCCGCGGCTATAAAACCATTGATGACGATGAGCAACAGAAACTTTTTCACGAATGTGACCGGTTTTTTCAAAAATAATGGAAATCAATAACAAAGTTCTTTTTTAAACCTGCTTCCGCTATCGTCCTTTTCCCTTTAAAATAATACGCAGGGTGTGCACGAGTATTTTAAAATTAAGTGCAAGGGAAATATTTTCAATATATACGAGGTCATACTGCATCCGCTCAATCATTTCATCCACGTTTTCGGCATAGCCAAATTTTACCATACCCCAACTGGTGATGCCGGGCTTTACTTTCAGCAAATATTTAAAATAAGGTGTTTTTGCATTGATCTGCCCAATGTAAAATTGTCTTTCCGGCCGCGGCCCCACCAGGCTCATTTCTCCTTTTATTACATTCCAGAACTGGGGTAATTCGTCAATGCGCCATTTGCGCATGGTTTTGCCCCAGGCGGTAATGCGCGGGTCGCCATGCGATGATAAAGCCGGCCCGTTCTTTTCCGCGTCGGTATACATGGAACGGAACTTGTACATGAAAAACGGACTGCCTTTATAGCCAATCCGTTGCTGTGTAAAGATCACGGAGCCGGAGGAAGAAAATTTTACCCTTATGGCTGCATACAGCATAAGGGGCAACAGTATAATGAGTGCGGTTGCCGAAACCAAAACATCGCTTAGCCGTATAAGGTAGAGCTGCCACTCGGGCATCAGCCCGGTTTTGATATCAATGAGTGGCGCATCCAGTACATTCCTGGTGCGTACAGAGCCGGCAAGAATATCGAGGTTGCTGGGCGTGATCTTTATTTCTATATCTCTTTCACTTATGCGGTTAATGATAGACGTTATTTCATGCGGCAGCGCATGCTCTATGGCAATGATCACCTGGTCGGGCTGTTCCGATTCCAGTATGTCTTCCAGCCCATCCATATCTCCCAGTAAAGGAAGATGATGATCTAAAGCGTTGTGCGGGGCATGAGCGTTGATAAAGCCGCTGAATTTGTAACCCAGGCGGTTCTGGTTTTTTTTGATTTCCTTAAACAGGTAAAGGGCAGTGGGGTTATTGCCCACGATGATGGTATTGAACCATACCCGGCCGTTGAGCAATTGTTTTTTAGCGATATCAAGCAGTATCACCCGGCCGGTCCAGATTAAAACAAGGTGCAGTAAGAACAGGGAGAAGAACGCCTTATAGTAATATGGATAGCTGGCTTCCTTATCATCAAGCACCAGCAGGAAAAAAAGCACCAGGCAGCCTGAAAGCGCGCTGATAAAGGTTACGGTAAATTCCAGGAGGCGCGATTTGGTATATAAGGACTGGTGATAGCTGCCCAGGAGCATGAAGAGCGTCAGCCACCCGCAGGGGATAAAAAAAATGCTCAGTTGTAATTTGGTGTTATATAAAAGTTCCGCTGCAATGTTCAGCTCAAAACCGGTTAAGTGTTTTCGTATAAAAAAAGCGATAGCCCACGCAATTGCCGTGGCGATATAATCACTTACCGCATACCAGGAAGTATTTATTTTATGCTGGTCTTTCATTTGGATATTTACCCCGTTTATCATTTAACGAGGTAATTGGCTGACTGTATTTTTTGCAAAATGTGATGCGCCACATCCATCGCTATTAAGCCGTCTACCTCCGAAACCGCCGTGAGTTTGTTTTGTAATACGGATTGGGTAAACGCTTCCAGTTCTAATAAAATGGCATTCGCTTCCGGAACTGCAGGGTTGGCTATGGCAATTGTTTTTTTGCCCGATGGCGTTTCTATGTCAAACGTAAAGGCGTCTTTGTCTTTGTCATCTTTTAACTTGATGATCTCCGTTTTTTTCTCCAGGAAATCAATGCCTATATACGCGTCTTTCTGAAACAGGCGCATTTTACGCATTTTTTTCATGGATATCCTTGATGAGGTAAGATTGGCCACACAACCGTTGTTAAACTCAATGCGTACATTGGCAATATCGGGTGTATCTGTCATTACCGCTACGCCGCTGGCAGAAATATTTTTTACATCGCTTTTAACTATACTGAGGATGATATCAATATCATGGATCATCAGATCGAGGATTACACTTACTTCCGTGCCGCGCGGGTTGAACTGCGCCAAACGGTGTACTTCTATGAACATAGGATTTAGTTCATATCCTTTTAAGGCCAGGTAAGCCGGGTTAAACCGCTCCACATGTCCAACCTGAACTTTTACATTTGCTTCCTTTGCCAGCTTAACAATTTTATGCGCCTGTTCCATGCTGTCGGCCAAAGGCTTTTCCACAAAAACATGCTTGCTTTTACGGATGGCTTTTTCACACAGTTCATAGTGCAGGGTAGTGGGGGCAATAATATCTACCGCGTCGCAGGCTTCTATTAATTCATCGGGGTCAGTGAACCGGGTTAGCTTATATTGTTTGGAAACGGCTTCCGCCACCTCATCACCGGGGTCGTAAAAGCCTACCAGCTCAGCATCTTTAATTTTCAGCCAGTTACTGATATGAAATTTCCCAAGATGCCCGACGCCGAAAATGCCAATTTTAAGCATGTGTAACGATTTAGGGATCAAAGATAAGATTTGCTGGTTTGTGTAGTAAGATAAGTAAACGGCCTCCTTTCTTTCGTTTATCCGGCACGGAAAAATTTTTACCCTGAACACCTTATGCCTGTCATTGCAGGAACAACTTAATTATCCAAAAGGCGGCCGGTGGCAACAGGGAAGCAGGTAGGCTCATGAATAGGGTATTCCGGCTTTTTTTTTGCTCTTTGAATACAAATAATAGCCGGCAAATGCTGTAGCAGCGATTATGCCTATGCCTGCCAGGTATTTTACAGAATTGTTTTTCAATGAACTGCCTTTTTCATTACCGGTAAGTAAACCCGGAAGTGGTTTTAATGAACCGGCAGGCAATATTTTGTCCGCCCATAGTTTAACAGATACCGGTGCATGGGTTGTAACTATACCCATGCCGCATGCCTGCAGCATGGGTATATCCTCTGTTGTATTGCCAACAAAAACGATATTTTTTTGAGGGATATTGAATTTAACTGTAAGGTGCTTTAGTATAGCGCTTTTATCATACTTTGTGCCGGGCTCATCGGGGTCATTAAAATAATCGGGGAATTCCAGTTCTCCTGTGGCAATGCTTTTTTCCATTTTGAGGCTGTTGGCAAAACAATAATCAAAGCCAAGCTTGTTTTTAATATGGTTGGCCACAATATCAAATCCATCGGAAACCAGTATGCATATATAACCATTTTGCTTCATTTGCAATATGGCTTCCCGCGAATAGGGTACAAAAGAAATGGTATCTGCGATTGCCTGTAACTCAGGCAGGGATCTGCCTTTAAAAAGCGATGCCGTTTTTCTTAATTTTGATTCCTTATCTGTGTAGGTATTATTGAGCTGCATTAAACGATGCTCCATGTTATAGAGCGCAGCGGCTGTATGATTAAAGTCAACGGTGAGAATAATATTGATATCAATTATTATTATTTTTTTTAGCTTCAGGATAGATTCCCTGATAGCGAAATCCATCTCATCGCTGATGGTTTGGATATCAGACAGGGTTTCTAAATTGCTGCCGGAAAATAAAGTAGCTTTCTGTAATATGGTTCTCGAAATTTGCCGCGACATTTTCCCCAATGCTTCAAGCGTTTGCATATCGTTTCTGATGAACCCGATATTTACTTCCTTTATGCGCATTTTTTTTGCAAAAGCATCTATAAGTAAAGCGATATCTACTCCATAGTCGTTTTCGAATTCAATCTCCTGCAAAAAATCTTTCCGGGCGGCGATCATACCACTCAGCGGCTGGGTAAATTTTTCGAGCTCAGGAAAGAAAATGCTTAAAAGCGGTTTTGCAACAAGCTGGGTAACCCTGCCTGCCTGCCTGTCGAAAAATGATTTTACAAAATCAGCTTCCCCGTTTATGATCGGGTCAGACAGAAGGGCTATAATATTTTTGGGATAAGTAAGAATATCTGCATCGAGGTAAACAATGGTATCATAGCGGGCAGCCACCATCCCTTCATGCATGGATATCCCTTTTCCTTTCTTTGAACTGGTAATAACCCTGTCGGCTTCTTTTAATGCTTCGCTCACGGTATTGTCAGTGGAATTATCATCCACCACAATAATTTCCAGCGGCACACTGGTTTGTTTGATGCGCTGAATCACTTTCCTGATCGTAGCTCCTTCGTTCAATGCGGGTATAATTACACTAACCATATTGTTTTCCTCCAAAACAAAAATAACGGAATTTTTCAGCGCCGGAAAATGAGGGGTGTTAATTCAGGAAGATCAAAAGCAATATCCCTTACTCCCGAACCTCTTTATATAGTTTTCGTATATACTTTTACGTTATGTAACAATTTGCCCCGTTTTGTGTTACGTGCCCGGATTGCGGCAATGTAAAAAGGGCCTGCTTCCATTTTGAGCAGGCCCTTTTGCATATTTTAACGTGAGTTTTGGATGTTATTGAACCACATAGAAACAAAGGCAGATAGATTTCACATAGGCATTAGACAACACACTATGTGTTTTTCTTTGTGTACTACGTGTCTATGGTTGTGCCATGCAAGTTCTTTCAAAGATGGAGAAGAGAGTCGTAAAGATTTTCGGC
>CALMQS010000010.1 GCA_937871285.1 uncultured Sphingobacteriales bacterium | reverse complement strand
CTGCCCGGGCATGATTTAATTACTATGCATAATAAGTATTAACTTTCAGGAAAACAACTCCCCTTTACTGAACTCCATTTTTAAGATAATATTAAACCTGCAATAAAATGGACCCCATAGAACAGGCTGCTATTAATACCGTTCGCGTATTAGCTGCCGATGCCGTACAAAAAGCCAATTCCGGGCATCCGGGTACACCCATGGCGCTTGCACCCGCCGGACATGTGCTTTGGGCGAAGACTATGCATTACAATCCTCAAAACCCGGAATGGGTCAACCGCGACCGGTTTGTATTGTCGTGCGGTCATGCATGCATGTTACAATACAGCTTTTTGCATTTAACGGGTTACGACCTCACTATGGACGATATCAAAAACTTCAGGCAGCTGCACAGTAAAACCGCGGGGCATCCCGAATATGGTTTATGTCCCGGCATTGAGGTTACTACCGGCCCGCTCGGACAGGGCTTTGCCAACGGAGTAGGTATGGCCATTGCGCAACAATACCTTGCCGCGCGATATAACAAGCCGGATCTCAACCTGTTTGATTATCATATTTATGCTATTTGCAGCGATGGCGATATTATGGAAGGCGTGGCTTCAGAAGCGGCATCACTGGCCGGGCACCTGCGCTTAGGACAGCTTATTTATTTATACGATGATAATCATATTACGATAGAAGGAGAAACGTCACTGGCATTTAACGAAGACGTAGCCGAACGCTTCAAATCCTATGGATGGCACGTACAGGCTGTAGCAGACGGCAACGATATAGCGGCTATTACCACTGCCATAGAAAATGCCCAAAAAGAAAAGCAGCGCCCTTCGCTCATCAGCATACGTACGCACATTGGTTTTGGCAGTCCAAATAAAGTGAACACCGCATCAGCTCATGGCAGCCCTCTGGGGAAAGATGAAGTAAGACTGGTAAAAGAAAATTTCGGGTTTGACCCCGATAAAAGTTTTATGGTAGCGGATGATGTACTGCGGTTTTACAGGGAAAAAGGAAAAGCCGGCATGCAGAAAGAAAATGACTGGAACACCTTATACCGGGAGTATAAGCAAAAATATCCCGCTGAAGCAGCCGAATACGAATTATTGAGCGGCGGTAAATTGCCCGGAGGATGGAACAATGACCTGCCCGTTTTTAAGCCCGGTGAAAAAGGTATGGCTACCAGGAAGGCATCAGGTAAGATGCTGAACGCTATTGCAGACAAGCTCCCCCTGCTGATCGGAGGCTCTGCGGATCTGGCGCCCTCTACCGACACCCATTTAAACGCGTTCCCATCTTTCAGCGGTGAAAATCACAGCGGCAGGAATTTTCACTTTGGCATCAGGGAGCATGCAATGGGAGCCATCTTAAACGGCATGGCGCTTACCAAAGGCATCATTCCCTATGGCGCCACTTTTCTCATCTTTTACGATTATATGCGGCCGCCTGTGCGCCTCGCGGCTATCATGAAAATAAGGCCTATATTTATTTACACGCATGACAGCATCGGGCTGGGGGAAGACGGCACCACACACCAGCCGGTGGAACAGCTCATTGGTTTAAGATCCGTTCCCAATATGCTGGTCATCCGCCCCGCCGATGCCAACGAAACCGTACAGGCCTGGCGCGTAGCGCTCGAACATTCGGGCGGCCCTGTTGCCATTATACTTACCCGCCAGGAAGTGCCGGTAATTGACCAGGAAAAATATACCAAAGCCACCGCGCTCGAAAAAGGTGCCTACATTTTATCTGATTGTGAGGGCGAACCGCAGCTCATTTTAATGGGAACGGGAAGCGAAGTACAGCTCCTGATAGAAGCGCAGCAACAATTGCTGCAGGAATCTATTCGCGCACGGGTGGTGAGCTTTCCCTCCTGGGAACTATTTGATAAACAAACCGGGGCATACAAAGAAAAAGTGCTTCCTGCGCATATCCGTAAGCGGCTGGCCGTAGAAGCCGGATCGCCGGTAGGCTGGAGCAAGTATACAACCGATGATGGCGATGTGATTGCCGTTACACAATTCGGCGAATCGGCACCCGGAGACGAAATAATGAAAGCATATGGCTTTTCCGCAGACAATATAACGGCAAAAGCAAAAGCACTTTTAAAGCATCAGTAACTGATAAATTTAAAAATACAGGATCATGAAACAAGTATTAATCGCGCTCGACTACAGTGCTACCGCACCAAAGATTGCAGAAACAGGCTATGCCCTGGCCAAATCCATGCAGGCTGCCACCACCCTGCTGCACGTAACAACAGATGCCATCTATTACGCCTCCCGCAGCTATTCGCCGGTGCTGGGATTCGACACTTTCAGCGATTTGGATATTCTTGAAACAACACCGGTGGAGGAAATAAAAAAAGCCGCGCAGGATTATCTTGATCAGCTGAAGGAGCACTTAGGCGATGCTGCCATACAAACCGCTGTAGAGGAAGGCGATACAGCCGAGTGTATACTGGAAACAGCAACTGCCATCCATGCGGATGTAATTGTTCTGGGAACACACAGCAGGCGGGGACTTAATAAAATAATGATAGGAAGCGTAGCGGAAAAAGTACTGCGGCACAGCACAGTGCCTTTATTTATTATCCCTACCAAAATATTCGAAGAACAATAAAACCAATACTATCTTAAAAAATATCATATGGCAGATTATCCGAACGAAGCGCATATTGTAACCATACTGGAATGTGAGTTTGTTACGCATAATGTAAAACGGTTTAAGCTGAGCAAGCCCGATCATTATATATTTCAGCCGGGACAGGCAACTGATATCGTTATCAATCATCCCGACTGGAAAGCGGAAAGAAGACCCTTCACCTTTACCGGCCTGAACAACTGGGATCACCTGGAATTTACGATCAAGATATATGATGATCACAATGGCGTTACGCATACATTAGGAACATTAAAAGCAGGCGATGAGCTGATCCTTCACGATATATGGGGCGCCATTCATTATAAAGGAGAAGGCACCTTTATTGCCGGCGGAGCAGGCGTTACACCTTTTATCGCTATATTAAGACAACTGTATAAAGATGGCGCAATGGGCAACAACCAGCTGATCTTTTCCAACAGAACAGCAAAAGATATTATTCTTAAAGACGAGTTTGAAAAAATGCTTGGCGATAATTTCATCAATACCCTTACGCAGGAGAAAACAGCCCCATACGATAACAGGAAAATAGATATCAGCTATCTCCGGGAAAAAATAAAAGACCTGTCGCAATATTTTTATATCTGCGGACCCGATGCCATGGTGGAAGGTATTGGCAATGACCTGCAAGAACTGGGCGTTGATAAAAGCAGGATCGTAACCGAGGAATTTTAAAACAAAGCCTGCTTACTTTAATCATATGAAGAGCGACACTTATTTTATGCAGCGCTGCGAGGCATTAGCCCATGTCGCTGCGGTAAAAGGCGAAGCACCGGTTGGAGCTGTTATTGTAAGAGATGATAAACTGATAAGTGAGGCAATGGAAGCGGGTAAAAGTAGAAATGATATTACCTGCCACGCCGAAATAGAAGCCATCAGGTTTGCTATAGCAAGGCTGAACACAAATGATCTGTCTGATTGCACTATGTACACCACGCACGAGCCCTGCCTGATGTGTTCGTATGCTATACGATTTCATAAAATAAAAAAACTGGTATATCAAAATACAGTAAAATACCTGGGAGGCATTAGTTCTTCCATGCCGTTGCTTACAACAAATGAAGTGCCGCCGCATTGGGGCAAAGCACCTGTAATTGTACATCTGATCAATAAGCAGGAGCAAGCGGCGCCGTAACGCAGGTCCGTAATCTCCTGCATTTGCGATATTGGTAAATATTCTTCCGCTGCGGGTTACCGTTGCAAATTGCATGTATCTTTACCCAGATAAAGGCTTCAACGCTTTTCACACCAAAAGAATGGAACATGCTGAAAATACGGGCGCATTATTTCATTTGCCGTTTTTTTCTGTGATCATCACTTCATACAACAGGGTCTATCTTTTAAAGCGGGCTTTGGGTTCTTTGATCATTCAAACAGAAAAAGACTGGGAGGCCATTATTGTAGATGACGGCAGCACGGATGGCACTCATGCCCAAATTACACCTTACCTGGAGCTGAACAATAAAATAACTTACATCAGGCAGCTAAGCAAAGGTTGTGTGGCGTCGAAGAACTCAGGGATTCTATTATCAACCGGAAAGTATATTACTTTTTTAGATTCGGATGATGAGTTTAGCCCGGATCACCTTGCAACAAGGAAAGCTATTATAATGGAAAATCCTGATGTTGACTTTTTACATGGCGGTGTAAAAGTAATTGGAAGTCCTTATGTGCCCGACAGGTATGATTATGAAAAAATGGTTCACCTGCACAACTGTGCCATTGGCGGCACTTTCTTCATTGAAAGGAACCTCGCATTTTTGATGAAAGGATTCTCCGATATGTGTTTAGGACATGATGCCGATTTCCTGGACAGGGTCATTCAGTGCGGCGCAACCGTAATAAAAACGGAGCTTCCTACTTATATTTATCATCGCGAAACGCAAAATTCCATTACCAATAACCTGACCGGAAAGAAGGCAATCTTATAGTTTACGCTGATTGTTTGACCAAACCGCATGATAAAAGAAAGCAAAACCATCTGGACCATAGGACATTCCACTCATCCTTTTGAGGCGTTTACAGCAATGCTACATTCTTTCAACATTGAGCTGGTAGCGGATATAAGGAGCTTTCCCGGATCGCGCAGGTTTCCCCAATTCAATAAAGAAATGTTGCAAATTACTTTACCGCAAAACCATATTCAATATATCCATTTAAAAGAACTGGGTGGAAGAAGAAAAGTAAATCCCCACTCTCACAATACAGCATGGAGACACCCTGCCTTTCGTGGCTACGCCGATTATATGGAAACAGATGCATTTAAAGACGGGATTGTGACGCTTGAAAAAACGGCCCTGCAGCACCGCACAGCATATATGTGCTCGGAAGCCGTATGGTGGCGCTGCCACCGGAGCATGGTTTCCGACTATCTTAAAGCAGCAGGATGGAAGGTATGGCATATCATGGGTATTGAAAAAGCCGAAGAGCATCCGTACACCGCCCCTGCAACAATTGTAAACGGAAGATTGAGCTATGTGAAAGGTGAGATGTGAGAAGTCAAAGATGAAAGCAGTACTATGCTCATCATTAGCTGATGACTGCTGATAGCTGCAAAGCACCAAGAACCAAATAACAAATCACAAATAAAATTCAAGCATAAAATTCGAAAAAGAAAAATCCGAAATCCCAAGCGGAACGCAATCTCAAACCCGCCTACCGGACGGGCAGGTATCAAATTTGAAATCAGGTCTCTCCCCTAACATCCCACCATTCAAGTACTCAGCCTGTCGTTAGTACCTGATACCCACACCTTATACCTTATACCTTATACCTTATACCCTATACCTCATACCTCATACCACTGATACCTCCCTCCCCACCCCGTTTCCATTTATTTCCTATTTAGAAAACATGCTGACCTCTTATGGATTAACTTTGCACAGAATTTTCTCACATGCATTTTTAATGGATACGCTTTTAGAAAGCATACAACGATGTACAGTTTGTAAAGATCATTTACCCTTAGGTCCCCGCCCCGTTGTTCAACTGAGCAGCAGGTCAAAAATAGTTATCATTGGCCAGGCGCCCGGCAGGCGTGTTCATGAAACAGGCATTCCCTGGAATGATGCAAGCGGTAAAAAATTAAGGATATGGATGGGTGTAGACGAAGCTGCTTTTTATGATCCCGAAGTTTTTTCCATCATGCCTATGGGGTTTTGCTACCCCGGAAAAGCTATTTCCGGCGATCTGCCCCCAAGGCCGGAATGTGCGCCGATCTGGCATCCGCGCATCTTTAAAAATATAAAGGGGAGCCCGCTTATATTACTGATAGGACAATATGCACAACGCTATTATCTGAAAAAGAATAGCAAAGCCAGTCTTACGGAAACGGTAAGGTGCTATAAGGAATATCTTCCCCGGTATTTTCCCCTGCCCCACCCTTCTCCCCGCAATCAAAACTGGGTTACTATAAATTCTTGGTTCATGGAAGAAGCTGTTCCCGAATTACAGAAGCGTGTAAGGATAGCCATGGGCCGGCCCAAGCCAACCTGATAATAGCAACACGTTTTGTACAATTCCTGCTATCCTTATCATTATACACCTTAAAATACTAAAAATGCCTGCATCAAATATTCAACCGAGCAAAGGAAGCGCATTAAAGCAACTGCATCATAACGGCAAGCTACTGGTGCTTCCAAATATATGGGATCCTTTAGGCGCAGCACTGTTAGAAAGTACCGGATACCCCGCTATCGCCACTGCAAGCGCTTCTATCGCTTTTAGCCATGGTTATCCCGATGGCGAAAAAATTCCTTTTAATGACCTACTTCGTATCTTACAAAAAATAGTAAATGCGGTAGCCGTTCCCGTTACGGCGGATATTGAAAGCGGTTATGCGAAAGACAACAATACGCTTACTGAGAACATTAAAAAGCTGGCAGATACGGGCATCGCGGGGATTAATATTGAAGATACCCGCCACGATGACCATCGCCTGCTTACTGCAGAAGCCCAGTGCGAAAGGATAAGCCGCATTAAACAAACCGCATCGGCAATGGGTATGCCGCTTTTCATTAATGCCAGAACGGATATATACCTCAACGCTAATCATTTATCTGCCGGAGAAAAGCTGGCAGAAACCATCCGCAGGGGAAAGGCCTATAAAGATGCAGGCGCTGATGGCTTCTACCCTATCTTTTTAAAAACAAAAGAAGATATAGAAGCCGTTATAAAATCCGTTGCGCTGCCGGTAAATATTTTATTGCTTCCGGGTATTCCCGATGCTGAAACACTGCAGCAAACAGGTGTAGCACGGCTGAGCCTTGGCCCGGGGTTTTTAAAAACCGCCATCCATGCTATGAAAAATACTGCGGAAAAATTATTGCAGTATGAAGGAATGGATGAGGTGAAGGGAAACCCGGTTACCACCGCTTATATAAACAGTTTAATCGTCCGTGAAAATGCTTCTGGATAAATGATGACAAACTACAGTAGTATGGCTGAACTTTACAGTACAGCCGAACAAGGTGCCCCGATTGGCATCTTCACCAATCACTGAGATATTATAACGTATAAAATAAGCGATAAACCGTGAAAAGAATAAACATTACAAAAACAGAGCCCCATGCCTACAAGGCTATGCTGGGCATGGAACAGTATGTAAGAAATTCAGCTATACCGCACCTGCTCCGGGAGCTGATAAAAATAAGAGCATCCCAAATCAACGGCTGCGCGTATTGCATTGATATGCATACACAGGAAGCGCTGAAGATCGGCGAAACCCAGCGCAGGATCTTTGCCTTACCGGCATGGAAGGAATCGCCATTGTTTACAGAAGAAGAAAGAGCGGTACTGCAACTAACGGAGGAGGTTACCCTCATTGCAAAAGATGGGGTAAGCGATGAAACCTATAACAAGGTTCTGGGATTTTATGGAAAAAACGTGCTGGCGCAAATTATAATGCAGATCATTGTCATTAATGCATGGAACAGGATAGCAGTTTCCACGCACCAGGTTTTTGGAGAAGAGTAATAAGCTCATAAACGTCATCACGGGACCCTGAACCTATCTGAATGATGCGTAATAATTTTTAAGGGTTGAAGCCTGCCTACCGGCAGGTAGGTAATCCCCAATGGCAGAGTCGGATTATAT
>CALMQS010000009.1 GCA_937871285.1 uncultured Sphingobacteriales bacterium | reverse complement strand
TGGTGGAAAATATATTAAACACATAGGCACAGTAGGCCACACAGGAACACAATAGGAAGAGGAAAGGGTACAGCTAAAGCAGCAGCAGAAGAAGATTAAAACCTATGTGCACCTATGTACCTATGATCCTATGTGGTGGAAAATATATTAAACACATAGGCGCAGCAGGCCACACAGGAACACAATAGGAAGAGGAAACGATACAGCTAAAGCAGCAGCAGAAGAAGATTAAAACCTATATGCACCTATATACCTATGATCCTATGTGTTAAGAAAGTATACTAACCACATAGGCACAGCAGGCCACACAGGAACACAATAGGAAGAGGAAACGGTACAGCTAAAAACGGAAGAAGATTAAAACCTATGTGCACCTATGTACCTATGATCCTATGTGTTAGAAAAAAATAGTAACCTAAAAAGCACCATAATGAAAAACACCCAACAGTATATTGATGAACTCACCTATAAGATTATAGGATGCGCCATTGAAGTACATAAGCAATTAGGTCCTGGTTTATTAGAAAGTGTATATGAACAATGTTTTATCAGAGAATTATCGCTGCAGGGACTTAATCATAAAACACAAATGTGGATTCCTCTGTTTTATAAGGGGTTGCGACTTGAAACACAATTAAGATTAGATGTTTTGGTGGAAGATCTGATATTAGTAGAGCTTAAAGCCGTTGAATATTTAATAGCAATACATGATGCAAAATTGCTGACCTATATGAAGCTGATGAATCGGCCTAAAGGAATACTGATTAACTTTAATTGTACTAATATATTTAAAGAAGGACAGAAGACTTTTGTAAATCAATTATACGCCGATCTGCCATATGAATAGTTCCGGCAAAGCCCATAAGGAGAAGCGGTGTATCACTGAAAAAAGAAAAATGCCTGGATTGAGTTATTCGTAATTCCAGGCTGCAAAATATAACATATGACCCAGAAAGAATTGCATAACCAGCGGCTTATCAATGAGGCCAATCATGAAACCCTGCGTTTTGTAACACGCAGGCATTTTTTAAAGGATAGTGTTACCGGTTTGGGTGCCATGGCCTTTGGGTCTTTACTAAGCGGCTGCGACTTCTGGAGCTCAAAAGGTGCGGCGCTGAATAGTTTTGACAGCAATAATCCATTAGCGGCGCATCCTCCTATGTTTCCCGGAAAGGCAAAATCGGTGATCTACCTGCATATGGCAGGCGCCCCATCGCAATTGGAAATGTTTGATTACAAGCCCGACCTCATGAAATTAGATGGAAAGGAGTGCCCGCAATCCCTGCTGGAAGGAAAGCGTTTTGCGTTTATAAGAGGCGTGCCTAAGATGCTGGGGCCACAGGCGCATTTTGAGCAACGCGGACAAAGCGGGGCGTGGATATCGGATCATTTACCCCATTTAGCTACCGTAGCCGATGAAATCAGTTTTTTAAAAGCGGTTAAAACAGACCAGTTTAATCATGCGCCTGCGCAACTGCTCATGCATACCGGTGGCGCACGTTTGGGACGGCCAAGCATGGGTTCATGGGTGAGCTATGGCTTAGGAACGGAGAACAGTAATCTCCCGGGATTTGTTGTACTTACTTCCGGCGGTAAGAATCCCGATGCGGGAAAAAGTGTTTGGGGCAGTGGCTTCCTTCCTTCTGTTTACCAGGGCGTGCAATGCCGGTCGGAAGGCGACCCCGTACTCTTTATCAACAACCCTGAAGGAATGGATAAAGATATCCGCAAAGCGTCTATTGATGCCATCAATAAGGTGAACCAGCAATCGTACGAAGAGTTTAAAGATCCGGAAATATTATCGCGGATAGCTCAATATGAAATGGCTTATAAAATGCAGATGTCGGTACCCGAGGCAATGGATATCAGTGATGAGCCAGAATATATACATGAAATGTATGGCACCAAACCGGGTCGTACCAGCTTTGCCAACAACGTGCTGCTGGCAAGGAAATTAGTGGAAAAGGGAGTACGCTATGTGCAATTGTTCGACTGGGGCTGGGATTCGCATGGCACAAGCCCCGCCGATTGCCTGGAAATTGGACTGATCAACAAATGCCGTTCTATAGACCGGCCAATAACAGCTTTGCTGCTTGATCTGAAACAAAGAGGTTTGCTGGAAGAAACCCTGGTGGTGTGGGGAGGAGAATTTGGCCGTACACCCATGCAGGAAAACAGGGATGGTAAGGATATGCCGTTCAAGGGAAGAGATCACCATGCCGAAGCATTTACAATGTGGATGGCAGGAGGTGGTATTAAAAGGGGTGCGAGCTATGGAGAAACAGATGATATAGGGTATAGTGCGGTGAGTGGTAAAGTAGAGCCCTTTGATATTCAGGCTACTATATTGAACCAGTTAGGCTTTGATCACGAAAAATTTGTTTACCAGTTTCAGGGGAGGCCATTCCGGTTAACCGATGTAAGCGGCAGGGTGATAAGCGAGATTGTAGCATAAAACTAAACCTATCACTTACTACTTACCACTTATTACTTACCACTTTTATGGCTCTACTCAGCGTTTCAGGTTTCTTCGGTCGTTTTCATCCCTTACTCGTGCATTTGCCTATTGGCATTTTACTCCTGGGCATTATACTGCACTGGCTTGGCAGGAAACAGCAGTTTAGTGCTATCCGTCCTGCCGTAAGTGTTGCTTTATTACTGGGCGCCGCCAGTGCCGTGTTATCCTGCATTAGCGGCTGGTTATTGGCCGGGGGAGGAGAATATGATGCCACTGTTTTGGACCGGCACAGGTGGATGGGCATAGGAGTTGCCGTGATTGCCATTCTGTATTATATAATATATACCGAAAAGCTTTCTTTCCGGTTCCACCGGGTGCTTCCTTATGTTCTTTCGGTGATTTTATTTATGCTGATCACTTTTACCGGCCACCTGGGCGGTACGCTTACACACGGTGAGGGATACCTGACGCAGGATATAGGAGAGCCGGACAATATAAAGGAAGTAAAGAAAATAATTCCCAATGTGCAGGAAGCAATAGCATACCATGATATTATACAACCTGTATTACAAAACAAATGCTATAGCTGTCATGGACCATCGAAGCAAAAAGGTAAATTACGGTTAGACAGTGAAGTAGCCATTACAAAGGGCGGGAAAGACGGCAAAGTAATGATAGCGGGTAAAAGCGCAGAAAGTGAACTGTATAAAAGACTTACGCTTGATTTGCTGGAAAAGAAACACATGCCCCCCAAAGGAAAATCGCAGCCATCGGAAGCGGAGATTGCTTTGATTCACTGGTGGATCAATACCGGTGCGAGCTTTGATCAGCCGGTAAAAGCGCTGCCCCAGGAGGAAAAAATAAAGCCGTTGCTCATTGCTTTGCAAAGCGATCATCTGCAGCTCCCGGCAAAGCCCGAAGTGCCCGAAGCGCCTGTGGCAAAAGCGCCCGAACAGGCCGTTAATAAATTAAAGGAAGCGGGCGCTACTGTTGTGCCGGTGGCAGCGGAAAGCAACTATCTTTCCGTAAATTTCCTGGCTTCAAAAAACATCGGCGACAATGAGGTGAAGTTATTGCAGCCGCTTGCTCCGCAGCTGGTTTGGTTAAAGCTGGGCAACACTGCTGTTAGCGACAGCGCAATGGCTGCCATTGGTAAGCTGCCCGTTTTAATTAAACTAAGTTTAGATAATACGCAAATAACAGATAAGGGGCTGTCTGCATTACAGTCTTTATCTAAATTACAATACCTGAATGTTGTGGAAACAAAGGTTACTGCCGGTGGATTACTGCTATTGAAGCAACTGCCGGAACTGCAAACCATCTATCTGTATAAAACGGATGTTACTGCTGCCGATTGGCCGTCACTCAAACAGGCATTTCCTAAAGCGGTATTAGACACGGGGGGCTATACTTTACCTCTGCTTGAAGGAGACACCACGCTGGTTACGCAGGTAAGATAGATTCGGCTTTTGAACTGGTAATAAGAAAGTAACATGGCGCCGCTATAAACAGTTGTTTGGATATCACCTGGTATTCGCCAGCTCAATCAGCTTATTAATATCAGTAATGAAAATTTTTCTGCCTTTTGTTTCTACTATTCCGGCTTCTTTAAATTCACCCAGTACGCGTACAACGTTTTCTCTTGCTGTACCTGCAAGGCTGGCCAAATCATCGCGCGACATATTAATCTCAACAGCCATGCCCGGTTCAAAATTCACTTTGTATTTTTCCCGCAGCACAATCAATTGTAAAGCCAGTCTTTCCCTAACGGAATTTTGGGCAAACAAAGTGATGCTGTTGGCTAATACGGAAAATTCATGACTAAGGGTTTTTAGGAGCCTGTTATTCAGAATGGAAGACTGTTGTAAGGTAAGCAGGAAATCTTCTTTTGGTATAAAGGCAATCGTACTTTCTTCTAATGTGGCTGCTGAATCGGGGTAATGATACTGCGATAATATGGCATGATAGCCAAGCAGTTCCCCTGTATTAGCCACGTAAATGATCTGTTCCCTTCCTGTTTTATCCGTTTTATACTTCTTAACCTTCCCCTCAATAATGTAATATATGCCTGCAGGGTAGGCGCCTTCACGAAACAAGATTTCTCCTTTCTTTAAAACATGCTCACTTTTATGCGCCATAAGCAGCTCAAAATCGGCTGCAGGCAGATCGGTCAAAATGGATTCACTTTTAAAGCTCCACTTGTCTATCGGAAAAATGCCCTGTATGCTCATAGTAAATGACAAAAATACCTTTAAAAAAATTGATATAAATCACTTTTCGCTGTGATAAGGTTTACCGCATGGGAACTAATTGATCCTTAATTTTGCAATGCGGTGGCCAAAATGAGGTGAAAGTCTGCAGCAATGCCAGTGATGCTGCATAAAACCAGCTAATATTCTTCTTCCGGCGGTACGAAATGGTAACAATGATGTTTGTATAAAAAAATATTTGTATAATGATGGATGTGAGCGAAAAAACGTCAGGTATAAGCAGTTATTTTAATTCCGATAAGCAGTTTAACCAGCTATACCCGGAGTCTATCCGTTTATTAGCCGCCAGGCACTGGACTCCGTTAAGCGTGGCCCGCAAGGCTTCCTTTTTTTTAGCAGCCGAAAACGGTGTGCGCATACTTGATATTGGCAGTGGTGTAGGTAAATTTTGTTTGGGTGCGGCTTACTATTCTCCGAAGTCGTATTATTATGGCATAGAACAGCGTAAAGATCTGGTAACATATGCGCAGGCTGCTGGAAATACACTTGGCTTACAGAATGTTTCTTTCATACACGGAAATTTTACCCAGTTGGATCTGCGTGATTACGATCATGTTTATTTTTATAATGCTTTTTATGAAAACCTGGCGGGAACAGATAAAATAGATGAGCGTATCGCTTATTCCGGTGAGCTGTATAATTATTATAACCGGTATTTATTTAAGCAGTTAGAACAAATGCCTGCCGGAACACGATTGGCCACGTATTACAGTCTCGAAGATGAAGTGCCCCCCGATTATCATGTAGTGGGGTCTGATATGGATAATCTGTTAAAATTCTGGATTAAGGTATAAGCTGAAATTTGAAACCAGGGTTAAAATAATAACAGGAGCGGTATGTATGTTTAGACCTAAATTGCTGGATACCTTAAAGGGCTACAGCAGGCAGCAGTTTATTAAGGATACCATGGCGGGTTTAATAGTGGGTGTTGTGGCGCTGCCGCTGGCTATTGCATTTGCCATAGCTTCGGGTGTATCGCCTGAAAAAGGGTTGTATACAGCGGTTATAGCAGGGTTTATTATTTCTGCCCTGGGCGGCAGCAGGGTGCAGATCGGCGGACCTACCGGTGCTTTCATTGTAATTGTATATGGCATTGTTCAGCAGTTTGGCATTAATGGTTTAATTATCGCCACTTTCATTGCGGGCATAATTCTCATTATTATGGGTATTGCCCGTATGGGAACTATTATTAAATTTATACCTTACCCGTTAATTGTTGGATTTACCAGCGGCATTGCGCTAATTATTTTTTCTTCGCAGGTAAAAGACTTTTTTGGATTGCAGATGGGCGAAGTTCCTGCTGATTTTACAGATAAATGGAAGAGTTATATCGGCCATTTTCGCTCGGTGAATATATATGCGCTTTTAATTGCGGCAGGCACAGTTGCTGTTATCGCATGGTGGCCCAGGCTCACCCGTAAAATACCCGGATCATTAATTGCGCTTCTGGTTGCAACTGCTGTGGTGCAACTGCTGCATCTTCCTGTAGAAACGATTGGCAGCCGTTTCGGTAGTATTTCGTCTTCGTTTCCTTCTCCTGTAATACCCGATATTGATTTTGCTACTATTCAAAAGCTGATCGCGCCTGCATTTACCATTGCTTTGCTGGGCGGTATTGAATCTTTATTGTCTGCCATTGTAGCCGATGGAATGATCGGGGGAAACCACAAATCCAATACGGAGCTGATCGCACAGGGCACTGCCAATATCTTCTCCTCCATTTTTGGCGGCATCCCCGCAACAGGCGCTATAGCCCGTACGGCAACTAATATTAAAAGCGGGGGGCGTACCCCCGTAGCAGGCATCGTGCATGCGTTTACGTTATTGCTCATCATTTTGTTTATCGGAAAATGGGCCGCGCTCATCCCAATGGCTGTATTAGCGGGTATACTGGTAATTGTTGCATATAATATGAGTGAATGGGAAAATTTCATTTCTGTAGCCAAAGGTCCGCGGGGAGACGCGGCGGTATTGCTCACTACTTTTTTTCTTACGGTATTTGTTGATCTTACCGTGGCTATTGAAATAGGAATGGTGCTGGCCGTATTCCTGTTCATGCGGAATATGATAAAGTTTACAGACGTAAATATCCTTACCGGTGAAAAAACCGATAAAGAAGAGGCGAATGATACCAATGCAGTAAGTAATTATGATATTCCAGGGGAAGTAGAAGTATTTGAAATAAACGGACCCTTATTTTTTGGCGCCGCTTATAAGTTCAAAGATGCTATAAGGTTTATAAAAAAGCCGCCCAAAGTATTCATCATCCGCATGCGGCACGTACCTATTATTGATGCTACGGGCATAAGAACGCTGCGGGAGATTCATAAAGAATCCAAAAACCGGGGTACAAAATTAATTTTATCGGAAGTGCATAGTAAACAGGTAGTGGATGAACTGCGGGCTGCCCGTTTGCTATTTGCTGTTGGTAAGGCTAACGTAACAGATACTTTTGAACAGGCGCTGAAAAGAAGTAATGCGGTAATAAATGACGAGAGGGGTGAGAGGTGAAAAGTAAAGTGGAGGTTGCAGGTTACAGGTTACAAGGTGGAGGTTGCAGGGGGCTCAAACCGCACCACCTTATACCTCACCCTGAGACCTTCATCCGCCCCATATTCTACTGCTTCTTCAGCTTATCCTTAAATACTTTCTCAAATTTTTCCAGCTTTGGCCTGATCACGTACTGGCAGTAAGGCGCTTTGCCGTTGAGCCTGTAGTAATTTTGATGATAATCTTCCGCCGGGTAAAAGTTTTTAAAGGGCTCAATGGCGGTTACAATAGGATTGGACCATGCGCCGCTTTTGTCCAGTTCGGCTTTATAGGCTTCGGCTTTTTCTTTCTGGGTATTATTATGGTAAAAGACTACGCTGCGGTACTGCGGGCCAACATCATTACCCTGCCTGTTTAATGTGGTAGGGTCGTGTGTTTTCCAGAATACTTCTAATAATTCATCGAAGCTGATTACGGCGGGGTCGTATACGATCTGAAGCGCCTCGGCATGACCTGTATTTTTTTCACAAACCTGCTCGTAAGTAGGGTTGGGTACGTGCCCTCCGCTATAGCCGCTGGTTACTTTTGTAACGCCTTCTATTTGCTGAAACACAGCTTCCGTACACCAGAAGCAGCCGTTTGCGAAAGTAGCTACTGCGGTATGGGCGTCGGGAGTAATAGCAGAAGGATTAATAGTAGTATCGTTGCTCATATTGTTTGTTTTTAGCGCATTGCTTTTTGCTCCGCAGGAAAATAATGTGCCTGCAGGAATTATTCCAAGGAGCATCAAAAAATATTTCATTGCTTAATATTAACGGGGCTGCCTAAAAAGCAATATTTTGCCACGAAGCCACTACAGCACGAAGAAAATAAAACCTGAAGATCAAGACTTTGGGTCTTAGAGGCATATTTTCTATACCGGCCCTTTTGAGACAGTCTCCAATCAGCATGCAAGTTACGGAATAAGATAGTACTAAATCCGAAGCCTGGAACCGGGGTGCATTTCAAATTGTCGCCGGCTGGTGGGACACCAGCCGGGGCGGCCCGC
>CALMQS010000008.1 GCA_937871285.1 uncultured Sphingobacteriales bacterium | reverse complement strand
GGTGAAACTCCCGCTTGCCTACTCGGCGGTAAATACTCAAAAACATAAACAATAATAAACTAATTCTCATTTCCGAATATTCGAAACTCACGTTTTTTCAAACAGATGTTTAATGATACAATCCATAAAATCTAAACTTTCCCTTTGAATTGATCTCGAGCGTTGGAGCGGGAAATTTAAAAGGCTTCAGCAGATAGGTGGCCGCATCAACCGGTGCAATGGAACGTACCCTGAAAAGGTCGGCATCGGGCGATAGCATAAACCTGCGTGTACGTTCAAACTGAGGAACCAGGTTTCCTTTAACAGTATCCGGATTGGAATGCCCGCCAATCATGCCATCCGCTCCATATCCCAATGCAACGGAAGGCCAGTTGGGAAAAGCGGACGAAGCAGGCAGAAATGATTTTACATTAAAAGACAGCCAGTAACTCTGACCGTTATAATCTTTGAGTATACGGGACGCCCACGACTTACCCAATTCGCCCCTGTGGTATTGCGCATAAGGCGAAAAGTGCGCAGAAAATTTCATGGTAACCCGTTGTTCATTCCACCAGCGTTGCTGCGAAGCAAATATGGCAGTGCCCACCAGGTTGGCCAGCATATCGCCTTTGGAAAATCCCCAGTGTGTGGAAAACCCGTCTAAAATTTCAATAACAGTTAATCCGCCAAGCGCAGTGGCAGAGCCAATAATAATAGCGTCATTTTTTTTAACCCCGCACCAGCGCATCATATCGTATTGCAGCACACCTATATTATAGGCAGTAACGGCATGACCTGCCTTATCCATTTGCAGCCACTCCCTGTTATCGTTAAACAAATGAAACCTGCTCCGGGGAAATTTTTTATACCACAAATAATATAATCCAACGCTAACGGCGGTGCTAACAGCTACTTCTGTGATTACAACTTTTTTCAGCCTGTCGGGCCGGTACGTGTCAGAAGGGGGAAGAAAATGCTGGGCATGCGCCGGTTCTATTCCGAGGCATAATACTACAAAAAGAGAAGTTTTAGATATAATACGATTGAATCTGTGCATATCAGAAGATAAACGAAGTAACAAAAAGTTTAGCAGTTATGTCATTGTCCCTTTTTTCCGGCTCAATGCAGAATGTCGTATTTTTGCTGTATGAATTTAGCATACACGCACCTGCTTCCTGCAGATTTCGCTCCATCATCAAGAGTATGGATATACCAGTGCAGCCGGCCATTTACGCTATCTGAAGTATTGCAGGTGGAAGACATGTTGAACAATTTTTCACAACAATGGCATGCGCATGGCGCCGGCGTAAAGAGTTTCGCTACCGTTTTTTTCGGACAGTTCATTATACTGATGGCAGATGAAACCCATACCGAAGTAAGCGGATGCAGCACCGATAGTTCGGTTAGGATGATCAAAGAAATTGAAAAGCAGTTTGAAGTAACTTTATTCGACAGGCAAACATTAGCCTTTGTAGTGAAAGACAAAACACAATTGCTGCCCCTGAGCCAGTTGGCTTATGCCATGCAAAACAACTTCATTACAGCAGATACCCTGTATTTTAACAATACCGTGCAAACCAAAAAAGAGCTGGAAAGCAACTGGCTCATCAGCCTTAAAGATAGCTGGCTTGCCCGTAAACTGGCATTACCACCTGTTATATCCTGAATTATTTTATGATATTCACCATCGAACCTATCTTTATAAAAAATACAGGTAATGATTGTTGAAAAAGACAAAATAGTAAGCATTCAATACAATGCAACCGATGAAACGGGAGCTGTGGTTGACAGTAATACCGAATTTGAGCCCTTAGAATATTTGCACGGGCACGGCAATATTTTGCAAAGCTTGGAAGAAGCCCTTGAGGGTTTACAAATAACCGAAGAAAAAAAGATAACATTAGCTCCGGGAGATGCTTACGGCGATTTTGATCCTGAACTGGTGTTTGAAGTAAGCAGGGAACAATTTCCCGAGGGCGCCGCACAGGTGCAATTGGGCACGATGGTACAGTCGTCGGACGGGCAGGAGCTGTTAGTTACAGATATAGACGGTGATAAAATTGTTTTGGATGGTAACCATCCGCTGGCAGGAAGAACTTTACATTTTAGCGTAACTATAAAAAATATCAGGCAGCCTACTGCTGAAGAATTATCGCACGGGCATGTGCATCATGCGCATTCGCACGATAATAGTTGTGGTGATGGCTGCGGATGTCATTAGTAGTGGTAAGTGATAAGTGGTAAGAAGCGCTACATCATACGCCTGAGCCGGTCTTCTTTTTCCAGCAACTTTTTTAGCAGGTTAATCTGGTTGCAGCCACGAATGAAGTTATGTCCTTCATACCTGGCGCCGTAGTATTCATCATTATTCAGGTGATCTGCTATAAAACGCAGGGCCTGCATATAAACAAGATAACAGGCTGCATCAAAAAAAGCGTTTTTTTCAGATGCGCTGAGTTCGTTTTCCATTCCTTCTATGTAACCCTGAACGATGGCTTTATAATATTCTTCCCTGATCTTAATCTTCGAAAAATCGTTTTCTTCCTCACTTACGGGCGAAAGACAGGTGCGCATCATATCGCCCACATCACTGATAAAATACCCCGGCATTACCGTATCCAGGTCTATTACACAAACCCCTTTATCCTGCTCATCAAACAAAACATTACTGATCTTGGTATCATGATGCGTAACCCTTAACCTGAAACCGGGGTTTTGTTTCATCGCGTCAAAGCTTTTTACAATATAGTCATGCTCCTTCAGCCAGCTGATTTCTTTCTCAGCATTTGCAATACGTGTAGCATTGCCCGTTTGCAGCGATTGAAGAAATTGATGATAGCGAAGACTCAGGTTATGAAAATCCGGAATGGTAACTTTTAATTCATCTACCGGGAAACCTTCCAGTAAATGGGTAAACCGCCCGAATTGCTTTGCGGCTTCAAAAGCCTGTTGGGGCGTTTGAACCACATCAACCGTATGCGATCTTTTTACAAAAGGCACCAGCCGGAAATACCCTTCCCCCTCCATAAAATAAATATCGGCGCCGCTTGTAGTATGCAGGGTTCTTACAAAAAAATAATCAGGATGATGCGCTGCAAGATAAGAGCCGATGATACGGATATTGTGTGCTATATCCTCCGGCGATTTAAATACATGATGGTTAATGCGCTGCAATATGTACGAAGTATCATTATCATGCCGGCTAACCTTCCATGTATTATTGATCAATCCTGATCCGAAGGACTTCACCTCCAACGTGGAAAAGTCCAAACCGTATGTTTGTAATACCTGTTGTAACATTTGACTGAAATCGGTTAAAGGTAGAAGAAAAACAAACCATACTGTTTATTTTGTATCCTAATCTCTAAATTTCACACAAACGTTTCCGTAAATTTAAATACCGTAAATACAGTTATGAATATAAGAGATGCCATTCTTGAAGAACATTCAAAGTCCCAGTGTGTCAAAATAGTAGCTTATATTGGCAACAGCCAGGAACGTTTTGATGAACTGGCAGCACTTTTCTTATATGATACATACCGCGTGGCGCAAAGAGCCGCATGGCCATTAAGCTATTGCGTGGCAGCCCATCCCGGCCTGATAAAAAAACATTTAAAAAAGATCATTCACAACCTGAAAAAGCCCGGCATTCACAATGCTGTAAAAAGAAATACCGTGAGGCTGTTGCAGGAAATTGACATTCCCAAACCGCTCCACGGTGAGGTAATGGCAACCTGCTTCGCGTATGTTGCCGACCCTAAGGAAGCCGTTGCAGTAAAAGCTTTCTCCCTGGGTGTACTGGGTCGCCTTGCCAGGCAATACCCCGCAATAATACCCGAAATAAAACTGCTTATAGAAGAACAGCTGCCTCACCAAACAGCAGCATTTGCCAGCAGGGCAAAAAGCATATTAAAGGAGATGAAGGAAAAGCACTAAATAGCAAAAAACAAGAACCAAATAAAATTCAAATCCGAATACTTAAAATTCGAAATCCGAAAGAATGCAAAGCACCAGAACTGGCTGTCGGCGGTCAGCTTTCAGCTATGAGTAATATATATGAGGAGTGTCCGGTCTGTTGTTAGTAATATTCTACTGATCTGACACTTACACTTCATTCCTCACACCCTATACCCTATACCTCACTACCTTATACCTTATACCCTATACCCTATACCTCACTACCTTATACCCTAATACAACACCCTTACTTTAATCGTTTCTTTAATGCTCTTCAGCAGCTCCATCGCTTCTTTAGAAAGATTTTTGTTTACATCTAATACCACGTACCCAATTGCATCATTGGTTTTAAGATACTGGGCTAATATGTTAATGTGGTGAGAAGACAACTGCGTGTTGATCTGCGACAGCACCCCGGGCACATTTTTATGAATATGCAGGATCCTGTGCGCTCCTTCCTGCAACGGCAATGCCAGTTCAGGTACGGTATGCGACCCCGTGGTAATGCCTGTTTCCAAGAAATTGATCAGCTTCAGGCTTACATCTTCGCCAATATTGGTCTGCGCCTCTTCTGTAGACCCGCCTATATGCGGCGTAAGGATAACGTTAGGCAGCTTTTGCAGCGGTGTATGAAAAGCATCACCGTTTTTTTCAGGCTCTACCGGGTACACGTCAATGGCCGCACCCGAAAGCTGCCCGTTTTGCAAAGCCAGGGCCAACGCATCCAGGTCTACCACCTGCCCGCGTGCATAGTTAATAAGAATAGCTCCCTTTTTAAAATGCTTAAATACACCCGCACTAATAAGATTTTTAGTTTGCGCAGTTTCGGGTACATGCAGGGTTACAATGTCGGCTTCCTGTAAAACGTCTTTCATGCTCTTCCGCGCCTGGGCATTGCCCAAAGGAAGGCGGGTAACGATATCATAAAAAATAACCTTCATCCCCAGGGCTTCCGCCAGCACACTTACCTGGGCGCCGATATTTCCATACCCAATAATACCCAATGTTTTACCCCGCAGCTCATAACTTCCTTTCGATTCTTTCAGCCATATGCCCTCATGCGCAGCTTTGTTTTTATCGGGAATGCGGCGTATAAGCATAACCGAAAGCCCTATAACCAGTTCGGCCACCGACCGGGTATTGGAATAAGGGGCATTAAATACGGATACGCCGTTAGCTGTAGCCTGGCTAAGGTTAACCTGGTTTACACCAATACAAAAACAGCCAATGGCCTGCAGCTTGCCCGCGGCATTCAATACGGCAGGGGTTATTTGCGATTTGGAACGAATGCCCAGTAAATGGGCATCCTTAACTTCCTTAATGAGCTCTTTTTCGGGTAAGGCCCCGGCTATTTTTTTTATTGAAGTATATCCTGCTTTTTTAAAATTTTGTACTGCCTGCTCACTAATATTTTCCAGCAATAAAATGTTAATCTTTTCTTTGGGATAACTGGTCCGTTTTTTGTCGCTCATGGATTATATTTGTAAAATTGCAGCGCGAAAATAATAAGTAATTGCCTTTCAACGTTCTTTTCTGACCATATCCAGATGAAAAATTTTATTTTCTATACTTTACTGATCTCCTTTTTTGCTCCTGGTTGCTATTATTCTACCATCAAAAAAAACAAGCCTGCGGCCTCCCCGGCAAATGACTCCGTGGTGCACCAGCCTGCCATTTCGGAAGCGGAATTTAAACGTTATTACAACGCTTCAGAACAGTTTTACGAGCATATACTGGAGAGAAGCCAGTTTAGCGGCGAATTTCTTGTGGCCAAAAAAGGAGAGATCATTTTTGAAAGATATGCCGGCTACAGCAACATCAGCACCAAAGATTCGCTGAATGCGAACAGTGCGCTGCACCTGGCTTCTGTTTCTAAAACCTTTACGGCAATGGCCGTATTAAAACTGTGGGAGGAGGGAAAATTAAGCATTAGCGATGAAGCATCGGTTTACCTGCCCGGCTTTCCTTATGAAGGCGTTACCGTAAAAACCTTATTAAATCACAGAAGCGGTTTGCCTAATTATGTTCATGTAATGGAACAATTAGGCTGGAACAGGAAAAAAATCGTATATAATGCAGATGTATTGCAATTCCTCGTCACCAATAAAAGTAAATTGCAGGTAGCCCGCCCCAACAGGTCATTTCATTATTGCAACACCAATTATGCTTTGCTGGCACTTATTATAGAAAAGGTGAGCGGACTGCCTTATCCCCAGTTCATTTACGAAAACTTTTTCGCGCCGCTGGGCATGACCAACAGTTATGTATTCACCATGTCGGATTCGTTAAAAGCGCTTCCCTCCTACAATTATAAAAATAAACAGGAGGCATTTACCTTTTTAGATGCGGTATATGGCGATAAAAATATTTACAGCACGGTACGCGATTTATTGAAATGGGAAACGGCCCTAAGCTATGGCAATATGTTCAAACAATCTACGCTGGATTCGGCTTATGCAGGATACAGCTATGAGAAAAAGGGTATAAAAAACTACGGGCTGGGCTGGAGGATGCTGGAATACCCCAACGAGGAAAAAATCATTTACCATAACGGGTGGTGGCATGGCAATAACACGGTTTTTGCCCGCATCATTAAGGATTCCGCCACTATCATCATCCTGGGCAATAAATACAACCGTAATATCTACCAGGCAAAAAAGCTTTTCCCTGCTTTCGGCGATTATGCCACGGAAGAAGATACGGAGGAGTAAAGAGGGTTACAAGTTGCAGGGTACAAGGCAGGAACCCCTGAAACCTGTACCCTGAAACCTGTAACCATTCACTGATCTTACCGGCTTTCATTTCGCCTCCTTAAATACCTTAATTTTACTGCTCCAAGTAACGTTCATGAAGCTATTCTCCGCTACACAAATCAAAGCATGGGATCAATATACCATACAACATGAACCGGTAACTTCCATCGAACTGATGGAAAGAGCAGCCATGCGTTGCCGTGACTGGATAGCGGCCAATATGCCGGCTAAAAAAAATTATATGGTTTTTTGCGGCCCCGGCAATAATGGTGGCGACGGATTAGCCATAGCCCGGCTGCTTATTCAAAAAGAAAATACCGTTCAGGTATTTATACTGGGAAATACAGGGATCAACTCCGGCGATTTTCTTACTAACTTAGAAAAGCTGCAGGCATCTACAACCCGGATAGAACTGCTCGAAAAGGAAGGCGTATTTCCTGTCATTTCCCCATCCGACATAGTTATAGACGCATTGTTTGGTTACGGGCTTAACCGCCCGCTGGAAGGCTTGTCCGGAGCATTGGTTACCCATATGAATCATTCCGGGGCGCCTGTTATCGCAATTGATATGCCCAGCGGGCTTTTTGCGGACAAAAGCTCACGGGGAAATACCGTTATCCGCGCCACATTTACATTAACATTCCAGGTAATGAAGCTGGCTTTGCTATTACCTGAAAACGCTGCTTATACCGGTACTGTTCAGTTAATGGATATCGGGCTGCATCAGCAATACTACACCGGTACACCTGCTGATTTTGAAATTATTGAAGCAGCAACCATCCGTTCCTACATTCAACCCCGTAAAAGGTTTTCACACAAAGGAACATACGGGAGCGCAGCGCTTATTGCCGGCAGCTACGGTATGATGGGCGCTGCTGTGCTTGGCGCAAAGGCCTGTATGCGCAGCGGAGCAGGTAAGCTTACCTGTTATATCCCGGCCTGCGGTTATACCATTTTGCAAACCGCTGTTCCAGAAGCGATGTGCGTAACCGGCACAAATGAAAAACAGCATACTTCCTTAACGCTGGAAGGCACATACGATGCTTATGCTGTAGGGCCGGGAATGGGGCCATATAAATCAGGAAGCGATGTGCTGGAAACCCTGTTAGACAAAAAACCTCAGCGCCTGATCATTGATGCCGATGGACTTAACCTGTTATCGGCTACCCCTGAGCTGTATTCCAAAATACCTGCGCATACTATACTCACTCCTCACCCCAAAGAATTTGAAAAGCTGTTTGGACCCTCCGCCAATGATTTTGAACGGCTTCAGCTTGCGCTGGAAAAAGCTAAAGCGTTACAGGTATATATTATACTAAAAGGAAACTACTCCTTCATTGCCACACCAGGCGGAAAAGGTTATTTTAATTCTACCGGTAACCCCGGTATGGCTACGGCGGGAAGCGGCGACGTGCTTACAGGAATATTATTAGGACTGTATGCACAAAACAGTAATGCGGAACAGGTTATTTTAACCGGCGTATACCTGCACGGATTGGCGGGAGATATAGCCGCTCAGCAGCAAACGGAAGAATCCCTCGTGGCCGGAGACATTATTGAACAGATGCCCCGGGCCTTCAGGCATCTGAAAACCAGTGTTTATTTTAGCTAAATGGCGTTTTTCAGCCTGAAACCCCTATTTTTGCCGTCCCAAAAACATAACATACAAGAACTCAACGTTTATGGACAAATTGTTCTATCTCGTACCCCTTCTGGGACTGCTTGGATTGCTTTACACTTTTATAAAATTTAACTGGGTTGTTAAGCAGGATGCGGGTTCCGAACGGATGAAGGAAATCAGCAATTATATTGCAGAAGGCGCGATGGCTTTTCTGAAAGCCGAGTGGAAGATATTAGGCTATTTTGTTGCTATTGTTGCTATTTTGCTGGGCATTATGGCGCAGGCAAATCCGCACTCCCACTGGTCTATTGCCATTGCCTTTATTGCCGGCGCTGTATTTAGCGCGGTTGCAGGATACATAGGTATGCGCATTGCCACTAAAAGCAACGTGCGCACCGCGCAAGCTGCCAAAACAAGCCTGAGCAAAGCACTATCGGTTTCATTTACAGGCGGATCTGTTATGGGGCTGGGTGTTGCCGGTTTAGCGGTATTGGGACTGGGAAGCGTATTCATTATCTTATACCTGTATTTTGCAAGCGGCATACCCGCCGGCACACCGGAGTACAGCCAGGCCATGCTCAAAGCCATCGAGGTGCTTACGGGCTTCTCTCTGGGCGCGGAAAGCATTGCTTTATTTGCCCGCGTAGGTGGTGGTATATATACCAAAGCTGCCGATGTTGGTGCAGACTTAGTAGGAAAAGTAGAAGCAGGTATCCCGGAAGACGATCCGCGTAACCCCGCAACTATAGCCGATAATGTAGGGGATAATGTGGGGGATGTGGCTGGTATGGGAGCTGATTTATTTGGTTCCTACGTGGCAACAGTGCTGGCAACGATGGTACTTGGGCAGGAAACAGTATCTGTTGACAATTTTGGAGGGATGGCGCCCATATTGCTACCCATGCTGATTGCCGCGGTTGGGATCATTTTTTCCATTGTGGGCACCTGGTTCGTGAAGGTTAGTGATAAAGCCGGCATCAATACCGATAATGTACAGAAAGCCCTGAACATGGGTAACTGGGGTTCTATTATACTCACTGCACTGGCATCTATTGGATTGGTATATTTTATTTTACCGGAAACCATGTCGCTGCGCGGACACGAATTTTCCAAATGGGGGGTGCTCGGCGCCATTGGTGTAGGCCTTGTGGTAGGCGCTTTAATGAGCATTATTACGGAATTCTATACAGCAATGGGCAAAAGACCCGTGATGTCTATTATACGCCAGTCGTCTACCGGTCATGCTACCAACGTAATTGGCGGACTGGCGGTAGGCATGGAATCTACTTTCCTGCCGATATTAGTACTGGCGGGCGGTATATGGGGATCTCATGAGTTTGCCGGCTTATACGGCGTTGCCATAGCTGCGGCAGGTATGATGGCCACTACGGCTATGCAACTGGCTATTGATGCTTTTGGACCCATTGCCGATAATGCAGGCGGTATAGCAGAGATGTGCGAACTGCCTAAGGAGGTACGTGAAAAAACAGATGTGCTGGATGCTGTGGGTAACACCACAGCCGCTACCGGAAAGGGATTTGCCATCGCCTCTGCGGCTTTAACCGCATTAGCGTTATTTGCGGCTTTTGTGGGCGTGGCAGGAATAGAAGGTATTGATATTTATAATGCTAAAGTATTAGCAGCGCTTTTTGTGGGAGGCATGATACCATTCATTTTTTCCTCTCTGGCCATACGGGCTGTGGGTGAAGCGGCTATGAGCATGGTAGAAGAAGTTCGCCGCCAGTTCCGTACTATACCCGGAATTATGGAAGGTACAGGAAGGCCCGAATATGAAAAGTGCGTGGCCATCTCTACGGAAGCTTCCATAAAGAAAATGATGCTGCCTGGCGCCATTGCCATTATTTCTCCGCTGATCATTGGTTTTTTAGCAGGACCGGAAGCTTTAGGCGGTTTTTTAGCCGGTG
Organism: uncultured Sphingobacteriales bacterium; assembly: GCA_937871285.1. Classification (GTDB taxonomy): domain Bacteria; phylum Bacteroidota; class Bacteroidia; order Chitinophagales; family Chitinophagaceae; genus Agriterribacter. The sequence goes on along the minus strand of CALMQS010000008.1, from coordinate 46,478 downwards.
CAACCGTAAGCGGTGTGCTCATGGGTATGTTTCAAAACAATGCCGGCGGCGCCTGGGATAATGCTAAAAAATCATTTGAAAAAGGTGTAGAGATCAATGGTGAAATGTTTTATAAAAAATCCGAGCCGCATAAGGCGTCTGTTACCGGTGATACCGTTGGCGATCCGTTTAAAGATACTTCAGGCCCGTCTATGAACATCCTGATTAAACTGATGTCTATTGTTTCACTGGTCATCGCTCCTACTTTGGCTGAGTTGTATAATACCAAAACAGGACAGGCAGCCATAGAAAAGAAGCAGACAACCGAACAGGTAACAACCATTACAACGTCAATTACAAAATAACAATCGTTTTGAATGAGCAAAAGAGGCAGGTTTTTTGAAAAGCCTGCCTCTTTTGTTATACTGGCATTAAACGCCACAATTTACCATTTGATAACCCGGGTATACTTATCTTAATGAATCGTTGGGAATCAATAAGTTATATTATAGCTACCAAAAAGTGTCTTTTTTTAAAACCCTTTCCGTCATATCATCGTACTTATACTTAGTAATTTCATATAAATTTTAGTGTAAAGGATATTTTTGATTGAATAAGATTAGTATCTTCACGCCTCTTTATTATTTTAACATCATTTGAAAGAACCAAATCCTATTGGGCAAAATCATTTCAAATCCTCCTGTTAAAGTCTCCTTTGAAACCTCCTGTATCCAATTTTTTTCCACTATTCTTTGAGCGCCATTAGCCTAATCCAACTTTAATCATTTACACTGACCTGTTAATAAATATTTCTGCTCATGAAATCAATTTTACTTTTCTCTTTAGCCCTGGCACTCGCTGTTAGTGGAATATCGCAACCATGGACTATTGGTCCACCACCAGATATATGGTCGAATACCGAAATAAGCGATCCTGTAACAGGATATAATGAAACCTTTCTATCAGGTGATATCATGCGCAGTGAAGGAGTACGATATAACCACTACAGTCCAATCTTTAATGTTAGCAACAAGGGCTGGATTTCCCCTCTTAATGTTTTCAATCCTTACGGGCAATCAACCAACAATACTGACTATTTTTTGTTCCAGGGTGAAAGCTTTATTCGCGGTGAGGATGGTGTTGTAAGCTTTGATACTTTGCGATTAAATATTGGAGCCAATAATACCATGCACATAGAGAACAGCAATGGCGGTTATTTAATAGAAAATCCCACTTCATTCCAGGGACAACCTCCGGGTGGCATTTCCATTTCACGCGCCCTGTATTTTAATAATGGTATTACCACCACATTAAGAGACAAGCCGGTAAACGGCGCTATTGTATTTGTGAACAGCGCTTTTTATACCGGTGGTTTAACCGATGCCCAGCATGTAGATGGTTTTGTAAGCGAAGCTAATTACCCGGGGGGTGATCCACCGCCCGGACATAACGGCGATTTCACCTTTCCTGTGGGTAATGGTAATGCCGTTTATCAACTTCGAAGACAAGGCGTTTTTGAAGAAACAGATCATACGCTTACGGTTGGATGGGTTGATGGCGATCCGGGCGATACGCCTGATCCGACCAGGGATTTCAGTTTTTCCGTTGATCCTTTTAACCCAACCTCACCAGCCTCGATATACCTCCCTCCGGAAATAGCAGGTGTGGCGAAAGCGGGCTTTTGGGACTGGCATTACCAGGACGCATCAATAACGCCCAATCCCAATGCTTATAATGGTAAGGCAATGGCCAACGAACAAATCATTACCGTTTCCCTTCCTGATTTAAGCGGTTACCCGGGTTTACTACCCGGTGAACTCCGGTTGATTGGATATGTCCCGGGGCTTAAATGGATACTTCTCGGCGGCACCGGTGCAACAGGCTTAACCAAAGGCTCTCTGTTAACAGGCACTATCCCTGCCGGCCAGGTAATTTCAGCAATTGCTATCGGCAGCACCAATAATATTATCCTCCCTGTTACCTTTACTTCCTTTACCGTTAAAGCAGAGGGCTGCAAGGCATTATTAGAATGGCAAACGGGCATGGAGCAAAACAACAGCCATTTTGTGGTAGAACGCAGCACCAACGGATCTGAATTTACCGCTATCGGCCGGGTGAGCGCTGTTGGTAACAGCAATACCACAAATACATACAAATTCACAGATGAGGCAACGGCCAGCGGCGTGAACTACTACCGCATTACACAGGTAGATTTTGACGGAAAACATTCCGGCACAGAGGTGAAGGCCATACGCATACAATGCAATGGGAACATGGTTGTCTTAAAGGCCTACCCCAACCCTGCTGCCAGCCAGGTGAACATCCAGAGCGGTAAAGCGATAGCACAGGTAAACGTAGTAGCCACCAACGGGCAAACGGTTATGAAATATGTACCATCGCAAAACCAGGGCGGCACATTCTCCCTGAACATACAACGCGTTCAAAACGGTATCTATTTATTGCAAATAGTAAATAAAGACGGCACCATTGACGTAATTAAATTGTTGAAACAGTAAAAACCAATTACAAAATCTCCCTGAGGCCAAAAGCGAAAACTTTCACTTTTGGCCTTTTTTATTTACAGCATCCGCAATTACTGCTGTCTCCCGTTATCTAAATTTTTCGTAAAAAGTGCGGGATCGTTTGTTTAGTTACGAATGAACTCGTATATTCGATACGAAAAAAATCGTATACATGGCACAACAAAAAACAGTAAGACCTACTGAAAGCGAACTGGAGATACTGCAGGTACTATGGGAAAAGGAGAATGCAACAGTAAGGGAAGTGCATGAAATTTTGTCGGTGAGCAAAGACGTGGGATATACTACTACCCTGAAGCTCATGCAGATCATGCATGAAAAAGGTTTGGTAAGCAGAAATGATGCTTCCAAAACCCATATTTACCAGCCGGCGGTAAGCCGCGAAAAGACACAGAAACATTTTGTAGGCAAAATGATAAACAATCTCTTTTCGGGTTCCCCTGCCCAATTGGTAATGCAGGCCTTAGGTAACCACAAAGCCAGTCGCGATGAACTGGAAGAAATCCAGAAACTCCTGAACTCGCTTAAAAAGTAATTTTAAAAGCGCTCCAATGACTGCCATATACCAATCGCCATTTTTAATTGCCCTGGGGTGGACAATAGCCGCCAGCATCTGGCAATCGGCCCTGCTGTGGCTGATTTACCAGGCAATATGTAATTTGCATCGCAAAATCTCTCCTTCACATAAGCATTTCATTGCTGCTGTATTGCTGCTGGGTTCATTTGGATGGTTCAGTATAACCCTGGCAGATAAATACAGTAAAGCCATTAAGCTGGGCGAATATTTATCCGGACTGACTGCGCATGCAAATACGGCAACAACCATAACTTATTTCCCGGGTGCCCTGTTTTCTCAAAACGGGCTGACAAGTTTTGCCAATCAATATCTGCCCTATATTTCAGCCGCTTATCTTATTGTGTTGTTATTATTATCTGTAAAACTGATAAGAGCCTACCTGTATTCAAAGCAATTACAAACAAAGGGATTACTGAAACCAGACACGCAATGGGTAAACCTGGTAAACAACTATGCGCAAAAAATTGGCATTGCTAAAAAAGTACACATCTATCTCAGCCGGTATATCAGCGTTCCTGCCACTTTAAATTTTTTTAAACCGGTAATCCTGCTTCCGGTGGCGGCCTTTAATCACCTCACAGTTCAACAGGCTGAATCTATCCTGTTGCACGAGCTGGCGCATATTAAACGCAATGACTATCTTATCAATATTATTGCATCGGTAATTGAAACCCTGCTCTTTTTTAATCCGTTTGTTCACCTGCTGGGCAAATCATTAAAAAAAGAAAGAGAACATTGCTGTGATGATTTTGTACTGCAGCATCGCTTCGATCCGCACAGCTATGCCACCGCGCTGCTGTCGCTTGAGCAACTGAGAGTGGGTATACAACCCCTGGCCATGGCCGCTACGGGAAAAAACAGTCACCAACTGCTTGGGCGGGTAAAAAGAATAATGAATGTAAGCACAACAAATTTCAATTACGGGCAAAGATTGCTGGCACTTGTATTAATGAGCCTGATGATGATATCGGTGGCGTGGCTATCTCCTTCTCCCGGGAATAACACATTCAGCTTCTCCGAAGCCATTTATAATGATGATGATACCAGGGCAACAGAGCTATTGATAACCATCGCCCCGGTTATAGCTGAGCATAAAGCAACGCGAACCACAACACTTCCGGCGAAAGATAAAAATATACCCGGAACATCATCGCGTGCTACAACCAAACAAGCTGTTACTGCAAATACCCCCGTGCTTCCTTCGCGCATTGCCCATCCTGTTGTGCCCTCTGCTCCCGTTGAAGCGCGGGAAATACCGCATCCACCCGCACCTCCGGCACCGCAACCCCTATTCAATGAGAACAATGATGTAAGCCTGGCGCCGGATCCTTTTATGGTCCAGGGATCACCTGCTGACGTTTTTGGCAATTATGATTTCAGCTTTAACCTGCAGCATGAACTCTTTAATACCTATACCGAGCATAAAGCGATGGGATGGGAAAATACAGGTGAGGATATCCTGAAGGCACAAGCGCACCGCATAATATCAATCAATGATCTTATTAAGCTTATAGAAGATGTTCGAATAAAAAGCAACAACCCTTTACTGAACGGAGAACAATTAAGCTTGTTGATAGATAAGGAACTGCATAAAGAACAGTTTCAACTGGAGAACATCATTAAAAACAGGGAGCAGCTCAATAGCGAAATCCATAAAAATAAAGCCGCCGGAGAGGCCCGTAAAGATCGTAGTACAACCCGTAACAACATACTTTTATTGCTCCATCCATTAGCAGAAAAAATGCCGGATATAAAAAAGGCGTTTGCTGAAGAAAAGGTAAAGCTCGACAGTTTAAGGAAAGCTTCTGCGGAACTGGCCGAAAAACAGAAAGAGATATGGTTCAGACAGGTAAAAGAAAAAAATAAAGTCGGTGAAAATGAAGAGGTTGTATATGAATTTATCGTACATATTGACAATAATGCCCCGCTTCATCCGGCCACGGTGAAGAACCTCCAGCAAAACACTTCGCTAGCCTTACACTCAAAAAAGGCAGAAAGAGAAAGAAGAACGAACAGCATGGCTTCCAACAGGAACGCATCAGCATTTACCCCTGCGCCACCACAGGATAACAAAACCATAAGTGCCGGAGCGGCTGATCACCCCATAATGAACGCAGCACGCAAGCAAAGGATGGTGATTTCGCTATAAAAAATGAACTGAGGAAATAAATTGCTTCCCGTTTACCAAAATCGCCAGTAAATATAGCACCAGGCCAGGGCATACAATGTTAGCCATAGTTTAATACTTTGCCACCAGGGTCTTTTTTTTGCACCTTCTTCCAGCGTACGGATCCAGGATATACGCCATAAAAAAGGCCTTACCTGTTCATTTGTTGGTGGCGCGGTATTCAGTGAAACGATCATAATCAGCAACATGGTCAGCGCCTGGGCAATAGCCCCAACGTATAACCAATGGAGCTGTATATCTGCCGCCAATAAACCAAGAGCAAGCACTACCTGGATAACAACACCCCCGATCAAACCTGCAATTGCCCCGGCATAACTGGTCCTTTTCCAAAAAATACCCATTAGCAGAACAGATATAAACGGAGTGGCCATATAGGTAACGCCGGTTTGAAAATATTTGAACAGCCCGACACTGCCTACCAAAGGGGCAACCAGGGAAGATATTAATAATGCCGCGCCTCCCGAAACCTGCCCGGTAATGATCAGTTCCCTGTCTTTGGCATTTTTACGGATGAATTTTTTGTATACATCCAAAGAAAAAATAGTGGCAATTGAATTGGAGAGCGCACTTACGGTAGACATTACCGCCGCAAAAAAGCCGGCCAGTATAACGCCTTTCAATCCCGACGGAGCAAAAAGTTCCAGCGCTAAGGGAAATGCACGGTCCTGGCTATCGGGCAATAAGGAAGGTCCCTGTTGCATAATATCTAACCAATGATATACAATTAAACCCAGCAGGCAGGTTACCAACGGCCGGATAATATTAATAAAGCCTGAAAAAATAAGGCCCATCATTCCATCCCAGGTACTGCGGGCCGAAAGAATGCGCTGGATCATCACCTGGTTAGAAGACTGGTAAAATAAAAAAACACCAAATGATGCCAGGATAAGCCCGGCAAATGGCGCTTCGGGATCGGACGGTGGCTGGTAAAGATGAAAACGTTCGGGCGCCGCGGCAACCATCGCATCCCAGCCGCCTGGAATTTTATCCAATGCCACGAAGTAAAATATCACCCCTCCCCCTATCAGCATCACACACTGAATGGCATCCGTCCACATTACAGAACTTAATCCGCCTAATAAGGTATAGCTCGCAGTTACCAGCACAATGCCTGCCATTACATATCCCTGGTTCCACCCGGTTAATTCACTGAGCGTAATGCTGCCACCATATATCACAGGAGGAAGAAAAACAAAAATATAACCGATCAGTATCACAAAACTATAAATGGCGCCGCATGCCGGCCCAAAACGCCGGTTTAACAAATCGGGCACCGTCATTATTTTATTCCGCAAATACATGGGAATAAAAAAGATCATCATCAATAAATAAGTAGGCAATGCCCACCATTCCCAGTTGGCAATTGCCAGCCCCCCTTTGTAAGTAGCACCAATGGTGCCTACAATCTGTTCGCTCGATACAGAGGTAGATACAAACGCGGCTCCAATGAGGTACCACGGCATATTTCCTGAGGCAAGGAAGTACCCTTCGGTAGTTCGTTTCACCTTCCTGGCTGCCATTAACCCAATAATAACCACCAGCAATGTTTCTCCAACAATGATCAGTATATCTGCCAGCGAAAGATGAAAATTATCCATAAGAATACTGATAAGTCATTTAAATATTTCCAAGTGCTTGTTATCTTCAACACACAGGCACAATAAGGTCATAGGAAAACATAGTGCTATATAATCCCTTTTTTGTTAAAGCTGGCTACAAAAAGTGAAAAAAACTTTCACTTCTCTCCTCTCACTTTTAACAAAAAATATGTCCATTAAAATCAACCGTACATTTGTTACTTCCATTAGTCATAACAACGCCTGCAATCGCCAGCGTTGCATATGAACAGCAGATTCACCCGGTGCAACCCATATTCTTTCGCTTAATGTTTCCAACTCCATGAAATCTTTGCAAACAAATACTTCTGTATTGCATCCGTTGTCAACGCATGCTTCAGGAATGGATAAACCGGGGCTGCTAATGACCAATGTTCCCTGTTGCTGAACGGCAGTAAGCAAAGGATGCCCGTTATGCCAGCCGGCTTTCCCCCTGAAACCTCCCTGCTTTACCGTCATCTGGTTGTTTACCCGCTGCCATTGGGCCGGATCGGTTCCCGGCCAGAAATGTATATTCTCAGTAGCGCAGGAAGCAAGCAACTGAGCTGAACGGGGAACGCAGGTAATGGCCCACAGCGCGCCTGACCACTCCTCTTTTCCATTATTTTCAAGTATATGCTGTATCTCAAATCCTTCTTCCCCGGATGTGTTACTGATTACCATAGAAAGCCTGGTGCCGTTTGATTTTTGTTTAGCTGATATCTGCAACTTTGAATCATTAATTGTAACATCACAGGGATCATTATCCGGGTAATAGCTGTCAGCACTTTCGGGTGCTGTGGTAAACCGGTGCCCGCCATATATGCGCCATTCGCCCACCCGGAAATCCGTATCATCTTCGTATAACAGGTTCTTACCACCCTCATGGCTAACCGAAAGTATCCTTGGCCCCGCCGATATACCTGCTATTAATTCATATTGACCTGCTGTGCATTGTACAGCATCCCAGTCATGCCATTTTACAAAAGTAATAGTCATGGTAAAACCCGGCTTGTTAGTCCTCTTTGAAATGCATCTAACCGGGTAAATCCTTCCGCGTAACGGCAACCTGCTGCCATTCCCCTGAACCGCGCCTGCACTTCAATCATATCGGTCAAATTAGTACCGGCCAAATCGCGCATGGCTTCAAACTGGCTTTTATGACATTCCAGCATTTGCTTTTTTATATCGAACACCCCGGAAATATCTACATATTCCGTTGGCTGAAAACCAATTCCACCAAGATTATCCATGTAGTAAAGCTGTGCCTGTCCAAACCGGCAGGCTGGCATTTGCTGACCGGGAATATGCGGAAGCCCCTTTTGAAAATACGCGTCAAAAACCAATTGACCCACATACCGGTGATCGGGATGGTAATCATTGGGCGAGTGGGTAAAAATAATATCCGGATCGGCTTCCCTCAGTATATCAATCATGATCACCCGCTGCCCGCGGTCCGGAAAAACATGCTCATCCATCACGCCGCCCCAAATTACCTTTGCACCAATAACAGCCGCTGCCGCGCGGGTTTCCGCTTCCCTTATCTTTCCCAGCTTGGCAGGAGCTATTACCGCATCACCCATACTACCGTCTGTAAATACAGCTATGGTAACCTGGTGTCCTTCTTTCGAATAACGGATAAGCGTACCTGCGCAAAGGATTTCCGTATCATCGGGATGAGCAACTACACAAAGGATATTCATATATGATTATTGATTAGAGTACGCCATAACGGTCGTATACCGCTCTCAGCGAATCGCCATTCAGTAAATCTATTCTCGACTGGTCTTCCCGGAATACCTTTTCATAAGCCATTTCAAGCACTTTATCTTCAACTTCGCGGGGAACTACTACGATACCATCAAAGTCGGAGAATATGAGCTCACCCGGATTAACCACTACCTCACCGCAACGTATGGGCACATCATACGCCATCACGCGTCCCCGCCCCAAACTATCCAACGGGCGGATACCGCCATAGAAAACAGGGAACTTCATGTCAATAATTTTTTTGCAATCGCGGATCATGCTGTCGCAAATACAACCCACCGCTCCATTGCGTTTGGCGATAGTGCTCATTAATTCACCCCATGGTGCATTGGTTCCTGCGTAGTCTGTAGAGTGTATCACCACATCTCCTTTTTTCAGCGAATCTACTGCTTCGATCTCCAAACTATACGGATCATCTTCAATATAATCCGTTTCCATCCAGCGATAGGTCCTTGCCCGGCCAACCATCGTGCTGTTTTCCGCATCAAGTGGTCTTAAGCGCTGATGCATGGCCTGGCTCCTGTATCCCAGGATATCCAGCACATCGCAAACAATAGCTACATACAGGTTTTCTTTTATCCATTTAAATTTCTCTTCGTCGGTGTAAAGTTTGGTTTTTGTTTCCATGTTAAAATATATTTGATGAGCTGTTTCAGGGTTTATAAAATGCCGCAATATTTTTAAGCATCCCGGTTTAATTGATTACAGATTTATACAAAAATGTTTTAGCGCTTCTTCATTTATTTCAATACCCAGTCCCGCACCCTGCGGAACCGGGATATATCCCTCCGCATCCATTTGAACAGGGTTTTGAATAACTTCCCGTAGCATAGGATTATCACTCACATTATATTCCAGGAATAAAGACCTGGGCAGCACAGCGTTCAGGTGAAGGCTCGCCGCTGTTAACAGATCCGTAAGCCACGCATGCGGACAAACATCCACCCCTGCATGTTCTGCTTCCCATATAATTTTTCTTGCCTGGGTAAACCCTCCGCAACGGGAAAGATCGGGCTGTACAACGTCAATTCCACCGCGATGTATCAGTTCCCTGAAACCCCATGCAGTAGCTTCCTGTTCTCCCGCCGCCAGTCGCGTTTTAACCCCCGCAGCTTTTACTTTTCCATAGCCATCGTATGATTCAGGGTGCAGGAAATCTTCGAGCCAGAAAATATTATAGGGTTCCAGCGCACGGCACAGCTCAATAGCATCATAGGCACTCCTGTTCACCATCCACCCGGGATCAATCATCAATTCAATATCCGGTCCCAGCGCTTCTCTTGCCGCTGCCACTAATTTTATATCCTGCTTAGGGTTTTGCCCGAACACGCCCCACCCAAATTTAACCGCAGTAAAGCCACGTTGCATATAAAATGCACAGGCCTGCTTCATAGCATCGGCAGTTGGGCGAAAGAGCGTGGAAGCATAGGCCCTAATCTTATCTCGTCTTGCGCCACCCAGTATTTTATAAACCGGACGGCCAATTGCCTTGCCCATGATATCATGACACGCAATATCAAAACCCGATAGCACCTGCATAGCAACTCCCCTTCTTCCAAAATAAATAGTACCCCTGTAAATTTTATCCCACAGCCGCTCCACATCAAAAGGATCTTCACCAATTACCAATGCACGCAATCCTTCAAACACCCCTGATCCGCTTTCGGGCGCATTTACCACCGCTTCACCAACATGCGGCGAAGTTTCCACATCCGACCAGCCTGTAATACCTTCGTCTGTGCTCACCTTCAGCAGGAAACAATGCTTTACACCCCTTGCCTCATCACTTCCCGCCGGGTTAGTGATTTCGAATGGCGACTGAAGGATAAATGCTTCTACATTGGTAATTTTCATACGTACTTTTAAAAACTTCATTAATCAAATACCAGGGCAACTTTCAATGCCCTGTTGTGGCCGTTACGGGCCAAATCAAATGCCTCTTCCCAACGGTTAAAAGGAATATGATGCGTAATAATATCTTCCAGCGCCAGTCCTTCTTCGCCCAGGCATTGGAGTGACTCATCAATTTTATTTTCATCATTGCATGCGCCAACAATCTCTAATTCCGAAACATGAATATTAAAAAGGCTTAACGAAATCCGCTCCTGAACAGTACTGAAAACAACCAGTCGCCCGCGGGGCCGAAGCGCCTGCAAACAGGTTTCAACTGCACTGGAAGCACTCACCGCCAATATCGCCACATCAACAGATTTTACAGGTATGGTATCTGCTATTTCTACCCCCGGAATCATTTGAAGCCGGAAGGGTTCGCGGCCCGAAACCAGCACACGGGCTGCTCCTGCCCTGTTGGCCAGGCGTGCAATAATATTTCCAAAGGGTCCGTCGCCTGCTACAAGAACCGTTTTCCCTTTTATATCATTCGACCTGGATATGGCTTCTAAGCATACGGCCACCGGCTCTAAAAGCGCGCCCAAAGGAAAGGATATATTATCCGGTATAGCCCGCACCCGGTCTGCACGCTGAACAAAATACTCCGCGAAGCAGCCATCACGGTCAATACCCAGATGGCTCATGCGCGAACAAAGATGTTCCAATCCCCTCATGCATTCGGAGCAAGTCATGCAGGGCACAACAGGATGGGCGGCCACACGTGTTCCCGGTGCATAATCCTTTACGTCCGATCCGCAGGCAAAAATAATGCCGGCGCCTTCATGCCCCATTACACGGGGATATTTTATTCCGAATGCATTGGTTTTAATATCATGTAAATCCGAAGTGCAAATGGTTGCTGCTTTCGTTTTAATCAGCACTTCATCTGCCCGTGGAACCGGAACAGGAACATCCGTCTTCACCAACCTGTTAAGGCCCTGTAGCTGCAACGACTTCATGTATGAAAATGGATCTGCCATTATTTTGATAGGGTTGGGTTTGGAAGATCAAGCAATGCTAAGGTATGGCGATGAATAATTTCTTCAATAATTTCAGATGGCACCACAGGCAGTCCGCTTTGGGCAATAATATCATTAAGGTTCCTTACCCTTTCTAAAGAATCGCCCGTGGTGGTGAATGGAAAATCGGAACCGAACAGCACTTTATGCTGCGCACCATACTCCACCAGCAACCGCATGGAATTGTAAAACTGCCAGGGCCGGTAGTATAAGGCCGATATATCGGCATACACATTAGCGTGCCTGCGGATGACCGCAATCGTTTCGCCTTCCCAGGGATGCCCCAGATGAGCGAGCACCATCTTTAAGTCGGGAAAGTCAACCGCTACCGCATCAAAATGAACCGGGCGCGAATAATCGAGCCGCGTGCCGCTAACGAAGGAGGTTCCTGCATGAAAAAGCACAGGCAACCCGTGCTGCACACAATACCGGTATATATCATAATATCTTGGATCCTGCGGATGCACATTCTGATAAAGCGGGGCCAGCTTAACGCCCACCGCCCCCAACTCCCGGTGGCATTTTTCCAGCGCTTCCATATAGTTTGGCAGTGCAGGATCAATGGAAGCAAAAAACAATAACCTGTTGGGCGCTTTTGCCACATGCGCGGCTACCATTTCATTGGGAATATTCCAGCCTGTTTCCGATGCCTGCAAGCCAAATACAATAGCCACATCGGCCGCCTTCGTAGTTTCTAAGTGCCTTTCTTCTACATTACCCCATACCGAAGGATCCACCCTGCACCGCACCAGATCAGCGTTGAGCTTTGGTCCAAAGTGCAGCCCGGCATCAAAAACATGTGTATGGATATCTACTATCATAAACCAATTTCAATATAATCAATTTACAGATAAAGCTGTTATTCAAGCGACCAGTAATGAACAGCCCAGGGCTCTAATTTTAAGGTTAACGATTGTGTGCCTTTTTTGATCTGAACAAAAGGGTCGGGACGCAGCCGCTGATTTTCTTCCAAACCAGATCCGCTTGCGTCTAATACAATATGACGAACCCGCATCTCTTTCGGAAGGTCGTTCAGGCTTAGCTTTACAGTTACCGGCTGATCCGAGAAATTCCAAAGCATCATATTATGCATTCGCAGCTTAGGATCATGCGTTGCAAAACCATGTACTTTATCGTTTGAGGAAGTAACGGCTAATTTATTGCCCGCCATCCTCGATAACAATTTGAACGTATAGTATGCAGGTCTTAGCTGGTTTTGATAATCAATCAGTCCGCTGAATTGCGCCTGCCTGTTCCACCACCGCGTCATAAATGCTGTGCCCTCCGGGGAGTGTATCCGGAAGAATGTTTCATACGACACATACCAGTCGCGGATCTGGTAATAACACGACCAGTCTAATCCCACATCCTTCATTTGCCAGATGGTTTCGGCCACATAGCAGGGCTGAAACCTGGGGTCAAGCGGAGGATTGAACAGGTCCATATTCCATTCATTCATGATGGTTTCGGCTTTTAAACCGGGATACTGGCCGAGCAGGTTTTTTACATACTCTATTTGCCCGCGAATGGCTGTTGGGCTATTATTGTAATTATGAAAAGAAACAAAATGCAATGGTATCTTTTCAGCAGAACAAACGCGGAGCAGCTCTGGCAGGATGGGCGATTTATAATATGCCAGCGCCGGTCCTCCAACTTTCGCATTGGGGTCGGCACGAAGAATAGCAGCCACGGTATGCTTATAATACCGCGCATAACTTTCGGGCTTGAACCGGTAAGGGGTACCGCCGTCTTCGCCAATATCTACTTCATTGCCTACTTCCCAATAGGTGATACCCGTACCCTTATCGAGGTAATGCTTTACTACATCATGCACGAACTGCTCCCATGCTTCATAATCATTGGGCTCAACAATATCCTGGTCTATTACCGGAAAAAATAATTTCGGCTTCAAACAAAAGCTCATAAAAGGTTTGGCGCCGGTTTGCAAAATGTTGGCCACCATACTGTCGAGGGTGGTAAAATGATATTTGCCCTTTTCGGGGAGCACATCATAATACTCACTAACAAACAGCCTTATAACAGCCGGATGCAAGGCTCTTATTTCCGTTACCCGGCCGGCCAGCATAGGCTCTTCCGATAAGCCGCCCTGCCCGAGTGCCATTTGCTCCATTTTCATTGGGCCTAATTCTTTACCAAATTCAACTTTTACATTAGTAGTTTGAGCACATACCTGAACACCGGCAAAAATGTATACGGATAAAAGCAATGATCTTATTTTCAGCATGATATTTTATATTGATAGTGCTGGTAAAAATTGAATGCTATTATAATTTTACTTTAAGAACTACAGGCTCCATTAACTTTAAAGCAGCGCTAAACGTTATTGTTCTTCCGGATCGCTTTGCAGATAACGGCGCCCAATTCCCTTTAGACTGTAATTGAAACACAAAAGCATTTTCCCATCCCGCTGGCACATCAATGGATAGTGAATCAGCTTCATCTGAACTTAAGTTAATTGCCGTAACAATTAAGTATTTGTCTGAAACGCTTTTATTACAGATGCAAAAAACATTGGGATGATCATTAACAAATACGGGCAATGATTCATTCCCTAACCATTCAATAGTTTCCCGCAGCAATTCTTTTTTCTTATAGTTAAAAACAGCGGAAGACTTGTTTTGATGTAAGTCAAAAGCTGTAATAGCTACCCTGCCGCCCCATTCATTTTCGAACCGGATAAAGCCCGGTATTACAGGTTTCTCTTCCGGATCTAAAAAATCTGTAATGATTTCTGCTTTAGGATCGGGAGTCATTTCATAAAAAACTCCTCCTTCACTACTACTCCCCGGGAAAAAAATGAGATTGTATATTAATTCCCCTTTTAAGTTCTTATGCCTGCTGATGTTTCTTATGCCTTCAAAACAAAAGTTAGGGTCTTTGCCAGGCTCAACCTCTGCCCCGATAAATTTCCCATATCCCTTTTGTGAAAGTATATAAGCGGCGTAACCATCTAATAAAACAGCAGCATGCAACAGGGCTTTAATTTCCTCATCGCTCATAATTTTTAAAGAGGCGCCCGATACCACTTTAACTTTTCCATTCTTTGAAGTGTATGGTATTCCAAATCTTCCCAAAACGTTGATCCAGGGATTTTGGGGAGCACCCGGCGTTCCACCCCTGTATGGCACTGCTGTATGAGCAAAGGGAAGATGCAGTATCTCACATCCGGCCAGCGGTGCATTCACCACTTCTTCTTTGATCTTTGAAAAACGTTTTACCTCTTTTTTAAACATTTCCAGGTAACCGCGTTCTTCCAGCAAATTATCTAAGTACTGGGTTGCATAGAGTAAGGAATCGTTGAACCCATACGCGAATGCCGCTGTCATAAAACTTCGCAATTTAGCGGCCGACATAAAAAAACGCGTATGAGGATAGGTATCGGATTCATGCAAACATTCGAAATCTGCAGGGAGGTGTTGCCGGCTGTATAATGCATGAAAAATGCTCCCGGGTAATGAAACCGGCTCATCTGATGAATAACTTGATCCATAGAGCCTAACCATTGGCCGGGTGTTTCCGGCAAAAGCCCGTGTAACGGCTTCGGTAAAGTCTCCATCAAAATCGGAAACCCCGGCCTGGCAAAGGGAAATTCTTGTTTCAGGCGCCACTTTATCTACCTTCTCTCTTACCAGCTTTGCAAATCCAGCCAGACTGTCCCGGCTTAATTCGGCCCAACTGCGCCGGAGCGCAATCGTCTCATCATTGTTCTTTTTAAATAATTCCAGTAGTTCCTCTCTTTTAAACACCCGTTTCTGCCGTTCAGAAAATTCCGCCAGGTGGAGCGGGCAGAAACAGCCGAAGTTTATGTAGGGAGGTTTCGGCCCGGGCTGCCAGCTCAGCTCAAAATCATCCTCAAACTGAACGGCAAACGGCCTGGCAATATTTACAACCAAGGCAACATTACCACTAAATTCATCCCTGAATACCGGGTCGAGCGGACAGGGCGTATTATCTGAAACATACCCGCTGAGGTCGGTTATATACCCGAACCGGCTGTTATAACCCGAACGGATAGAAGGAGCGCACCACCAGCCAATACTAATGTCATACGGACCAAGCGCCTGTTTAACCTCAAGTATTGTACTTCCAATTTGCTGATATACTTCCCGGCCGGGATAACCGGTTAATCTTATATCCTCCATTGGGGCAACAAGAAGAAATCTTTTTAAGCCATAAACTTTCTTAAGCTCTATCAATTGCTGAAGCATCTTATCCTTTCGGTTGGTAAAAAACCTTACCGGAACAATCGGATCAATCATCACATCAGAAGCTTTATCATAAGCCTGTGCGGCTCTGACAGCATTTCCATCTTCGCTCCACCATTGTTCTGTTGTTATGCCTACAGAACCAGCAGAGGTAAACTTCAAAAAGCTTCTTCTATCCATGTGAAGTACTGGTAAACAGATAATTAATTATATCGCTAAATAACGCACCAATTAATAAAATTAAATTGCTTTAATACCCGGCTGAGATAACATATTTTCCCGTGGGTGCGGGTATGCTGATATACTCTTTTTTTACATCAAAATTTTTCCAGCGTTTCCCGTTCACCATTACCGATTTGATGACCCTGCCCTCCGGATGCCGGAACCTTACCAATAATTGTTTGGGCGGATTACGATCAGGCACATCAATTTCCGCCTTTATTTCATTGTTGTTATTTACCCCGTTAATTGTGAAAGATACTTTTCCAAAATACGTTGGCGCGTTCTTCACTTCAATTTTTTTGCCATTCGTTAACCAGTTCCGCGGTATGGCCTGACCAATCATCAGCGTATCTTCTCCCGGTTCATTAACAAGCATTCTTCTGTAAATTTCGAACCAGGCTCCATCTGTGCTTGGTGGACCATAGTATTGACCCCACGCCCAGCGATGTTCCAATGGAGTAAACTGTTCATGAGAGAATCCACAAGCCATCAAACTGTAAAACGCACGGATAACCGCTTTGGGCTCATCTCTTAACAAATAAGCCGTAGCCTGCTGCACATATACCGGCTCATTGGCAGCGCCCTGGTTTTTAAAGAACAGGTTGTCTTCATGATCGTGCAGCATAGCGGTTGTAAGCCAGTTGCGCGCATCAATAACGCCCAGCCTTGTAAGATGAAGCGGACCAGTATCAACATCGGTTGGATACCACTGATCCATTATGCGCCGGGGCGTCATAGCATCGGTTGGAACATAGTTGATCCAGGTACCGTCTTCTAATTGCACAACCGGCGATTTTACACTGCCGCGGGCAAATTCTTTCACCACATCTGCTTTCATTTTCGATGCTACGTTTCGTACTTCTTCAGCACGGGGATGGTTAAACGCAGATAAGGCTTTCGCAAATACTTCTAATCCGCCAACATAGTATGCCTGGTTAAAGGCCCACTCTCTTTCGGCATTGGTCAGGTCATTGAGCGGCGCCAGGATCAGTCCTGTTTTATTGGCTCCTTCATTTGATTTAGCCACCTGTGCCAGGCACCAGTCTAAGGTTTTCAGAGCATTCGGAAGGAGCTGTTCAAACTGCTTCCTGTTACCAGACAACAAAAAGTTTTGAGCAATGGCATAGAGTTGCCCGGGCGAATACACACCCCAGTTGGCAAAGCCGCCTATTCTTCCATCTTTCTGCTGCTGACTTTTAAACATCGCCGCATACTCATCCTGCGCAACCTTATCGTACCCGCGCAAACCATAGATCATATAATCTACGTATACTGCCTGGTTAATGGGCCAATCTGCATTTCTTTGTCCGTATGCTGTATTGGCATAAGGCAGATCCATATGTTCTTTTCCATCTATATCCAACGTGTGACGGGGCAAAATAAGGGAATGCCAGATATTGGCTCGGAACAATTGGTTCACCGCTGTTTCAGGCACTTCAAAATGAGCACCTTCACTGATCCAGTCTTCCCAATAGTCCGTTATATTTTTCTTTGCTGCGGCAAAGCCGAGATTATTTAATCTTGTTGTTTCGGATGAAGCAATAGCAGGTGAAGGCAGTTTTGCTACAAACGTTTTCGTTTCTCCTGCTGAAAGATCACCGGAAATGGTTAATTCAATTTGCTGCCCGTTTTTGTTTGCTATGGCATCGCCTGCTTTAACCGTAATGCCCTTTCCTGTTTCCAGCAATAAAAAAATATTACCGGTTTGTTTATCGGCAATGGCCCAGTTGTCCTGTATTGGTATGGCTTCAACCTCATGATCCTTTAATTCATTATGCAGGGAAACACCAAAGCTGAACGAACCAGCACTCCCCGAAATGCTTACCTTGGTAAACATTACACTGGGTATATAACCGCGTATGGTAGTATGCAAATCAACAAGCGGCGCGGCAAATTGCTCTATAGCAGCTACCTGACCATTCTTTTCAAGGTTGGTGATGATGATGGGCAAACCATTCTCTATTTGCTGCCGCTTCCACGCACTCTCTGCCCAATTCAGGTCAAGCCTGAACTTATGCGGAGAAGCAAAGTCCGGGCGAACATTACCCCACCGGTCAACAGCAAACTTATAAACAGACCCGTGAGCCGCAGCCGTTACGGTAAGGTGCCCTGTGGTGCCCATCCACCGGGTTTGCCAGGAAGCATCCCATTGCAGCGGGCTGCCAAAATCAGGCCACAGCTTATTGAATGTTTCCAATGACGCGTCGGGCTGTTCTGCAACGGCATCGAGTATGCGCTGTCCCTGCAACGAAGCAATATGCGTTTTAAAATCAACCGGCTTATCAGCCAATGTAATAAACACATCTTGTTCGGGAAGCCACATGGCGCCATGCCTGATGAGTTGTTCTAATCCTATAGTAAAACCCTGTGCACCTTCCCTGTCTAACTGAACAGTAAGTAAAGGTGCATCAGGTTTATTCCAGGGATCATCTTTTAAACGCGCTGCCTGCCCCGGCGAACCATTTATCATAAGGTATCCCCACATGGCATCGTCATCCACTGCATAACCATCCTTCCACCCCGCTAATTTCCTTAGCGGAGCAGAAGGTTTTGTCCAATTTATATCCGCGATCAGTTCATCGGTATCGCCTGCACCGCAATTAAGCACAGACAGGGTTGCCACCTTATCATTCTTTTCAATTCCCTTACCCGAAAGTGCGGAAATGGTAAGACCGGCAGAACCACTGATCAACTGTACCGTACGGGCTGTACGGGAATGCGCCGTATGGCCAAAAGATAGTTTCAGCTTAACACTTTCCGTGCCGGCTGGTTTTGTTTGTGCAACAACGGATGAGGTAAAATATACACTCATTCCCAACCCCAATACAATAGTGGTTAACTGTTTTATACCTGTCATGATGCTTCGCCTTAATCTTATTCCTTAAAGATAACTATTGATAATTTGGATTTTGCTCAAGTTGCGGATTTACATCAATGGCAGACTGCGGAATGGGTAAAAGATAATTTTTTGCAGGATCAAAAGCTTTTGCACCACCACCTGCAGGCACTACCGTATACACCGTGTTTCCTCCAACAATATCAATCTTAATAGCATGCACTGTTCCGTTGAGCTTAACTTCTGCAAGTCTTGAGCGCAACAGGTCGGGTAGTCTTTTATCCTCAAAAGCCAGCTCCACCCTTCTTTCACGAAGAATGGCCTTACGCATATCTGCCTGGTTCAAACCCGGCGTTAAGTCTGGCAAATCAGAGCGATCCCGCACTTCATTTATTGCATCATACACCGACTGGTCGGGGCCGGTGGCCTCATTTCTGGCTTCGGCATAGCTCAGCAGCACTTCTGCATAGCGGAAGATGATAAAGTTCGCGCTGTTGCCATTATCCTGCGCGCCGGCATATTTTGGATTTACCATTTTGCGAACATAATAGCCTGTTCTGGTTGATATGCTGCTGTTATTCAGATCGGTGGCATTCAGGCTGCCCACGCCCTGTTTCATGATCATGGTAGCACCCAGCCATTCCGATTCGTCGTATACTATAGACTCATAAAACCTTTTTTCCCGGTTAGCATAAGGGTTCTGCGGATCATAACCCGATGCAGGATCGGTAATGGGTAATCCGTTGGCCATCGCGTATTCATCTACTATATCCTGTGTGGGATCTAAATGCCCCCAGCCGGTTAATGAGCCATTTACAAAACGCGGCCCTATCTGTCCTACATAATTAGCTAAAGAAGTGCCGCCCAAATGCTGCCGGCTGAATATTACTTCCACGTTATTATTATTCTCTTCATAGAAAAGTGTACCGTAATCCGAAAACAGGCTGTATTTATTTAAGTCAATTACTTTTTGAAAAGTAGTAGCAGCTTTTTCCCAACGCGATAAATCATTGTTCGGGTTTTTCAGTGCCCCTGCATTAAACAATTCGGTGCTTCCCTGTAAAGTAAGCGCGGCGCCGCGCGTGGCTCTTCCCGATTCTGCATTTATTGGCAAATCAGGCGCTATTGCAGCACATTCTGAAATAATAAAATCAGCCGTTTCTTCAGAAGTATTGCGTGCCCTGAAAACCGCATCACCCTGCTCCGTTAAATTAAGCACATCGGTAATAATGGGCACTCCGCCATAATAGGTCCATAACAAAGAATAAAAATACGCCCGCAGAAAACGCGCTTCCGCCAGTCTTACTTTTTTCCAGCTTTCAGGCAAATCGGAAGCTGTTGCTCTTTCTATAAATAAATTACATTTCCGGATATTGGTATACTGATTCCATTTGCTGGGCGTATTGCTGGGAATATAAAGACCAGGTCCGTAAACATTGGTGCTTACACGGCCGGCCTGACCATTCAATGAATTGTCGGAATAATTATCCCAGGGATCATCTGTTGCCATAGAGGGTATGGACGCATAGATATTATTAAGAAACAGATCCGCATTTTCGGAACTTGTCCAGAGTGTGGCATCTGAAACCTGTTGCTTGGGCGTTACCTCCAGGAATTTCTTGCAGGAGGTGAAGGAAAATGAGGCCAGCATCATAATGATTGCGCCCAATGATATCTTAAAGAGTTGCTTGTTCATACTTAAATATTTTTTGCTCATTAAAAGGTAATATTAGCTCCTATTGAGAGTGCTTTCTGATTAGGATAGCCCCAGGTACCATTGGGTATCCATGAATTGTTGGGACCAACTTCCGGATCGTAGTTCATCAGTTTTGTCCAGGTAAGAATATTTTGTCCGGACACATAAATCCTGGCGCTCTGAATTTTAATACGGCTCATAACAGCCGATGGAATAGTATAAGAAAGCGTAGCGCTCTTCAACCGAAGGTAACTGGAACTACCCATCCAGAAAGAGGATCGTTGCTCATTATTTACTGTTGGCGAAGACGTTAAACGTGGAAATTTAGCATTGGTATTTTCCGGGGTCCAGTAGTCAAAATTCTGAACATAAGGAAGCATGGTTTCCCAGAAAGGCATGATAGAAGAGCCGTGATAATACCAATTGGTTTTAGCCGTACCCTGGAACAGCAGATCCAATGCAAAGCCCTTATATTTCACTCCCGGAGAAAACCCATAGATAATTCCCGGAACTGCTGTTGGATCGCCAATTACGGTTAGATCATCATTATTGATCTGGCCATCTTTATTAAGATCTTCATACCTGATATCGCCCGGTTGTACTGCTCCCCAGGGTTGTGTGGCTATTCCCGGCTTTAAAGCGCCGCTGCCATCAAAATCGTCTGCCTGGAAATATCCTAAGGCATGATATCCGAATTGCGTTCCTAAAGGTCTGCCGGTTAGCCGCCGGTTAGGGTTATTATAAGTGGTGGGACCTTCAAAAATCTGTAGCATTTTGTTTCTGGCGTAAGTCATATTAGCGCCCAATGATACCTGCAGATCCCTGGAAAAATCATATACCGAACTGATCGTAAAATCAAAACCACGGTTTTCCATTATACCCGCATTTACCTGGCTAAGTCCAACCCCATATTCAGCAGGCACAATCACATCAGGCGTAAGTAGCATGTTGGATCTTTTTTCATAGAAATAATCTATTTCAAAATTCAATAACCCCTGCCATAAGTTGGCTTCCAGGCCGATATCTGTTTTTTTGGCCCGCTCCCATGTAATAGCGGGGTTAGGCTCTGCTCTTTCGCGGATTCCCTGAACGGCATTGCCGCCCAAAATGTAATTAGTGCCCAATACGTCATAGGTGCTCATATACTGGAAAGGACTACCGGCAAGAGCCCCTACTTCACCATAAGAAGCTCTTACTTTCAGGTTGTCGAGCCAGTTGAACTTATTCTTCAAAAAGTTTTCTTCTGATAAGCGCCAGCCCACAGAAAAGGCAGGGAAGAAACCCCAACGTTTGTCCGGAGCGAAATAATAGCTTCCGTCATAGCGACCGCTTGCTTCCACCAGGTATTTCTGCGCATAGTTATAAGCAACCCTGTATACCAGGCCCGCCTGCCTTGCAGTGCTGGAAGCGCCGCCTGTAGACATGTCGGATGCGCTGGAGCTACCCATATTAATTTCATCAATGGTTAAATTAAAATTCCTTCTTGATGCAGCGAGGCTTGCCAGATCATTGGCTTTCGCTTCAAACAAGCCCAGCACCCCTATATTATGTTTTCCAAAAGAGCCGTCGTAGTTAAACCCGGCCTGATAGGTGAGCTGTGTTGCAAAATCTATGTTTTGGCTGAGTGAAGGCTTGGTTTGCCCCCAGATACCATCATTGATAACATAAGGCGTTTGCGACTTATCAAGGCTTGCTTTGTGCACAGGCAGGGTCCATAATTTACGTGATGTGTACGTAGGATCGTATGCGATGGTTCCCCTTAATTTTAAGCCCGGAACAAAAGGTATTTTCTGCTCAACGGATAGTTGCGAATACAGCGCGTTGATATTGTACTTATCGTATCCGCTGTTGAAAAGGCTTCCGGTAAGGAATGTTCCCGGCATACCGTTGCTGAAATATAAAGGCCCGTATAACGGGTGCAGGTAGCCGACCAGCTCAAAAATACGACCGGTAGATACAGCGGGGAAGTTGCTGTTTTGATTGCGTCCGTTCAGGTTAAACGAAACCGAAGTAGTGGACGTTACCTGGGCATCCAGGTTCAAAGTAAGATTAAAACGGCGTGTATTGGTTATACCGGAAGACTTCCACATACCGTCCTGGTGCATATAGCCGAGCGCCGCGTAATACTTTACTCTTTCCGAACCGCCTGAAATCTCAACATTGTGCTGTGTTATTAATGCATTTTTATTGGTGATGGTACCCCATATATCGTTATGTGTCGGGTATGCGTCTGGGTCAGAGCCGTCCTGGAATTTTTGCAATTCTTCCGCAGTATAGGCTGCAGGTAACCCTTCATTGGCAGCGGCCGCATTTCTTAATGTAGCATACTGGAATGAATTTACAAAATCGGGCAATACCACGGGGTTCTGAAACCCTACATAACCGTTATAGGTAAGCGATGGCGCGCCGGTCTTACCTTTTTTGGTAGTAACCAGTATTACACCATTAGCTCCCGCAACACCGTAAGGCGCTACAGCAGCGGCATCTTTTAACACCGTAAATGTTTCTATTGCATTAGGATCCAGGTGTTGAAACGATCTTGGAATACCGTCAACAATCAGCAGCGGCTGGTTGGCTCCTGTGGAAGACACGCCCCTGATGTAAATATTGGAACCGTCGTATCCCGGTTCGCCTGAACCCTGCTTTACAATAACGCCAGACACTCTTCCGCCTAAGCCATTACTTAAATTGGCAATAGGCACAGAAGCGATTTCTTTCCCTTTCATAGTGGATACCGCCGCAGTTAAAGACGTTTTCCTTTGCGTTCCATACCCTACTATTACCACATCGTCCAGCACATTGCCTGCCGATGCCTTCAAAACAATAGTGAGCTGGTTTTGGTTACCCACTTTTCTTGTTTGTGTTTCATACCCTGTATGGGAAATAACAAGCGTTTGTCCGCTCGAAACATTTAAGGTAAACACACCAGCTTCATTTGTGGTGGTACCCTGTTGTGTTTCCTGAATGATAACAGATACATCTGCCAAAGCAGTTTCACCATCTGTAATTTTACCTGTAAGCGTAAAACCGGTTTGCGCAATAACAGCTCTTCCTAGAAGGAGAGCAACAAACAGCATAAGAACTGTTTTTCCTGAAGCGGGGAATGGTAATGATTTTAATTTCATAGCAATTATTTTGTGTATTTAGCTTAAAACAGCATCCGGTTCTAAAGTGTACCGGTTCTATGTTACAAAAATATTTGTTGAGCAAACAGTATTATTACACCATCTTGCTTATTCCGTATCCTATCTTGTGTTTCTTTTGAAGCCAGGTTGCCGTTTTCCCTTTTCTCGTCATGGCGCACAACCGTATATTCATGCAATGATAATAATGAAGTAAAAGGATATGCTATATGAGCGGTATAGTCATTATATTATTATGATATAAAAGGTAGAATAAAACACATCAGATACCATTGCATTATACGTGCAGGCATCCAGGCAAAGCGGGTTATTATCTTATTTTGCGCATTTACTGTCCTATTTTGTCGTACAATATGTTAAATAATAAAAAAATAATACAAATTACTATATATTTAAAAAATGAAACCGCACTATAAGCCCATACCGTCCGAATCAAAGTTATTCAAAGTAGAATTTCAAAAAAACACTAAAGAGTTTTACTATCCTTGGCACTATCATTCGGAACTGGAGCTGGCCTTTATCCTGAGCGGTAAAGGAGTAAGATACGTAGGTAATTCTATTGAAAATTTTTACGAGGAGGAGCTTGTTTTGCTGGGCTCTAACTTACCGCACACCTGGAATACTACTGCAGACCAGGAACAGCCCGTAACCGCTATTGTTATTTATCTGAAAGAAGAATTTTTTGATAAATCATGGATGCAAAGCATAGAATTTGAATCCATCCGGAATTTAGCCGTATCAATGAACAAGGGTATTAAGGTTGACAACGGGGTAGTTATGGCATTAAAGCAAAAATTCTTCAACCTCCTTAACGCGTCGCCATTTGATAAGCTGATGATACTGCTGCAGATATTGCAGGATCTGGCCCATAACTCCGCGTTCAGGTTTTTATGTGAACAGGAATTTACCGGTGACCTGAATGATACCGACAAAACACGCATCAACGCCGTTTACAATTATATTCAAACGCATTACCAGGAGCAGGTTTCCCTTGCCGATATCGCATCAAAGCTAAACATGAGTGAAGAATATTTCTCCCGGTATTTCAGTAAAACCATGAAAAAGCCCTTCTTTGAATTTTTAAATGAATACAAAATCAACAGGGCCTGTAAACTACTTATTGAAACCGATAAGCAAATAAGTGAAATATGTTATGCTTCCGGATTTGAAAGCATTCCTTTTTTCTACAGGCAGTTTAAAAAATTCAAAGACTGCCAGCCCAAAACTTACCGCATGAACTATCAGAAGGTGTCTTTGTATCAACCGGTATAACTACCATGTAAAATTATTTAAATACAATGTTATTCCAACAAACCTGGTTCAAAAGTCAATACCCGCTGCTGTATGAAGTAATTATGTTTGTACACTATTATGTTCTCCGGAGATTCAGGTCTTCCCAAAAAAGTATTACCACACCGGATACATCTCTCTTACTTAAAAATATCATCACTTATATATCCCGCGTTCGTGTAAGGTCTTAAATAAACGGTATCCTTATTCATATTCCTCATCCAAAGTTCATTATCGTCTAATTCTTCAGGCGGATACTGAGATGTGTTGCAGCGCATGGCATCCCTGGCAATTTTGTTTTCCTGTTCGCTGCACCATATCCGTATAGGCAAGTACTTTTTCTCTACTGATTTATAACCCCGGTGATAATCCATTGATATTTCTGACTTATACGGTGGCTCATCTCTCCAGTGTTCGGTTGGTATCGCAGTATAAAATAATTTTCCAAAATGGGATGACTGCCCTGACTGGAAAATTTCAGTAACCACCGCCCCAACCATCCTGTGATCAGGATGGCCCGAGCCGCCCTCTGCTCCCCAGGTGATAACGATATCCGGCTTATAGATCGTAATAATACTGTCTAATCTTTTTCTTAAAATGGAAAGCGCATTACGATTGGTCAATTTGCCGTCTCCCAAGCCAAGCATGATCGGCGGATTTATACCCAGTGTTTTGCATGTACATTCTGTTTCCCGCGCCCGCACACGGGCAAGCGAATCTCCTGCAGGAATTTTAGCGTGATCGCGAACACCCATATCTCCATTGGTAGCGATCGTTAAATACACCTTATGCCCCTGCAATGCAAGTTTGGTAAGTAAAGGGCTAACGTCAATCTCATCATCGGGATGTGCAAACACTGCCATTATAGTTTTGACTGATGCGCTGTTTTCTACTGTAGATTCTAAAGATGATTTTTGTTCGTTGCTACAGCTAAACAATAAAACAGAGGCCGCTAAAAAAAAATAATTGCTCATTGGTATTGCTTATGCGTTGATCCATAAAATTAAATGCATTCACACATCAACTGTTAATCAATTTGGATAAAGTAGTAACCTATTTTGTACAAAATAAGATAATGAACAGTTGAAATAGATGAAAAAAAGATTTTACATTACTTGTACATTTGGCGATATGGAGTTACGGGTACTTTTTTACATAATGATTATTGCTGCATTGAGTGGGATTGATTGTAACCCCGGGAAAAGCAGCCGTACTGCCAGCTCATCCCCCGTAACAGTTACCGGCGATTTTGATTCAGGCAGCATTGATACTTTATGGGAATCAAAACCGAATTTCCTCACCGGTTGGCCCATTCACTGGAAACAAAAGAGCAGCAGCGATAATCAGTATTATTGGTTTTATTTCAAGCTCAATAATGTGGCTGGCAAAGACATTACTATTAAACTTGATAGTCTGGCGGGTATTTACAGAGGTGGTCCGCACCTCATTTATACCAAAGGCACCCAGCCTGTTTATTCCTATGACCAGAAAAACTGGCAGAGAATAAGCAATGTTCGGTATGATGACAAACTTCATTCGCTTACTTTTCGTAATACCTTTGCAGCAGATTCCGTGTGGGTGGCTTATGCGCACCCCTTCTCTTACAGCCAGGGATTGGCGTTGATTGATTCCATTGCCGGTAAACCATTTTTAACTATTGAAACTTTAGGCACAACGCAACAGGGCAGAAACATTCACTTACTAACGGTTACGGATACAGCTATCTCTGATGTTGAAAAGAAAACAGTGTTTATTACAACACTGCAACACCCCGGTGAATACTGTGGCGGGTACGTAGTATCAGGACTTCTTAACTTCCTGCTCTCAGATGATGAAAATGCCGCTATTGCAAGAAAAACGACAGTATATAAGATCATCCCGATGATGAATCCCGATGGTATCTTTCATGGCATAACAAGGTTCAATGGCAACTATGAAGACCTGAACCAGGAATGGGACGATGATTTTACCGATACCCTTCATCTGCCTGTTGAACCGGAAGTAGCTTGTGTAAAAGAATGGATACGCGGCTGGCTAAATTCAGGGCGACATATTGACCTCGGTCTCGATATTCACAGCCAGGGACAACAGGGCTCAATGAACCTGCTGCATACGCCCGAAAGCATGTTAGCTGACCTTACACCACATTTCAATAACTACTGGCCCGTAGAATACATTCCTATGGAATTTCCCGGATCGCTGAACAATTGCCTGGCAAAGGAGTTTCATATTCCTTCGGGTACTTTTGAAATACCGCAATCAGGAATTAAAAATGAAGCATATCTCACCATAGACGATTATTACAATTACGGAAAAGGTATCGCGCTGGGGATTACAGATTATTTTTTAAAAAGTAAATGACAAATGTTTGAACATTTCACGCAAAGGAGCAAAGACCGCAAAGAAAATGACATTGCGTGCGCTGACCCGCTGCAAACGCCGCGTGAAATTTTTATGAGGAAACACATATCAAATTCATAAACCTTAGCATGAAGCAGATCATATTCTCTATATTCCCATTACTGTTCCATTCATTTGCATTTTCGCAGGCATTGGGCACCGATCCCGAAAAAGGCATGGGCACTTATAAAAACCGCATTTTTTTTAATCTTGAAAGATATTGGGACAGTACTAAAGTTTGTTCAAACCCGCACAAAGGATGGAGCGTTCATTATTTCAGCAATAGTATATCGAACTACGGAAACCGCCTGGCGCCCCACGATTCCCTGCCCGACTTTCCGGGACTGAATGATATTTATTTCAGGCTGGCATGGAGCTATCTCGAACCTAAAGAAGGCGTTTATAACTGGACATTGATAGATACTCTTATTCAAAAATGGGTAAAGTGGGGGCATACGGTTTCCTTTCGCATTACCTGTAAAGAAACGAATATTGTATACGCCACTCCCGAATGGGTGAGGCTTGCAGGCGCCAAAGGCAACTTCATCAATCACCCCGATCTTAAAACAAAAGCATGGGCGCCGGATTACGATAACCCTGTGTTTTTACAGAAGTTGAACAATTTTCACAAAGCATTTTCGGAACGCTACGATGGCAAACCCTGGGTGGAATATATTGATATCGGCAGCCTGGGCGATTGGGGCGAAGCGCATACCGCATATTCCGGCTTTAAGGATATTCCGGCAGAAATACTGAAACTGCATATTGACCTGTATAAACGCTGGTATAAAAAAACCACCCTTATCATCAGCGATGACGCCATAGGACAACGGGATACCGATGACGGCTCGGATTATATTATATTCGACTATGCACTAAAAAACGGCATTGGGTTCAGAGATGACAGCGGGAATGTGCAATGGTATAAAACTCTCGGGTTTGGACCGGCGTGCATTCGTACGCCTGAGCTTTTTTCTGCTACCTATAAAAAGATCCCCGTGGTGCTTGAGTCTGATCATTACGGGGATGTTGTTAAAGGCAATATGTGGAACAATGGTGAAGGCTTGCTGAAAGCCATATACGAAACGCATGCTTCGCTTGTGGGGTTTCATTATTATCCCCGTGAATGGCTTAGTGAAAACTATGAGTACGCAAAAAAGATAACAAATATTGCCGGCTACTGGTATTTTCCAAAATTCGCCATGCTGCCGGATACCCTCCGTAAAAACAGTGAGCGCAATTATTTGCGGCTTACCTGGGAGAATCACGGCGTGGCGCCGGCCTATCATAAGTTCATTTTATCTGTGGCATTGATCAGTAAGCAAAACGGAAAAAGATTCGTGCAAGACCTGACAGGATCTGACTGCCGCAACTGGCTGCCGGGAGAGATAATTGCCGAGCATCACCCATTAACGGTAGATAAGAACATGCAACCCGGCGTTTACGACATAGCTATAGGGCTACGGGACGAATGCGGCTTTCATAACAAAGCTATTGAGCTGCCCATAAAAGACAGCAGGAAACTACCGGGAGGATTTTATAAGATAGGAGAAATTGTAATAAACTAACTTAACTTAAATATTTTTTCAACACATAGGCGCAATAAGATCATAGGAAAACACGGGGTTAAATTAAAAAAATGAAGCAATCTATATTATCAAAATGACTGAAAATATGCCTCAGCAAACACTGTATTCAGATATACTCCGCGATAACCTGGATTATACCCTGTTTTCATGGAGTAAGCAAAAAGGAATTAATCCTATACTGGTGGAGAAAGGACAAGGTGTTTATTTTTATGACTATGAAGGGAAAAAATACCTTGATTTTTCATCCGGGTTAATGAATGTCAATATTGGGCACGGGCACCCGCGGGTTGCCGCTGCGGTGTTACAGCAAATGAACCAGGTGAGCTATGTTACACCGTCTTGCGCTACAAAAGCCCGCGGTAACCTCGGCAATAAGCTGGCTGAAATTGCACCGCCGGGAATAAGCAAAACCTTATTTACTACAGGTGGTGCAGAATCCATCGAAAATGCCATTAAGTTAGCAAGGCTGTATGCAGGCAAACATAAAATTTTGGCCCGGTACCGTGCTTTTCATGGCGCTTCTTATGGTGCCATGAGCGCAGGCGGAGATCCGAGAAAAATACCGCACGACAGTCAACAGGTTGGAAATATCGTTCATTTGGAAGATCCTTACTGCTATCGCTGTCCATGGTCGCAACCAGGACCTGATTTATGTGGACGGGAATGCGTAACTCACATTGAGCGTGTAATACAGTTTGAAGGTCCTGAAACGATCGCAGCCATTATTATGGAGGGAGAAAGCGGCACTTCGGGTTGTATCAAATATCCCGAGGGATACCTGATGCAGGTAAGAGCGCTCTGCGACAAATATGACATCCTGTTTATTGCAGATGAAGTAATGAGTGGCTTTGGAAGAACCGGTGATTGGTTTGGCGTAAATGTTCATGATGTGATCCCTGATATGATTGCTACGGCAAAAGGAATAACGGCAGGTTATTTACCGCTTGGAGCGCTGATGGTGAGCGATAAAATTGCTGCCCGGTTTGATGATCAGGTATTATGGCTTGGGCTAACCTATTCCGCACACCCGGTTTGTTGCGCTGCGGCGCTGGAAGTATTAAAAATTTATGAAGACGAAAACATGATTTCTAACGCGGCAGAGATGGGAAAGTATATTGACAGGCGTGTAAAGGAAATGCAATCCGTTCACCCCAGCATCGGTGATTTTAGAAATACCGGTTTGCTCGGTTGTATTGAGCTGGTTAAGAACCGTATTACAAAAGAGCCAATGGCTCCATATAATGCAAAACCATCAGAAATGACTATAATGAATGAGGTATCCACCTGTCTGAGAAAACTCGGCATGTATACTTTTGTACGGTGGAATTATATTTTTATCGCCCCGCCGCTTTGTATTACTGCTGAACAAATTGATGAAGGATTGAGCATTATTGCTGAAGCGCTGAAAATTGCAGACAGGCATTGTTATGCATAAATTTATTGCAACTGGCGTCATTTATAAAAGTCATATAATTCCATTAACCTGTCTTTACGCCCGGAAAGAAAGCTACACAACAAATCATTATCATAACCGGAAACCACGCATAAAAAATGCAGCGCCATTAGCACCGTTGTTGGCGGTGTTAAGGCATTTGCCCATGGCCTCACCAACAATAGAACTGAATTATCTATTCTATTGTTAGCAAGTTGCTGGTATGTCCGCGCGCTATTATTTTACCGCTTCAAACGGGTTGGATGCCTGGTCTGTCCAGCGGTACAATTGAAGATTGCAATATTGCTTTTTATTTTCCGTAGTCCCGTTTTGAGAGATATAGAAATAGCCGTTACTCAGCGAATGCATGCCGGTAGCGCCCCATGCATAATGCCACCCGTATATACCGCTTTGCTCATCATATATACCGGCTTTTGCCAGTTGCAACACTTTGCCCTTCTCACTGTTATCAAACCCTTTTAATGCCTGCAGCTCCGCGCTTTCGGAGCCGTTTATTGCAAACAGGCTATAATTGGGGAAGCCTGGTTTTTTCCCGGGATAAACGGCAGCAAACCAATACCCGGTGTTCGCATCATATTCTAAATTTTGAATACCATACGTTGTATTTCCGGTGTAAAGGAAATATTTGTTAAGAGGTTTGTCCGGCCCGGTTACATTAAAACGGCTTTGCGAAAGGGGGCGTTCGTGCTGCTGTAAGCTGTTTACATCGTATTGCAAAATTACCTGGTAATCGTTGTCGGTGCGTGAGGTATCACCATATATGCCATAAGCGAGGTTCAGTAAGTTCTTTCCCTGCTTTTGTCCAAACTGAGGGCCGAAAGCAATACCGTCAATACCACTGCATCCATAGCGGTGTTTTGTTTGCTTTCCCCTGTTCGTTACCATTGTGTTATAATCGTCAACCACTTCTTTTAAATAAACAGTGCTGATAATATTGCTTTCTTCAGCATTCATGCCCGGCCGGGTTATTTTTTCTCCATCAAAAATGGCGATATAGAAAGAATTTTCTTCATTGTCGCCTGATGTCAATTTGTTTCCCAATCCCTGTAAAATCCCTTTCCCTATTTTATCATTTTTATACTCCAGCGAGGCATAAATACGTCCGTCTCCGGGATTTATATCTAAGCAGCCCAGGTGCCCCAGGAAGCCATCCACACTCCCGATGACCTCTCCCTTTAAGTTGGTCTTTACCAGGCTTGTTGTAAACGAAAAATAAGCATACCCGCGTTTGGTATCAACAGCAACGCCCTGTACATGAAAATTACCATCTTCGATGTAGATGTTATGAGGAAGACTGTTTATGGAAAACTGTTCATTATTGTTACCGGCTTGCTGACCTTTCTGAAAAGCATTACAACCCCATAAAGCAAAGAGCAATAAGCATAATGTCAGGTTATTTCGGATTTTCATACACATTGGTTAAGATTGCTCATTTGTTGTTTCAATAAATGTATAATATAAATGTTCATTTTTTCACTCCATTTTTTGCGTGTAATTGCTTTTCTGTTTGATCAGGCGCCTTAGTCAGGACGGAAAGTGATTTGAAATAAATATAAAAAAAGCGACAGGCTATACAAACCGGTCGCTGAAAAATCAGGGAAAGCAGGAAACTGTTTACCTGTTAATAAGGATCTGCCTTGAACGTACAGGCTGATTTCCTTCAAGCACCTGCAATACATAGGTACCTGCGCTAAGATGCTTATTCAGCTTCAGCTCTGCTATTTTACTGTTTGCACTCACTTCCTGCTGTTCAATTATTTTACCGGTAATGGTAAGCAGCCGGAGCGTAAGTTTGTTTTGCACTGCCCTGTCTAATTCAACACGTATTATATTTCCTGCCACGGGATTGGGAGAAACAACAAAATTTCTTTCTTCCGTAAACCGAACACTCAAAACATCGGAATACAATGTTTTCTCACCGGTTTCCGTATAAGCTAACCGGTAATAGTTTACACCCGGAAGCGGGGATTCATCTTTAAAACCATAGCTGCTGGAAATACCATTGGTTCCTGAAGGATAATACAAGGTACCTATTGTGGTAAAATCTGCGCCATTACCGCTGCGTTGTATATTAAACCGGCTTTCCTTGTCCATGCCCGCATTCCATGTTAGCTGAACACTCCTGTCTTTTTTTACTGCCCTGAAATCGGTAAGCACAATGGGAAGAATGGTATTGAGACCGAATACTTCAAATTCATACAAAGAATAGCCATAGCCGGTATTACGGGTTATGCCGTGCATTCTTACATGCCGGCCGGAAACTGAAGGGTTTATAATTATATCATTAATATATTGGGTTGAGGTGTTACCGGTTATGGAAGCTGCAACCGACCAGTTCGTTCCATCGGGAGACACTTCAATATTAAAACTGTTTCCGTTCGCTACTTCCCAGTATAATTTCACTTCCGTTATTTCATATGATGCGCCGAGGTCTACAGCAATCCACTCATCATTATTATAAACGCTTGACCAGCGCCTGTATTCAACATTATTTCCATCACGCGCCTTTCCGTTAATAACATTTGTTCCTAACCCGTCAAAAGCCCAAACGGGAATATTATTGCCATTTTCATTTGAAGACGAAGTGCCTGTTTTAAGATAAGCCAGGTTTACTACCGGAACACTAACGGCCGGTGTACCGTACACTTCAAGCTCATATAAAGAAAAACCCCAGGCTGTTCCCCGCACCAACCCATGCATCCTTATAAACCGGCCGGAGAAACTGCTGATATCCATTGTATTGTTCAGGCTGATATTGCCTGTTATACCTGCTGCAACTGTCCAGCCAAGCGCATCGTCCGAAACTTCAATATTAAAATCGCGGCCTAATGCTGTTTCCCAAAATAATTTTACTTCGGTAAAGTCGTACTGCTGACCCAGGTCAATATAGATCCATTGATTGTCTGCATAGGTACTCGCCCAGCGGGTGCCATAATTTCCATCCGTAACATTTACCGGCAACAATGCGCCGCTTTCATCTGAGGAAGAATAAGCGTTCTTTCCTAATGCAATATTGGTTTGCGCCGTTGTGGTACCGGCCAATAAAAGTGAAATAAAGAACAAAAAAAATAAAGGGTAAATTTTTAGTGTCATAAACGTTAAAGTTTGGTTAGTGAGAAGACAAGCACAATTGTTTTATAAGTGTATTTTATTATTTAAATACAAGTATATACCTATAAAAATAACATAATTTAACATACATTAAGTGTAAATACTTAAATTTTTTAGTACTTACCAATTAATTAATATGATACTTTAAAAGAAAGGCGATAAAGCCAAAAACTCAGAAAAATGGCAGAAAATATTTTGATAATATATAAGCGTAAGGCATAATAGGAAATAAGCGCTATACTAAATATTAGGGTTAATTTTGCGGTCTCTTTAAAGTCATCATTATGCGTAATATTAACATTGGACTGGTTCAAATGAGCTGCACAGCAAATAAGGCGGAGAACCTGGAAAAAGCCATCACAAAAATCCGTGAAGCGGCTCAAAAAGGAGCGCAGATCGTATGCCTGCAGGAATTATTTACTTCGCTTTATTTCTGCGATGAGGAGCAATATGAAAACTTTAAGCTGGCAGAACCCGTTCCCGGGCCTTCAACGGAAGCGCTGGGTAAAGTAGCCAAAGAAACCGGGGTAGTGATCATTGCATCTTTATTTGAAAAAAGAACGGAAGGGTTGTACCATAACACTACTGCTGTGCTTGATGCAGATGGAACTTACTTAGGTAAATACCGGAAGATGCATATTCCCGACGACCCGGCCTATTATGAAAAGTTTTACTTTACGCCCGGCGATCTTGGCTATAAAGCATTCAAAACAAAATTTGGCACTATTGGCGTATTGATCTGCTGGGATCAGTGGTATCCGGAAGCTGCACGCATAACGGCGCTTATGGGGGCCGAAATATTATTTTATCCCACAGCCATTGGATGGGCTGTTTCGCAGGATGAGGCCACCAACACCGAACAATACAATGCCTGGCAAACCATGCAGCGAAGTCATGCTGTAGCCAACGGCGTGCACGTGGTAAGCGTGAACAGAACAGGTTTTGAGCAAAACGGTGCGATGCAATTCTGGGGCGGATCATTTGTTGCCAACCCCTTTGGTACCATATTATACCAGGCAGCTCATGATCAGGAAGAAGTGCATGTAATTACACTCGATACGGCAAAAACCGACCAGTACCGTACGCATTGGCCTTTTTTGCGCGACCGAAGAATTGACAGCTATCAGCCTATAACAAAAAGATATATAGATGAGGATTAATTTCCGGGAAGATAAATGACACTATTTCCTTATTGTAAACAGCATCAAAAAAATAAAATTGGATTTCATATATACCCCACTGTATTCATTAAACGCCGAATCATCCGGATTTTCTAATATCCATGACGCCGGCCCGGAAGCGCCGGGACTTCCATTTTTTAAAACACCCGGAAAGCTGGGCTACTATTTTCCGGCAGAGTTTGCGCCACACAGCGGCACCTGGTTAAGCTGGCCGCATAAAGAAGCATCGTGGCCGGGAAAAATAAATGACATTTATCCTTATTATGCCCAATTTATTAAAGCAGTAAGCGAGGGAGAAAAAGTAAACATTAATGTAAATGACGAAGCCATGAAGTCATTTGCCATTAAATGTCTTGAAGAGGCAGATGTTGATATCAGCAAAATAGCCTTTTTCATGCATCCTACCAATGATGCCTGGTGCAGGGATCACGGGCCGGCATTTCTTATCAATCCAAAAGCAGATCATAAAAAGATAATTGTTGACTGGGGCTATAACGCATGGGGCAACAAATATCCGCCTTTCAATTTAGATGATATTATTCCAACCTTAATAGCCAACGAATATAACATCCCGGTATTCCATCCCGGCATTGTAATGGAAGGTGGCTCGGTTGAGTTTAACGGTGCGGGCACACTGCTCACCTCCACAGCCTGCCTGCTCAACCCTAACCGTAATCCACAGCTTAACCAGCAGCAAATTGAAGCCTATTTACGCCACTACTATGGGGTTGAACAAATTTTATGGGTGAGCGAGGGCATTGTGGGTGATGATACCGACGGACATATTGATGATACCGTACGCTTTGTAAATGAAGACACGGTGCTTACGGTTGTGGAAGAAAATAAATCAGACGAAAACTATGCACTCCTGCAAACCAACCTGAAGGAGTTGAAGCAAATGCGCCTGCTCAATGGCAAACAACTTAATATTATTGAGCTGCCTATGCCCGATGCAGTGGTTTATGAAGACCAGCGCCTGCCGGCATCGTATGCCAATTTTTATATCGCCAATGCCGCGGTTATCGTTCCAACCTACCGGTGCAGACAGGATGATATAGCCCTGCAGCTTATCGGGGATTGCTTCCCCGACCGAAAGGTAGTAGGCATAGACTCAACTGATCTTATATGGGGGTTAGGAAGCTTTCACTGCCTGAGCCAGCAGGAACCGTTGGTGTAGGAAGTTTGTAGTTTGGATCACAGGGTGAAAGTGAGAAAGTGAGTGGTCAGTAGTGAATAGTCAGGGCTACCCTACACCCCTATACCTTACACCTTACACCTTACACCCTCTACCCTGAAACCCGTTTTACCAAAACTTTAAGCACTAAGCAGCCTCATTTACCGTTCATAAAAAGCATTGTTTGTAATTTCGTTATCTTACATTATCACGCATGAAAAGCATATTTCCATATTTTTTTTTATTGTGCACAGTCAGTACCGGCCTTAGCGCTTTTTCCCAAACCAGTAAAAGCAGCTTTCTTACAGAAATGGCTGTGCGTGAAGACTCCATGAAGGCTTATGCTTTTGATATTGTAAATGCCCGTGAAGCAGCAGAACGGTTCCGCGCCGACAGTATTTTTACCCGTATGCTGGTAAGAGCGTTAAAAGAAAAGCATTCTTTTTCCTACCCTTTT
This sequence comes from uncultured Sphingobacteriales bacterium, assembly GCA_937871285.1. GTDB lineage: Bacteria > Bacteroidota > Bacteroidia > Chitinophagales > Chitinophagaceae > Agriterribacter. The sequence continues at coordinate 10,142 of CALMQS010000008.1, read as the reverse complement.
GATTCCCTTCAAACCATATCCCGGCTATATGCGCCCGACAGCAGCTTCCGCATTTTTACCTGGCAACTGGTGCAGGATGAAACAACGTTTCGCAGGCATGGCGCCATACAAATGAATACAGCAGACGGTTCTCTGGCATTATATCCGCTCCTTGACAAAACACAGCTTGTGGAAGACATCCAAAATGCCATTACGAACAACGAAGAATGGGTTGGCGCCATTTATTACAAAATTATTCAAACCTCCTACCAGAACAAAAAATTTTACACGCTCTTAGGCTACGATGAAAACAGCTTCAGAAGCACAAAAAAACGTATTGAGGTGCTCACCTTCAATAATGGCAAACCCGTTTTCGGAGGTCCTTTCTTTAGCTTTGAAAAGGATAGCTTGCATAAACCTGTCCAGGCAAGGTTTTCAATAGAATATAAAAAAGATGGAAATGCCAGTATAAAGTATGATGAGGAATTAGATATTATTATATTTGACCACCTGATCTCGGAAAACAACCAACCCACAAAAAAATATACCTACATACCCGACGGGGATTACGAAGGCTTTAAATGGGAAAGCGGGAAATGGGTGCACATAGATAAAGTATTTACTTTTAAGCTGGAGGATGGCCAGGCGCCTGTTGAAAGACCGGTGCGTGAGGGTAAGCTGGATATAACACCTGCTCCGGGAAAACGAAAAAACAGATAGCCCATACCGTTATACGCATTGCTTTTCCCTGGAATATTTTCATGTTACGATACCCGGTAGTTCAGATGCCGGCCATCTGTGCAACTGCTTTGGCGGCTATCCACCCGCTTGTCCAGGCATGCTGAAAATTAAACCCTCCGGTAATGCCATCTACATTCATCATTTCGCCGGCGAAGAATAAGCCGGGATGCTTTTTACTTTGCATGGTGTTTACCTCTATCGCTGATACATCTATCCCCCCACAGGTAACAAACTCCTCTTTGAAAGTGGTTTTTCCTTTTACTTCAAACGGTGCGGCAGTAAGGAGCTGTATTAATGTATTTTGCTGCTTTGTGAGCAATTCGCTCCAGCGCTGCGTTTCGGCAACATTACTTTGCTGAAGCAGGTAGTGCCATAAGCGGGCGGGTAATGCAAACGGATTACGCAGGTATATTTTGTTTGCACCATATTGCTGCCGCCACACCACCCACTCCCCGCGCAGTTGCTGCTCCGAATATCCGGGCACCCAGTTTACAAGCAGTGTAAAGTGATACTGCTTTGCCGCCAGCTCTTTTGCTCCCCAGGCGCTTAACCGCAATATACAGGGCCCGCTCATACCCCAATGGGTTATCAGCAACGGGCCTTCCGCTATTAGCTTTGTTTCCGCAACTTTAACGATCGCTTTTTCTACGCTTACACCCATTAGGCCGGTGATGCTGTTGCCCGGCATATTAAAGGTAAATAAGGAAGGAACGGGTGGTTCAATATGATGTCCGGTGAACTGCAGCCAGTTGTACTGCGATGCTTTGGGATATCCTCCACAGGCTAAACATACAAAATCAGCCTCCAGGAATCCCGTATCCGAAAAATAAATACGAAATCTTTTCTGCCCTGCATCAGGCATCCGCTGTTCATCATCGGGCATGCTGATCTCCTTTACCGCTACATTCATACGTATATCAACGCCGTAATGGCTGGCTTCCTTCATTAAACATTCAATAATGGTTTCCGAACGGTTTGTTACGGGAAACATCCGCCCATCCTTTTCCGCTTTGAGCGCTACTCCCCTCTCTTCAAACCATTTAATCGTATCGGTTGTAAAAAAATGATGAAACGCTTTCTTTACAAACCGGGCTCCCCGGGGATAATTCTTTATCATCTCTGCTATTTCAAAACAATGATGTGTAACATTGCACCTTCCTCCCCCGCTTACGCTTACCTTTGACAATAGTTTGCCGCTCTTCTCCAGCAGGGTTACTTTTAAAGCCCGGTTCATTCTGGCCGCATTTACCGCGGTAAAAAAACCGGCTGCCCCGCCGCCAATTACAACCAAATGTTTTTGCTTCATTTATTTTTACCTAATTTAACCCCGTCCATTTTAAAAATTAAAGCTAAGGCTACTTTGTTTTACTATTGCATAAAATTGCTTGCCCGGTGCAGTTTATTATTCTTTCTCAGAAGGAAAATCATATGTGGGTTTCCGCTGCATACCCTCAAAGGACCGGCAATCATTGCGTCCAATCACCCTAACTCCATGCTGGATGCTGTTGTTATTGCCTGCCAGTGCAGGCAACCGGTGCATTTTACGATCAGGAGTGATATGTTCAACAATCCCGTCTTCCGGTTTTTATTAAAAGGCTTAAACGGCATACCGGTTTACCGGGCATCTGAAGAAAAAGAAAAATTAAGAGAAAATTTCAACAGTATTGATCTTTGCAGGAACATATTAAAAAAGAACGGGATCATTATTGTTTTTTCGGAAGGCATCACCGTGCACGACTGGAAGCTAAAACCGCTAAAAAACGGAACAGCCAGAATTGTACAACACGCGCTGCTTGATCCGCAATTGGTACAAACGCTTCAGGTGGTGCCCGCTGGATTAACCTATAGCGATTATGAACATCCGGCTAAAACGATTATTATACAAACCGGGGAAATCTTTTATCCCGGACGACTCCGGCACATGGATCATACCGGTGCGTGGAAACAGGCATTTAACGCACAGTTGTTTCAAGAGCTCCGTTCACTTATTCCGGCCCTTGAAACGGATAACAGAGAAGCCATAAACATCTGGCAAACCCTTATTACCAATATAACGTATAAGGGTAACCGCAATACCTTTATTAAACATATTCATTACCAGGCAGGCGTTTTATCGGCAGCAGCTTTTGAAACTACCCTGCGCCACAAATTAAAAAGGTATTTTTTGCCCGCGCATCGTACCGGCTATTACAGAAGCTACCCTGCAGCAGTGATGCTTTGTATACCGGCACTGGCAGGGTTCATACTAAACAGCCCTTTTTACTTCCCGGTAAATAGTTTTGTAAGAACAAAAACAAAAAACACGATCTTTTATGATGCGCTCCTTTTTGGATTGCTTACCATGCTTTACCCGTTATATATTCTGTTGGCTTCTGTATTATTGGCTTATTTTACCGGCATACTCCTGACGTTATGGATTGTAGCCATTCCTTTCTGTGGCTGGTGCACTGTACAGTTTTGGGTGTATACGCTTAAAATTAAAAATCATCTTACCCTTACACCTTCAGAGAGAAAATATATGCAAACGTTCATTACCGGAATGGAATTTAATAATAAGAAGCGTCAAGGTAGGGGTTCGCCCGCTCATTAGCCTCTATTTCAGCAAAGGACGACAGTATGTGGGGTTTGTTTTTTTGCACGCAAACCGTATGTTCGTAATGCGCAGCAGGTTTACCATCCTTTGTTTTTACCGTCCAGCCGTCTTCCTCATAATATACTTCTTTTTTCCCCATATTAATCATGGGCTCAATGGCTATCACCAGTCCTTCCTTCATTTTTAAACCCGTTCCCCCTTTGCCATAGTTAGGCACCTGCGGATCTTCATGCAGTTGTTTACCCAATCCGTGCCCCACAAGCTCGCGTACAACCCCGTAGCCATACTTTCTTTCCGTATGTTCCTGAACGGCATAAGATATATCGCCTACCCTGTTACCCGCAATGGCTTTTTCCACACCTTTATATAAAGATTCTTTTGTAACCCTAAGCAGTTGCTTCGCATCATCAGCAAGGGCTGCCAAAGCAAATGTATAAGCGCTGTCGCCATGATACCCGTTCATAAATACCCCTACATCAACAGATACGATATCACCCTCCTTTAACGCTTCGTTATTGGGAAATCCGTGCACTACGGCATCATTTACGGAGATACAGCAAGTAAAAGGAAAGCCTTTGTAGTTTTTAAAAGATGGGATGGCTCCGTTATCACGAATAAATTTTTCTGCCAGTATATCTGCCTGTAAAGTAGTAACACCCGGCTTTAAAAAGTTAGCCACCTCGGCTAAGGTGGCGCTAACCAATAAACAACTTTTCCGGATTAATTCAATCTCATCATTCGTCTTATAGTAAACCATTTTTTATATCGAAACGGGTGATGTGGTCTGCCTTCCCTGCAAGCGTCCGCTTTTCATTAATCCATCGTACTGGCGCATCAGCAAATGGGTTTCAATTTGCTGGAGCGTATCCAATATTACAGCCACCATAATTAAAAGAGATGTTCCTCCAAAGAACGATGCGAATAATGGCGTAACCCCGGTTCTTTGAATAAGGCCAGGTAATATACCGGCAATAGCGAGGAAAAATGCACCGGGCAAAGTAATTCTATCCATAATTTGCCCTATATAATCGGCGGTAGGCTGACCGGGCTTTACACCCGGAATGAACCCGTTGCTTTGTTTTAAGCTATCTGAAACCTGTTTAGGGTTAAATATCAATGCAGTGTAAAGGAAAGTGAAAGCAATTACCATTACGCCATATACAACCATATACCACGTATTGCTGGGATCAGAAAATATCCTGGCAATACCCTGCCCGCTTTCAAATGAAGAAAAGGAAATGAGCGTAGGCAGGAACATGATTGCCTGGGCAAAAATGATAGGCATTACACCGGCTGCATTTACCTTTAAGGGAAGAAACTGCCTTGCTCCCGTAAACTGCCGGTTTCCTACTATTTGCTTGGCGTAATTGATAGGTATCTTTCTTACCCCCTGCACCAGGATAACCAGCCCAAGTATAACGGTTATAAGCACCGCAATTTCAATAAGGAAAAAAATCAAACCACCGCCGCCTCTCACCTGTTTTGCGGCAAACTCCTGGAACAATGCCTCAGGTAATCTTGCCAAAATTCCTACCATGATAATGATGGAAGTACCATTACCCAAACCCTTGTCCTGAATTTTTTCTCCCAGCCACATTACAAATAAAGTACCTGAAGTAAGCAGCACTACCGTTGATATCCAAAAATAAGGCTGGTAAGATTCAATAAGCGCATCGCGGTTTTGATTGGTAAGATAGGCTACAAATGTACCCGCCTGCAATAAAGTTACGGCTGCAGTAAGGTAACGGGTCCACTGATTGATTTTTTTTCTCCCGGTATCGCCTTCCTTCTGAATTTTCTGCATTTTAGGAACCATGATGGTCATCAATTGCATGAAAATGGATGCCGATATGTAAGGCATGATGCCTAAGGCAAGAATAGAGGCATTTGAAAATGCACCGCCTGCAAAAGTATCAAACAGTCCCAGTAAACCCTGGCTGGCTTTATGTGAAAACTCCGAAAGTTTATTGGGATCAATACCTGGTAAAACAATGTGTGTGCCAAAACGATATATCAATAACAGCAGTAAGGTTACCAATATCTTGTCTCTCAGTTCTTCAATAGTCCAGATATTCTTCAGTGTCTGAATGAATTTCTTCACGAATTGTGCGTTTTAGTTTGAGCGCCAAATGGAAAATAACCCATTTAAAATGCGTTATGCAAGGTAAGAAAATTTACTTTACTATTTCTACAGATCCGCCAACAGCTTCAATAGCAGCTTTAGCTTTTTCGCTAACTGCATCTACCTTAAAACTGAGCTTGCTTTTTAATTCGCCATTACCTAAAATCTTAACCTTTTCACTTTTCTTTATCAGCCCGTTCACATACAGGTTTTCAACCGAAACTTCCTGCAAATCATACTTTGCCGATAATTGTTCAATTTGACCAAGGTTAAATACTGCGTATTCAACGCGATGAGGGTTTTTAAAGCCCCGTTTCGGCAACCGGCGCTGGATGGGCATCTGTCCGCCTTCGTGCGCCATCTTGCTTTTATAGCCGGTTCTTGCCTGCTGGCCTTTATTACCTTTTGTTGAAGTGCCGCCATGCCCTGAAGCTTCCCCGCGGCCTAAACGTTTGTCTTTATGTGTGGCGCCTTTTGCGGGCCGTAACTGATGCAGTTTCATCCGTATATTTTTAATTTTTTATATTTTTGTCGGATGGAACGCCCTTTATATTTTCCCCTGTGCGGAAAAAATCATATGGGCGTTTCATGTTTATCTTTTTTACTCAACGCCCGGAAAACATTCGGGCTCGCTTTTAATAATTTGAAATTTCAAATTTGAAATTTGAAATTACTGAGCTTCCTCTACTTTTACCAGGTGATTTACTTTGTTCACCATGCCCAGTATTTGCGGGGTTGCTTCTACTTCTACAGTAGCATTTAATTTTTTCAATCCCAGCGCAGCCATTGTTTTTTTCTGACGCTCAGACCTGTCAATAATGCTTTTAACCTGTGTAATTTTGATCTTTGCCATGATTAATTATCCGTTGAAAACTTTTTTAAGTGGAATTCTTCTGTCTTTAGAAACGGCTATGGGTTCACGCAGCAGCGACAATGCCTTAAAAGTAGCTTTTACCACATTATGAGGATTGGCGGAACCTAAAGATTTAGCCAGCACGTCTGTAAGACCGGCGCTTTCCAGTACGGCACGCATGCTTCCACCGGCAATTACACCGGTACCATGGGCAGCAGGCTTGATCAGTACTTTGGCGGCGCCTTCTTTTGACCACTGATCATGCGGAATGGTTCCCTTCATTACAGGTACCCTGATCAGGTTTTTCTTCGCATCGTCAATACCCTTGGCAATAGCCTGCTGTACTTCCTTTGCTTTTCCCAAACCATGTCCCACCACGCCGTTTTCATTACCTACCACAACCAGTGCAGAAAAGCTGAATGCCCGTCCGCCCTTGGTTGTTTTAACCACACGGTTAATAGCAACCACTTTTTCCTTGAACTCGATGTCGCCGGCTTTTACCTTGTTTAAACTTACTTTTGACATTATAAACTTGTTATTGGTAATTATAATTTCACTTATCAAAAAATCAGAATTGTAATCCGCCTTCCCGTGCGCCGTCGGCAACTGCCTTAATACGGCCATGGTATAAATAGCCGCCGCGATCAAACACAACAGTATTAATTCCAAGCGCCGCTGCTTTTGTGGCAATTGTTTTTCCTACCAGGCTGCTCAGTATCACTTTCGGTGATTTTTGCGCTTTGATATCTTTATCCTTTGTAGAGGCAGATGCAAGGGTAACGCCGTTCTCATCGTCTATCAATTGCGCATACGTATCCGTGTTGCTTCTGAAAACAGATAACCTTGGTCTTTGTGCTGTGCCAGATACCGTTTTGCGAATATTGTATCTGATCTTTTGTCTCCTGATAACTTTAGCGTCCATTTTTCTTTTATTTTTTGTCCGGTGTTGCCGGATCCAATGTTCAAATTATTTACCAGCGGCTTTACCAGCTTTACGGCGAAGCTGCTCACCTGCATACTTCACACCTTTTCCTTTATACGGTTCAGGCTTACGCAGGCTCCGTATTTTTGCCGCTACCTGTCCTACCAATTGTTTATCTATACCTTCCAGCGAAATAGTGGGGTTCTGCCCTTTTTCCTGTGCGGTACTAACTTTTAATTCTTTAGGTACTTCAAAAACAATGTTATGTGAAAAGCCTAAAGATAAATCGAGCAGGTTGCCCTGGTTGGAGGCCTTAAAACCTACCCCCACCAGCTCCAGGTTCTTTTTATATCCTTCGGTTACCCCCTTAACAAGGTTGGCGGTAATTGCACGGTATAAACCATGCAATGCACGGTGGCGAATCTGGTCGGTTGGACGTAAAAAATTAACCTCCCCGTTTTTCACTTCCACTTTAATATCACGGTCAACCGGTTGCTTCAGCTCACCCTTTGGACCTTTTACAGTTACTACATTATCATCACCAACGACAACCGTAACACCTGCAGGAACTACAACGGGTTGTTTACCTATACGAGACATGTTATTTTGAGATTTAAAATTTAAAATTTGATATTCTATCCGGTTGAAAGTGTTCAGTTCCGTATAGAGAACTTAAATTATCAGTCAGCCTTTTTATTATAAAGTACCCCCCGCCAGAGGCACATTTTATATTAGCAAATATAACAAAGCACCTCTCCGCCCACGTTCTGCGACTTAGCCTGCTTATCGGTCATAACGCCCTTTGATGTACTTACGATTGCAATGCCCAGTCCGTTCATTACCCTTTTAAAGTCTGTTGGCTTGGAATACTGGCGCAGCCCCGGCCGGCTTACTCTTTCAAGCGACCTGATTGCAGGCTGTTTTGTCTGTGTATCGTACTTTAAGGCAATCTTAATAACCCCCTGTTTATTATCTTCCTCAAATTTATATTTGAGAATGTAACCCTGATCATACAGTATTTCAGTAATACGTTTTTTAAGGTTAGAAGCAGGAATTTCCACAATACGGTGGCCCGCCATCTGCGCATTACGCACCCTGGTCAGGAAATCTGCAATAGGATCTGTTACCATTTTTATGAATTAATCAGTTCAAAATTATTTTTTTCAGGGCAGACGGATTTCAAATTTGAAATCTCAAATTCTACCAACTTGCTTTTTTAACACCCGGTATAATACCATTTAAAGCCATATCGCGAAAAGCAATTCTCGACAATCCGAAATAACGGATATATCCCCGCGGACGGCCGGATACCTGGCAGCGGTTCTTTAAACGCACTTTTGAGGAATTCCGGGGCAACGCGTCAAGCGCTTTCCAGTCACCTGCAGCTTTTAGTACAGCGCGCTTTTCGGCGTATTGCTCAACCAGTCGCTCTCTTTTTCTTTGCCTGGCTTTTACTGACTCTTTTGCCATAATTAATCTTTTTTAGCATTTTTAAAAGGCATTCCTAATTCTTTCAGCAATTCATAAGCCTCTTCATTTGTAGCGGCTGATGTTACGAAAGTGATATCCATGCCTGTTATTTTATTTACCTTATCAATATCAATTTCCGGAAAGATGATCTGCTCGGTAACTCCCAGGGTATAATTACCACGCCCGTCGAAAGCTTTTTCACTAATTCCTTTAAAGTCACGCACACGGGGTAATGCCGCTGCAATAAGCCGGTCAAGAAATTCATACATCTTTACACCACGTAATGTTACTCTTGCACCAATGGGCACGCCCTTACGCAGCTTAAAGTTAGAGATATCCTTTTTTGATGTGGTAGATACCGCTTTCTGGCCGGTGATGGTTGCCAGCTCTTCTACCGCTATATCCACCAGCTTTTTATCGTTTACCGCGCCGTTCACACCGCGGTTCAAACAAATTTTTTCTAATTGCGGAACCTGCATCACGCTTTTATACGCAAAGCGTTTCATCAAAGCCGGTACAACATCTTTTTTGTACTTATCGGCCAATCTCGGAGTATATTTTGTTGTGCTCATGTTGTCAAAAATTTATTATGCTGCTATCATGTCAAATTCACAGCATCATTAAATGGTAGCGCCGGATTTTTTGGATACGCGAATTAATTTTCCGTTCTCCCTGGTACGTTTTACTTTAGCCCCTTCGCTTCCTTTGGCATCCCAAAGCTTAACGTTACTGATATGAATGGAGGCTTCCTTCTTCACCAAACCACCTTTGGTATTTTGCGCGGAAGGCTTGGTATGACGGGTAATAATGTTTGCGCCTTCCACCAGCACACGGGCCTCATCGGGAAATACTTCCAGCACTTTGCGCGGCTTTTTTACATCTTTATCGTCTCCGGCAATGATGACCACCGAATCGCCCTTTTTAACGTTAAACTTGGGTTTAAATCTTTTGCTCATTTTATTTAGCTTTTGGCTGTTAGCTCTCCGCTATCAGCCGGTTGGTTTATATAACATATTTGCTAATAGCTCATGGCTAATAGCCCATAGACCTTCCTATAATACTTCAGGCGCAAGGGAAATAATTTTCATATATCCTTTATCACGCAGTTCTCTTGCCACGGGCCCAAAAATACGGGTACCTCTGGGCTCATCAGCCTGGTTCAGCAATACCACCGCGTTATCATCGAAACGGATATAAGATCCGTCTTTACGCCGTAATTTGTTTTTGGTACGAACGATAACCGCTTTGGTAACCGTTCCTTTTTTAATACCGCCCGCAGGAATAGCATCTTTAACTGTTACAACAATCTTATCACCGATCTTCGCGTAATCCTGCCCGCTATTGCCCAGTACACGGATACACAGCACCTCTTTGGCGCCACTGTTATCTGCTACATTTAACCTGCTTTCTTGCTGAATCATCTTTTTAGTTATTTGAAATTTGATATTTGAAATTTGAAATT
>CALMQS010000007.1 GCA_937871285.1 uncultured Sphingobacteriales bacterium | reverse complement strand
TCATAAACAGTATAAAGAATAGAGGTTTTCATTATGCTCAAAAGCATAATCAACATTACAAAAACACTCGCTATTTTAGATAACTGTTTCAAGCAAATAATACTTACGAGCTGTAATTTTTTGCAAAGGTATAAAAATACTGCTTTCATTACCCTGCCAGGTAAATAATATATTCTTCGGGTTAATACTACAGCTTCAAAAGCAAAAATAAACATACGCTTTATGAAACAATATGATAAACGACAATGGTGGAGATGACATAAATAAGGTTTTTGGCATGTGCCATCAGCATAGCCTACGAAGCAACAGTCCGAGGTACTTTTTATGCTGCAGCATTTATTTCATAGCTGTTAGTATTTTATTCATCACAGTCGTATGGCATTGGGGAGATAAGAATATTTGACTGCACTATTGAATTTACTTCAATAGCATTAATTGAAATGAAAAGAGCTTTTATAGCTATTAGAATAAAAAATTGTCAAGCTGGCTATGAAGATCGTTTTTAACGACCACAATTTGGAAGTCATTAAATTTTTTTAAAGATTACCTTTGTCTATTTCGTATTTATACACCGATCATAAGCATGAGCCGTTCAAAAAAGTACCAGATTGACAAAGTTGTATATCCCATTCAAAAATTCATCCAGAATGAGAAGTCCAGCGGACTTGTACTGGGCCTGAGTGTGATTGTAGCATTGATTTTAGCCAACTCTCCGTGGGCGCACGATTATCATCATTTTTTGGAGCACAGGTTCGGCTTTCAATGGGACGGGAAAACCTACCTGGAATATGACCTGCACCATTGGATCAACGATGGGCTGATGGCTGTTTTCTTTTTTGTGGTAGGACTTGAATTAAAACGGGAAATAGTAGCCGGGGAATTGTCAAACCCCAGAAAAGCGTTGCTGCCCATTGCAGCTGCCATAGGCGGTATGCTCGTGCCCGCCGCTATCTATGTTGCTTTTAATCCTTCCGGCGAAGTGCAGCATGGCTGGGGTATCCCGATGGCTACAGATATTGCTTTTGCCCTGGGGGTATTGTATTTGCTGGGTAAGCGAGTTCCCCTGGCTTTAAAAGTATTTCTTACCGCTTTAGCCATTGTAGATGACCTGGGAGCTGTTTTGGTGATCGCCTTTTTTTACACGTCAGATATTTCGGTATTGAACCTGCTGCTTGGATTCGGGTTCCTGGTGATCATGTATTTAGGCAATAAAGCAGGTATAAGGAGTATCCTTTTTTACGCCATTTTCGGTATCGGCGGTGTCTGGACGGCGTTCCTGTTATCGGGCGTTCATGCCACTATTGCGGCCGTCCTGGCTGCCTTTACGATTCCTGCCAATGTGAAGCTAAGCGAGAACGATTATATCCGGAAGATCAAAAATTATCTTGATCGGTTTCAAGAGGCGGATTCCAACAGCAAGATACCAACCCTCACCAATGAGCAGTTGCATATTCTCGATGAAGTGAAAAGCAATACCGATAAAGCTATTCCACCCTTACAAATACTGGAACATTCCATGCACCCGATGGTAACTTTTATTATCATTCCGATCTTTGCTTTGGCCAATGCCGGCGTTTCCTTATTGGACATTGATATAAAAGAGATCTTCAGTACAAATGTAGCATTGGGTGTTGCGCTGGGTCTTTTAATTGGCAAAACAGCAGGGATATTTTTATTTACCTGGCTCTGTGTGAAGCTCAGGATTGCTTCCTTTCCCAAAGGAATGAACTTAAAAAGCCTTTTGGGGCTTGGGCTTTTAGGTGCAATAGGATTCACTATGTCGTTATTTGTTACACAACTTGCGTTTTCGCACGAAGCATATAAAGTGCAAGCGAAGATCGGCATCTTTGCCGCATCTATTATCGGCGGTATTTTGGGATATATGATTCTGAAAAGCCAAAGTAAGAACAATAATGAAAATTGAATATGTCTTTTCTGAATTGATATTTATCTTGCTTTTCAGTTCAGAACATCTATCTAATATTATAGCACGAATATGAGCAATAAAATAGTTGAGTTCATAAACTTACACAACGGGGAGGAAGATAAAAAGAAAGTGCTGGAAAATGTGTTTAACAACATTTCCTTCCGCGGTTCTAATCTTTGGATATTAGCGTGCGCCATCATTATTGCCTCTGTCGGGCTGAATGTTAACTCCACGGCCGTTATCATCGGAGCCATGCTGATCTCCCCGTTGATGGGTCCGATTGTGGGCGCAGGTTTTGCATTGGGTACTTACGACTTCCCGTTATTGAAGAAGTCTATGAAAAACCTTGTTATCGCTACCGGGGTAAGTTTATTAGTCTCTGCTTTGTACTTTTATTTCAGCCCTTTTAAGGATGTACAATCGGAGATCTTAGCCAGGACCTCACCCAATATTTACGATGTGCTTATTGCTTTCTTTGGAGGACTGGTAGGCGTAATTGCCGTAACACGGGTTGAAAAAGGGAACCCGATCCCGGGCGTGGCTATCGCTACAGCATTAATGCCTCCACTGTGCACTGCCGGCTATGGGATCGCCACCTTTAACTTTCCTTATTTTGCCGGGGCATTTTATTTATATACCATCAACTGCTTCTTTATATGTATCGCTACTTTCTTCGTGGTGAAATACCTGAAATACCCGGCGGCAAGCTTTAAGAGCATACGGTATAGCAGGCAGATCAGGGTAGGCATTACTTCGCTGATCCTTATCATGATCATTCCCAGCTTTTACCTCGCATACACGCTCTGGAATGAAAAAAAATATACCAAAATAGTGGAGCAGTTTATCAACACAGAATTTGTGAGCAACGGCAATATGGTTATTTACAAAAAAATTGATTACAAAAGCGATCCCAAAAAAGTAGAGCTTGCTCTACTAAACCGCAAGCTGAGCGAAAAGGAGATTGAGACGTATAACCGGATACTTTTCAATATGGGTGCAGCCAATACGGAACTTACATTCAGGCAAAACGATGAAGATTTAAAGACCGAGATATTAAACGAGATCAATAAAAAAGAAAATGTGCTTTCCGAAAAAGACATTGCGATCAATAATCTGAAAAGCGAATTAAACAAGTACAAACTGGATGATCCTACCTTGACCAAAGAATTAAATATTCTTTTCCCTGCCATAAAAAATATATCGCTGGGAAAAATTGAGCAATTCCCGAACACGGACAGTGTTCAGATACAATGTATACTGCTTTATAGCGCTCCGGAGGATGTTGAAGAAGAAAAGCTGAAGCCCTGGCTGGCAGAAAGGCTGAAAACAAAAAATATTGTTTTGATCAGGAGGTAAAAAACTAGGCAGCTGACTGTTGGGGCTTAACAATCAGTTTTTAGACTCAAATAAATGTATTATTGATACAACAGCAATGTCAGATTCCTTCAGGATGTATTCCCTATAATTTTATTGTATCAATAGTACATCTGTTTTAAAATCTAAAATTCACTCCCAATTGCCCATAAAAAGGAAGCAATGGCTGTGAGTTGAAATCCTGTTGTAAAAGCTTTCCGACTTTGAGCGTAATATCAATTTTTTTCATAGAATAGCCACCCTGCAATCCATAGTAAAAATTGCCGCCAGTGGCAGGCTCATACCAGCCATCCTGAACGTTGTCATAGATATTTTCTTTGTACCAGTCACTGTGTTTAAAATGTGTAACAATAGCTTTATCAAAACCAACTTCAATACCCCCAAACCAATGTTTACGATAATAACCCAATGTCCCGGCAAAATCACTTCCGAAATTCAAAAGTGTGACCGACTGATTCTGGTAGCGCCTGGCTATTCCCTGTATCCTCGCTGAAAACTGGAAATGACTGAATATAGCGATCCTGATCTGTGCACCTAACCTTGCCTTATAATCATCTGCCAACTGATTTCCCGCCGGCACAGAAAATTCGCCACCAATCCATAGTGGAAATTTTTTAATGGGTATTAAGTGATGATACCCCAAACCGGCTGTTACGCCATATTCTGCTCCCACATTAGCATGCAACAAATGCTTGTTTTGTTTAGAGATATTTTCCCAGTTTATGACCTGCGCATTTATTTTATTCTGAAAAAATGAGAAAGCAGCAACTATTATAATTGACTTAAGAGCAATCGTCTTCATTTGTGATGTTATAATGATTGTATGTAAGAAATAATTTTAGGTTCCATAGTTGTTGTCCAGAAATTTACCTGGTCTATCATTCCCGAATGACCCACGCCCTGTGCTTTAAAAATTTCTTTGTTAGGATAAACCGATGAAATTTTTGTTGCCCAACTGTCCGGGTAAGCTTTATTGTTAGAGCTATAAATAAAAAATGTTTTGGTGGAAAAATTATTGATACCGGCTGAAAAATCAGGCTTAGTGTCTTGCCCCAATTCAAACGATGCAGCAAGCACAACGGCACCACTTCTTGAAGCCACATAAGACGGTGCATTATTACCTAAATCAGCACCTACATCACCAACTATTTCATTTGTAGCGCCCATCAAACTGGCTTTATAATCTAATATTTCGTGCTGGTCTTCTTTCCCGGCAATAAACTGGTCAATATATGTAGCATCGTTTAAGGTTTCACTCCACAGCTTAAACGACCTTGATTCAGCAACGTAGTCAACCACATCATCCCATTTTAATCCGCCCGGCTCCGCTACAATTAAACCATTTATCTCGGTTGGATATTTGCCGGTATAACCAGTAGCTAATATTGCTCCCCAGGATTGCCCTAACAGGATTACTTTTTGCGAAGCAGTTGTTCTGTAATGCGCTATCACGCCTTTTAATTCATCATAAAAAATTTTATTAATAGCATCGCTGCCCTGGGATTTATACCAGATTTTGGGGAATCGTTGAGAAAGACCTGCGCCCCGCTGGTCGTAAAAAACAACCCGATAGCCTTTTGTTGCAAGTGTTTTACAATTGAGCATATATCGATAGTCGCCACCCGGACCACCATGAATACATATAATTAATGTACTGTCTTTTGGACCAAAAGCTTCTGAGTGCAAGTTTGCTCCATTAACAGATATTGCCGGAAGAGTTGCCTCTTCCATTACAGTTTTTGGCACCAGATTTCCAGGCTCATTAATATACCTTTCCTTAGTACAGGAAAAAAAGAATACTGAAAAGATGACGAAAGTGAAATAAAGTTTGAACAAGTTTTTCATGCTATCTATTTTTTAATGGTATGATCAGTTTTCTTTGTTATTGAAAAGTGTATGACATCGCAGAATTGGGATTGCTGTATGTCTGAGATTTTACTACCTCATTGTTGACTAATATTTCCAGTTTTACCGTTTGATCTGGATTGACAAAATACCCCAGTGTTATAATATTGTTTTTATTTACAGTTTTTGTGATGGTTTTTGTAAATGGTAATGATGGATTGTTAACAGTAGTCTGCCCTCCAGTTTCATTATCATAAGTAATTGACACCAGGCTATTGGTTGCTGTGCTGCTAACCCTGTAAGTGATATTAACTTGTTTGGGATAGTTATTACCAATATCGGAACCTGATTTTTTGCAAGATGTTGCAAGGAACATGATGAATGCGATAAAAAGGGACGGTTTAAATAATTTCATTTTTTAAATTATTTGTATAATAAATTATTTTATAATGATATGTTAGGACAATTATTTTGAGTATAATTTTTATTAGCTAATTTTTTTTTGGAAGTAATAAAAGATTTCAAACCCGCCATCGAAGTTTCGGATAAGACTACTTACCATCTCCCAGCCGTTTTTCCCCATTATTTCTATTGCTTCATCCCTGTATTTAGAGGCGGAAACCGCAGTTCTTATCTCTTTAGAAACATTGATTCCACTCACCCAAAATTTATCTTGTCCAAGATCTCTTTGAAAAACTAATTCGGCATAGGTAAATTTATCATCACTATAATCTGAAGTATAGCATTTTTAATAATTGTTTATTGGGTATTAAAAATTTCTTTTTTCATTATGGGCAAAGAGAGTTCCACAAGAAAACAAAATAATAAACAGCAGGGTTATTGAATTTTTCTTCATGATATTTTTTAAAAATTACTATTGAAAAGTATAAATGATAGCACCGGCAGTAGATGGGAACTCCTGAGATTTTACAGTATTATTGTCTACTATAATTTCTAATTTAACGGTTTGATCCGTATGCGTACCATAAGCTAATGACAAAACATCATTTTTATTTACAGTTCTTGTAATTGTTTTAGAATATGGTAAAGCAGGATTTGGAACATCCGTATTCTCGCCACTTTCATTTTTATACTGAATGAGTGCGGCAGAATTAATTGTTGTACTCGTTACTTTATAAGTAATAGATACTTGTTTCGGATAAGAATTGCCCGTCCCGGAGTCTGATTTTTTACATGACACTATAACGAAAGTGATGAATGCAAGGAGCAAAGAAATTTTAAGTTGTTTCATTTTTTAAAGTTTTATATATATTATATAAAGGAGGTAATTGTTTTGGATTTCATTGGTTGCTTTATTGTATTTATCAGTCGGCAGCATTAATTCATCGGCCAGCGCCAGGCCTTCCATATTATAATGGATGTAATAATGCTTTCCAGTAAGGCAAACATCACATAAAATATTCTCCATTCACTAAGAGATGAAGCGCATACCAATAAAGTGAACAAGGTCAGGAATGCGCCAATTGAAATATTTAAGATCCTATTCCATTTGGGCGTTATCATGAGCGAAAGAAAAATCATCAGTGAGGGAAGTGCCAAGCTAATTGTTGCAAAAAGCAGCTTGTAAGGCGTATTCAACATGTTTTGTCCATTGAGCAAACCTTCTACTTTTCCGGGAACGTAGAGTTCGAAATAATCGCCATAGATATAAAGAAATATTACGGAAGTCCAAAGTGCGGAGAGCAGCATTTTGGTATTGATTTTAAAATCTTCGTATTCGCTTTTTTTACTTTCCATCTTCTTTTGATTTTAAGCAGTAAAACAGCAGCCAAAAACATATACCTATTTCTGCAATTGCAGGCAGCATACCCACATATTTCCCTATCCCAATATTGGAGTAATTTTCTAGTAAGCTGTTGCCGGTGAAATTTATCAAATAGCCAACGCAGCCAAACATCAGTAAAACGCCAAATAATTTTGGTATAAATCCTGATTTGTACACCAGTAAACCAAAAGGGAAAAGCCAAAGCCCCCAGAATACCGTTGCAAGCAAAAGCTCGCCGTTATACTGATGGAGAGAAAACATCAGTTTATTTTGTAAGTCTTCTATTGAAATATTTTGCAGAAAAGATTCTTTTCCAGTGAGCGTTAATGCAGCATATTTATGTTGCAAATTATTAAACGACAAAGGCACACTTAATAATGCCAATACCACCATTGCCCTTGCATGCGATTCATTAACCGCTCTTAAAAGTTTGTACAAAAAAAATGGCAAAAAAATAAACGCTGTATAGCAAACCACGCTGCTGAAAATACCAAACCTGAATAAAGAAGATGAAGCAATAATATTATTGAATGTTACGCTGCTATTGTTCCAGTCTATAAGTTTTTGAGGAACATAAGCCAGGCTGAACATTCCTGTACTGATTACAACCAGATAAATTAAACCTGCAGCACCTGCTGTATTTTTATTTGCATTCATATTTCTTTTCTTGAAAGAGGATTGAAAAACAGAATGCAAAAATCGTCTGGCAATATTACTGTAAGGCCTCAATGGCCACTTTGAAACGTATGGCTTATCCGTCACTAAACATTGATAATAAGCAAATTGTGAGAATTGGTACTTATTAAATGAGGATTGATACCGTTGGCATTGGGGTTATTTTTGGTTGTTTTGGTACTCGCTTGGTGTTTTGCCGGTATATTTCTTAAAATTTCGGTTGAATGAGGCTTTGGAATTAAAGCCACAATCATATGCAAGCGACATAAGCGTATATTGCTTGCTTTCGGGCATATTCAGGAGCCGAAAAAACTCGTGAATACGTCGTTCGTTAATGAGGTCATAGAAACTCTTTTGCTCGTATTTATTGATAACCTCGGATAATTTATTGGGATGGGTGGGAATATGCTTTGCCAGTTCTGCCAAGGTTAGTTCCGGATTCAAAAATGGTTTTTCGCCTTCCAAAATTTTCAATAACTGCCCATGAATCTGTAAAGATTCTTCACTGCTCAAATTAGAATAATGGTACTTTTCCTGGCGCGGCGGCTTATCAGGTTCATTATTATCTTCCTTTTTGTTATTTACAAAAATTACATTGGAACTGGAAATAGCTTTTGGCCCAAAAACGTTCACCTGTGTGACACCGAAATAACCAAGCAAAATCACAAAGATGGTAGCCGATATAGAAATTATTTTGTTGTCTTGTAAAAACAAAATTATCAGCCATATTGCCAGCATACCGATTATCAGAAATACCAGCCAGTTGAATTCAATCCTTTCTGTGTTTGAAAACTCATTTTTGATATTTCTGCGGTACGTAAATAAAATTCGGAGCGACAAAATACAATAAATAATACCAGAAATATAAATTGCCGCTATTCTTAACAAATTTTCAAATTCATAACCATCCCCTCCAGATTGCATGACAGCCAGTTTTTGAGAAGGATTCAAAAAGAAAAACCGGGTATAAATCAGGAAGATGATTGCAGCAGGAACGAAATGCCAAAGTTCCCGCCATTGAAACGGGATATTATTGGTTTGGTACTTGCTGTATAAATATAGAAATATGCTTACTATTATTGGACTGGAAAAACCAAGAACCAATAAATCCGGATAAGTTAAATATAATCCCGTTTCTACTAAAAATGTGTTGAAAATAGTTTGGGCTGCAAAAAACAACAGTGCGGCAAGAATAAAATCAGATGTTGACTTTTTTTCTTTGGTTAACAGAATTGCTGTTAGAAATAATGCAATAGAAATGCCAGTAATAAAAAAATAACTCATACGCAAATATGCAGCGAAAAACATAAATTTAGCAAGATAGGTGTCTAAAATAAAATGTAAACAATAAATGACGAACCAATTGCAGTTAAAGCATGGCGGAGTATGTTGCACAAGTACTTTTTTGAAACTATAAGACAGCTTTAATGATGCATACCTTGTTACAGAATAGAAAGCCAACGCGAGTACATAAAAGTTGTTACTATAATAAGAAATTCATATCTCGAATCAGTACACATGAAATAGAATATCTTTTGCCAGACCATATTTTTAAATACATTCACCGCTCTTTTATCATTTCAATTAGTAAGCTGGAATCTTATACTGCAAAATCGGTTGAAGTGAATGGGACATCTATTCCTATTGGAAGGTGTCATAGGGGTATTGAAAATCTCTAATATCGAGAAAATAGAATATACCAAAATAAGGTTTATACTCCATTAGCCCTAACTATCCTTTACAACAGAGACTGCTCTAAGCCATAGTAATAATCCCGAACACTTAGCTTTTTGACTCAAATAAATGCGTTATGGATACAACGGCGATATTAGACTCCTTCAGGATGTATTCCGTATAGTTTTCTCCAAATATATCGTACCATTCTTTTTCTGATGTGGCATTGATAACAATAAGGTCGTTACCATTCTCTTTGGCGACAGCGATTACCTGTGCAGGAATATTTTTTTTAGCGGGATCTTGCAGATCTTTCACGTTGAATTCAACCCCCTGGCTTTTCGCTATGCCGGTAATTTCATTGATCTTTCCTGTATCTATCTTGCCAAAATTCACAATATAAAGCGCGGCTCCTTCTTTGTCAATAAATGGTTTTGTATATAAAATTTTATCTTCCACGCCGGCAACATCCCTTACAGGAAACAAAATACCATGAAAATGATGCTGTGTAAAGCTTACCGGAACAGATAGCACAGGGCATTCAACTTTCATAATGATCTTATAGGCCTTAGTAGCAGCAAAATACTTTTTCACCCCCGTCTGCACCCCGATGATTAAAAGGTCTGTTTTATTTTCAATGCAATATTTATGCAGGAACACGTCTGCTTCACTCACCCTGGCAAATAGCTTTATTTCCAGCTCATGATTAGAAAGTATTTCTGCTTTTTGCTCTTTCAGCTTTTCATAGGCTGCACTTACAAATATTGCTTTTTTATTTTTTGATTCTGCCGGGGAAACCGCATGTATAATGTCCAGGCTGGCATTATACCTTTTGGCAAGTAACACGGCATATTGCAGTGCATGGTCGGCTTCCGGCGTAAAGTTTGTGGCAATAGCTATTTTACGGATATGATATTTTTTCATCTGGAAATGATTTAACGCTGCAATGCGATATACGTTCAAAATTATATTTTTTGCAAACATACACATTCATAATACGAGATATCTGCGGTCAAAAACAGCAAAAGTGCGATGTTTTAATTAACTTTGCCGTTTCTGTATTACAAGTAATACACACCGAGTAAAATATAGCATGCCGTTTTAGCAAATGCATTAAGCGCTAACTATTCTTCCTGCCTGTTCATTATTCAGGAGTTTATCATAATCTCTTCAGAAACGCTGCAGGATACTACATTGCTGGAAGTATTTCACTATTATTTATTAACATTCAAAAACCAAACGTTATGAATGATTTTTGGGATAATATTTATTTAGGCAACTCATTACGTTCCTGGGCAATTACAATTGGAGGTATTGTGCTGGGGTTTATATTGATCAAGATTTTTAAAAGAATTGCGTTACAATGGCTTAAAAAATGGTCGTTCCGAACCGCAACCTCAATAGATGATCTTATAGTAGCCGCCATTGAAAAAACCGTTATACCCATTTCTTATTTCCTGGTAATATACCTGCTGCTCCATAATCTTGATTTTCCGGAGAAAATCCGCAATATTATCCGCATTGCATTGCTGCTTATCGTAACTTTTTTTGTGCTGCAGCTTATCACTAAAGTAATACAATACTTTGTGTTAGGTATTTTAAAGAGGCAGGAAGACGGCGACCTGAAGCAAAAGCAGGCCAGGGGATTGCTGGTAATTGTTAAGGTGGCTGTATGGATACTGGGTATTGTGTTCCTGCTGAGCAATCTCGGGTACGATGTAACCTCAATTATTGCCGGGCTCGGCATTGGAGGTATTGCTATTGCGCTGGCAGCACAAACCATTCTGGGCGACCTGTTCAGCTATTTTGTTATCCTGTTCGACAGACCTTTTGAGATCGGTGATTTTATCATTATTGACGACAAAATGGGTGTGGTAGAATATATCGGTATAAAAACCACGCGGCTGAGAACATTATCCGGAGAGCAGCTTATCTGCTCCAATAAAGACCTTACGGACTCCCGTGTGCACAACTACAAGCGCTTGCAAAAAAGAAGGGTAGTGTTCAGTATCGGCGTTACCTATCAAACCCCGGCAGATGCGCTGGAAAGCATACCGCAGCTTGTTAAAGAAATTATTGAAAAGAAAAACGATGTGATATACGACCGGGGACACTTTGCCAGTATGGGCGATTTCAGCCTGAACTTTGAATTTGTATATTATATACTCTCCTCCGATTACAACAAGTATATGAACACGCAACAGGAGGTCCTGCTGAACATTTACAGGTCTTTTGAAAATAAAAAAATAGACTTTGCCTATCCTACACAAACTATTTTCTTAGAAAAGAATAATATGGGAGGTGTAAGCTAGGTTTAATGCAAGGAGGTAAAATTATAGGACTTAGGGAAAGCAAATATCCTGTTTTTTAACCCTGTACCTGAATGTAAAGTTTTGCACCAGGAAATTGCGGGGGATCAATTTATTTTCTTGAAAGCAGCAGGTTACAAATTTTCCATTACAAACTGCCTACAATAGTCTTTTATTTGCCGCCGTACCTGTCGAAACTGTTGCATAACTTCTTCGCCAGAGCCCGTTGCTTTTGTCGGGTCTGGAAAATTTTGATGAAACTTTTTTGCAGTTGTGGGAAAGAAAGGACAGCGTTCCTTAGCGTTGTCGCAAACTGTAATGACAAAGTCAAAAGCAATGTTGCGATATTTATCAATATTGTTAGAAGTGTGATTTGAAATATCAATGCCATCTTCTTGCATCGTGGCAATGGCTTTGGGGTTTACGCCATGGGTTTCTACACCTGCACTATAAATCTTCGCTTTGTCGCCTGCAAAATATTGCAAATAACCTTGTGCAATCTGGCTTCTGCAACTGTTGCCCGTGCAAAGCACTAATATTTTTTTATGTGTCATATTTAAACAAAAAGACAAAGAATATTGATAATGCAAAATTTTGGATCAAGCCCAAAAATAAGTTGCAACACAATTACAGAAGTAGCTATAACAATTGGGTTACGATATTTTGTCCAAAACCGATTAACTGCAACATTCTGTTCCACAACCGCAGGATTTTGATTTTTCTGCATAAACGGTAATACTAAAAATTCCTGTGCTGCCCGATTTGAAGTTTTGCAGTTCTTCTTCGTTCAGGTAATTTTTCAAAATATCGTCCGGAACGTTAATTGGTTTTTCCTTTTGAATGGTAATATTTGAAAAACCGTTTGTTTTTATGAGCTCCAAATAATCGTTTTTTTGAATTGCACCCGCAACGCAACCCGCATACATTTCAGCATCTTTACGTAGCGCTTCGGGCAGATTACCAATTAAAACAACATCCGAAATACTAAAGTGGCCGCCTTGTTTTAACACTCGAAAGATATCTTTGAAAACTTTGTCTTTGTCGGGAACAAGATTTAAAACACAATTACTTACAATTACGTCCGCAACATTTGAAGAAACCGGGATATTTTCAATATCACCGTGCCTGAACTCAACATTTGCAAACCCTAATTTTTGGGCGTTGGCTTTTGCTTTGCCAATCATTGCAGGCGTAAAATCAATACCGATCACCCTGCCATCTTCACCTGTTTCGTTTCTCGCAATAAAGCAGTCATTACCGGCACCGCTTCCCAAATCAATTACGGTGTCGCCCTTTTTTATTTTTGCAAATTGTGTCGGCAGCCCGCAGCCCAAGCCCAAATCTGCATCTGGATTGTAACCATCTAAAGTGTTGTAATCATCGCTCATAATGTTATACACTTCTGTTGAGCAACAGCCCGAACCGCAGCAGGATGATTTATTGGTTTCTTTGTTTTGTAAAGCAATTTCACTGTACTTCTGCTTTACCATTTCTTTGATTTCTTTATCTGTATTCATTTTATTTAATTGTTTTGTTTTATTCCAATTATGAAAAATAAAAACGCTTAACAGCATTTTTTATCAGTTACAGTCAAAATAATTTTTGCAAAATATTCTTTCAGTATATTGAACGCTTTTTCATCAATGCAATAACAAATTGCATTGCCCTCAATGCTACCTTTTATCAGTCCTGCATTTTTAAGTTCTTTCAAATGCTGTGAAACAGTTGGTTGCGCCAATGGCAATTCGTTTACTATATCGCTACAAATACATTCATTCGCTTTTAACAGATACTCTATAATGGCAACTCTT
Source organism: uncultured Sphingobacteriales bacterium (assembly GCA_937871285.1). Classification (GTDB taxonomy): domain Bacteria; phylum Bacteroidota; class Bacteroidia; order Chitinophagales; family Chitinophagaceae; genus Agriterribacter. Next base: position 42,693 of record CALMQS010000007.1, on the reverse strand, counting down.
GCCGGATGCCCCAATGCCTTTGCGATTGTAGCTATTTGATTTTGTTTGTTTGTAAAATGATTTGCCTTGCTTGCTCCCACTTTAATTATATTTTAATATTGCAATATTACGATTAATATTTTATCTGCCAAACCCGATAATTCAAAAGTGATTTGTTCTTTTTCAGCTAATTGGTAGCTGTTCCCGAATTAAAAATCAAACAGAATGAATTGGTACAATTATCGAATAAAAATTAATACCGTATGAAAGCAAAACGGAATTACTACTCACACGTATTGGCTTAAGCCCCGATTTTGTATAATGGGGTAATACGAATGTTTCCGAAATAGTGCAACACTGCTTATTACTATTCAGTGTGCAAGTCCTTTACGGGATTTGTTGCTGCTGCCCTTAAGGTTTGGGAAATAATAGTGGTTAACCCAATGCAAAGCAAAAAAGCAAAACAGAGGAATGCTGAGAGCAAGCTGTCAGTAGTTCTTTCCACAAAGTTTTGGAGGAAAAGATGCCCCGCCATAAAACCAATCGGAACAGCAATAAAGCCGGCAATAAAAATCAGTTTTATAAACCTTCCGGATAACATGCTTGCAAGTTGCTTTTCAGTTGCTCCGATGATTTTCCGTATGCTGATTTCTTTACGTTTTACCTGTACCGTATAAGTAACCAGGCCCAACAGTCCCAGCGTAGCAATGGCTGTTGCAATAAAAGCAAGATAACCCAACAGCGATATTGTTGCTGTTTGATCATTAGCACGTTTCAAATCTTCATCAAGCCAGGAGGTCAGTATAGGAGTGCAATGAAGAGATGTTTGCAATGTTGAAGCTACTTTCAGGGCAATCGCCTGCTTGTCTGCATTATTTTCAATTGAAATGTATACATAATTATATGCATCCTGCAATGTCCTGAATGCAAGCGGGAATACAGGCCGGCCGGGGTCTTCATAATTAAAGTTTTTCAGAATACCGGTAATCCGCATTTGGGTGGTGTCGTTTATTCTTATAAGCTGGCCAATAGCTTTTTCATAATCTTTAAACCCCAGGCCGATAGCAGCCTGCTCATTGATAAGAATATTTTCAATTGCAGGTCGTGTGGCGCTTGCCGGGAAATTATTGCCTGCCAGTACTTTTAATTGCATGGTAGGAATGAAGCCAGGATCAGCAAAATAGTATTGCAGTTTTAATGCCTTTTGAGGGTCGTCTGTCCATGCCGGCATGCTCATTCCACTGAATTTTTTCGAGATTTCGGCAGACATTGCACCGGAAGAATGTATACCAGCAATGCTGTTGATTTCCTGGATAATGCGTTCAGCCTTTAAACCATTCAGCGGTACAACCATAATATTGTCTTTAGCAAAGCCCCTGTCGGCTTTACCCATAAAAGAAAACTGCCGGTAGAAAGTCAGCAGAAAAATTATAATAAAAAGCGAAAGACTGTATTGAAAAACGATCAGCGCTTTCTGAATACTTACTTTACCCATGATCTTTGCTGTGGTCAGGTTTTTCATTACCCGCAAAGGTGTAAATGCAGAAAGCATCCATGCCGGTGCAATACCCGCCAGCAAGCCAGCAAATAATCCAAAGGCAATTGTGTACATCACAAACGGACTATTATACCGGAAAGCAGAAGGAATAAATTCATATTCATCATTGAAAGGAGCATACCTTATGATCAAGGACAAAAATATCCATGCAAGGCAAAGTGCTAACATTGATAACAGTATTGCTTCAATAAGGTATTGAACAAAAACATGCACACGCCTTGCGCCGGCGATCTTCCTGATCCCTACTTCTTTAGCCCGGCTCAGCGCCCTGGCAACAGTAAGATTGGTATAATTGAAACAGGCTGCCAGCAAAATGACAGCGGCAATTATTATTTCAGCAATAATCTTTCCCCAGGGGCTTACACCGTTCATTTCATTTCCTAACATCTCACCCGATGGACTGATCTTATCAAACTCCTGAGCAGTAAATGTAACCTCACCGTCAGTATTATTTTTATTTAACGCAGTGGCAAGATTTTTAAGCTGCAGATCCATCCCGCTCTTGTTTCCATGAGGGGTGTTTTTTACAAAAGTATATGCTGCATTCAAAGCAAACCAGTCTGAGGATTTCACAGCCAGCGTCTTTCTGTCTTCCATCTGCTTTACGCTGGCCCAGGAGGCAAATGCCTCATAATTAAAATGAGTTTTTGAGGGCGGGGCGTTCAGTACTCCTGTAACTATAAAATTCTCCCCGGTCTCAAGCATAAGTAATTTTCCAAGTGGGTTTTCATTTCCAAAATATTTTTTTGCAGCCGTTTGGGATATGACTATGGTATTGGGTTCTTTTAGCGCTGTTGAGGGATTGCCGGAGTGAAATGTAAATCCAAATATGTCGAAAAAAGAAGGCTCTGTGAAAGCTCCGTTCAGGTAAAATTCTTTACCGTCCACTTTTATTTTGCCACTCAATGCGGGATAGACATTCGCTACCGCCTGGACGTTTTTAAAATTACCTTCGATCTGTTGTCTGAGCGGCAAAGATGTTGTAGCCATTCGCCACTGCTACCCGGATTTTTTGTAATAAGCACTGATGATCCTTAAAATGCTCCCGGATTGCGGGTGAAAATTATCGTACGACATATCCTCCTGCATCCTGATCATTACCATCATTCCCACGGTCATAGCTAAACCAAGTCCAAAAACATTAATAAACGTGATCAGTCGGTTCCTGTTAAACACCCTGAAAGCTACCTTGAAATAATTTTTAAACATATATATTCAAATTCTCTGAGGACTTCAGCCACATACTATGCCAACATGATAAGTAATTAATAATCAATTATATATCTTTTATGACGATGCTGTGCATGTCCGTTTCCGTTACACCTTATGTTCCTTTGTGTAACAATATGACCAATGGCATCTCAATAATTCTCATTTGCACTTAAAATTACTTGATCGGTATCTATTGTATGCAATACAATTAAAAGAACAATAAACCAGACAGGACAAACACCCGCCGATTGATATTGATTTTGTAAATAAAATCCTGTGGTCATAATTGAATGTAACACCGGATCTAACTAGTGTCTTGAATGAACTCATTGACTTTTTTTTCAAGAACAACAGGTAAGCCAATATTAATAGAAGATTATTTTATTTTAAATGAAACCGAAATTGGCAATTATTGAAACCTCTGGTTATCCATTAGGTCTATTGCTGAATGTAGAGTGCTCTATTGATTTTATCTCAGGATAGCGAATGAAATAAATTACTGTATAGACAAGAATAATCGCCAATATTTACCCTTTTACAATATAAAATTCAATCCTCGAAATCAAACTCAAAATCCAGCAGCTTTTTAGGATGTATTTCCAAGCCTCTTGCTAATTCAAATATCGTTGACATTTTAATGTCAAATTTTCCATGTTCAATTTTTGAGATTTTACTTTCGTCTATGGAGCAGTTATATGACAGCTCCAACAATGATTTGCGCTTAGTGGTTCTTATTCTTTGCAAGTTTTTACCAAAAGCATTCTTCATTAACTCTATACTATTTTTATCCATTCCCTCCCAATTTGTAAATCAAGGTTCAACTATTTTAAAAAAAATTCACGGTTATAAATGACCGTGAATTAAAATAATTACTTATCTTTATTTTGAAATAATATTTTCGCGATTACTTCATAAAATTATTTGAAGCAATTCGCTTTGAATCTCGTTCCGAAAACTGGTAATTTTTGAACACACGAGATGATAAGCAGAATGCCCATGTTACGGCGTGGGCTCTCTTATTCGTGTGTGGGTATACCAGTACCTCGGAGCGGTAAGTTGAGCGCCACGCCTTTTTTGTGCGGGTGCCAGCCTAAAACTTTTTTGTTATGAACAACGCCGTTGCCACACCTGCACAAAGCGCCAACATCCATTTTAACGAAACCCAATGGCTGCAAGCCCTGTTCCTGCTGGCAGATACCCAAAGCTGGCTGCAGCAAATGCAGGAGGGGCTTATATGGCAACTGCCCGTAAAGCACCGTAAAAAGCTGCTGCGCAAAGGCTCGTACCTAAGCAGCAAAGCCCTGGCGCATATACTGGAACGCCATTATTACAAAGTGCCGCGTCACCCGCTTACCGGCAAGTTTACCATACCTATACCGCAAATTGTAGCCTGTATAAGAGACGCCTGCCAGCAACCGCCAGAGCCTGTTCCGTGCAGCCCTCACCTGCAGCGGGTACTGGATACCGGCACGCCGCTCGGGCACGATACTTCGGGCAATACCGTAACCACCATTACGGTCATTACCAGCACAGGCGGGGAGATCATCACCGCCTTCCCCGGCGTAATACCGCCGCAACAGCAAGCCCTGTAAGGTTTTTAAAACCTTATAGGTCTGTCTAAGCCTCACTCTAAAAATAAAAAGATGAAAACCAAACACCACAAAGACCCGTTTACAACCCAATGCTGGCTCTGCGAATGCATTACAGACCCTTACCAGGTAATCGCCCACTTCTTTGCCGAAGCGCATGTGCACCATTTTCGCAGGCTCATCAAAAAGCTGGTATGCCATGCCAGTGGGGCAGGCGTGTACAAAGAATATCCGCCCGGCGATGTGCTGTTATACAGCAAGCTCATCCGCTCGCTTATAAAAGCCGCTTATGCTTTGAGGTATAAGAAGCACAGCGTGGTTACCATTAAAAAAGAAGAGCTCTTCCATAAAAAATACTATTGCAGCCATTATGTTAGCGCTGATGTGTGGAAGGAGCTTCCGCGATGCCTGTCTGAAAAAGAATATAGTGATCCCTACCGGGTGTTTCAGCAGTTTTTCAGCTACCGGTCGCTCGGTAACTGGCTGCAGTGCTGGGAGCAGGTAGTGGAGAATGCCCTGAACAGTGATACTACCGCTATAACAGCCCCGCTAACAGTATGCATCCATTTGATAAAGCTGGTAGAAGCCGCGCATCTAATTGATGTAAGGGAGGTAACGCATGTGGGTGAATGTGTAAAGAACGATAGACCGTTATCATTATGATCTCCTCTAAAAGGAGCGGCGCTACCCTGACGGTCATTTAAACCGAAACTGAATTTCATAATTATAAAGGTCGAAATGCTGTATAATTTGCACTTCGATTTTTGTAAATTTACTATTCACGAAGTAGAATATGGCAAAAGGAAGGGTTCTGCAAGTAATGACATAGTACAACTTTAGAAGATAGTTGCAATGAAGCTATACGGACAACACAGCAAAAGCATACCTCAAAAAGTGATTATTCACGTTCTTGAAATTCTAATACTATGGTTATCGTTTTGGATACTTTTCCGGGAGGGAGGAACCTGGATTGAAAACACTTTACACATTCACAATGCAATCGAATTTACCGGCAGACGAATGATCATTTTCACATTTAGCGTTATTACATTTTTTCGATTTGCGTTTATGATGACGGTTTTACTGAAAAGAGCAATCCCCTGGGAAGAAAGTTTTAGTGTGCCGTTTGCCTTTGCTTTATATTTTGTCGGGTTTGCCTTATTTGCTTTGCCGACTTCTAAACCTATTGACTTTATTGACATATTTGGAATAATCCTGTTTATTGTCGGATGTGTGTTGAACACAGGCGGAGAGATCCTGCGTAACCAATGGAAACAGAATCCTGACAACAAAGGAAGAATTTATACTGAAGGATTCTTCAAATATTCCAGACATATCAATTACTTTGGCGATATGCTTTGGGTGACAGCGTATGCGATTATTACAAGGAATTGGTATGCGGTGAGTATTCCGATTTTTCTTTTTTGTTTATTCGCTTTTTACAACGCACCCAAACTTGACAAATATCTGAAAGGCAAATATGGCAAAGGTTATGACGACTATGCAAACCACACAAAAATGTTGATACCGTTTATATACTGACAAAAGCCTGAACCGCTAACAATCAGTTTCATGAAAGCGCGGCTTGACGTTATTAGCATCAGCGCAGCTTTTATCATCTTCAGGTAGGACTGTACGAACACAGATTCTTTGGACGGTAACTACAGAAACAGAATAAGTATTTTGCTTGATTTCAGTTGGCAATTATTGATATAGGGGAATAAAATCGAAGTTTATCCAATCGGTTAAAACTATGAAAGCAGGAACGAAACTTTTTATCGCGGCTGTTGGTTACCCAACCGCCGATAGCCAAAAATACTCCAATTGAGAACTTGACAATATCTATCATTTCGGATTCTATACTTCATTTTTTTTAGTTACAACTATAGTGTACGCAAATGGACTATCTTAGAAAAGCCATTCATTGTTATTTTACAAAAAGCGTTAGTTCCAAGGTACAAAGTAAGTGTTAGTTCTCATTGTTGAATCTTTAGCAGATCAATTAAATATTTCAACAAAAAGAATCCATAAGTCGCGATAATGATATATAGTATCCATCGCAGAACGGTTCCGTAATATTCTTTTGTGTCGTGTTCCGGGAAAAGTAAAATCCTTTTCTCTTGCTTTACCTCTGTTGGCTGGGTAACGATCAAATTTTTTAGTTCATCTATCCTTTCTTTCAACTGTTCTATTTGTTGAAGATCCTCACCGCCCTTGTACTCCTTTTTTGATTCTTCAATAAACTCGTTTATTTTAGCAATGCATTCTTTTACATTTGCTGTAAGCATGCTTATTGCTTTGGCATTAACCTTATACTCCTGTGAAAATTCATTGAGCACCAGCAATACATTTTCCTTTTCTTCTTTGTTCAATTTATTGTTATTCGTATCCATGATCTGCTTATTTTATTCGTAAAAGCTTTACCATGTTGGTTTTTTCCGTTTCTTTTTCCTGTGCGCTTCTTTTAACAGTTCGGGATTGATCTCATCCGTTTCAGGATATCCTGGGTTTAATAATTCTGATATAATACCTCCAATGCCTTTTTGTAATTCTTCCAATGGCGATTTCTCGAAGAAGGATGAATGCTGCTTTTCGGTAATTCTTCTCCTAAGCCTGGCATTGGTGGCAATAATTTGTTGATTGGCAGATGGCTTTTTAATTTCCTGTTCCTGAACTTTAGAAATATTTTCCTGCTTCAATTCCTGCGTTTGATTCCGCTGCAACAGTTTTTCTATTGTCATCAATGAATAGCCCAGGTCGCTGCCTTTAACGCTTACTTTTTTATCGTCTATAAAAGTGATACCCCTGCCCTTTATGATTTGGTAGCCCAATACCTGCATTCTTTTTACAAAATCATCATAGTTTTTTGCTTTCTTCAACGACTGCTGTATATCATTTTTCATTTTCTCTTTCCGGCTGTCATGTCTTGGAGTTAATTTTTGCTCCTTCGGCAAAAACCGCTTTGCACTAAGCACTTGCTGCAGCCTGTACTTTTTTTCCAGCCGGCGGCAAAGCCTGTCCATCTTCAAATAATTATTACTGGTGCTGGCTGCTTTACCCTGATAACCTACCCGGTTTGCCACCAAATGAATATGCTGTTTGTTAGTATCCTTATGCTGGATAATGAGATATTGATTATCGTCCACCCCAAATTCTTTTGCCAGTTCCTGACCGGCTTCAATCAGTTGGTTACGGTTTAATTGTTCGCCGGGAGGGAGGCTTAAAGATAAATGCAGTACCGGCTTTTCTACCCGCCTGCTTAATCGGGCAACCTCTTTAAACTGTTCAGCCAGCTCGTATTTGTTGCCAAAGCATTTGTTGTAAGCCAGTACTTCTGCCCGGTCCTTATGCTGTAAACCATCTTCCAATGACTTCTTTATTTTCTGTTCTTCCGTTAATGTTCTTTTATCTTCCAGGCAATAGCTGATACAATGGAAGAAAGAAGCCCCCAGCGATATACTCCCGATCATTGCAGATAAGTTTTGATAAGCTGTGCAACTTCTTTTACTTCCCTTGAAAGAATTTCAAGACCTGCACGTTCAGCGGCATTCAATTCTTCAATTACGCTATTTCGCTTTTTAGCGATTTGGTTAAGGTTTGCTGCCATGTGGTTGAGCGTACCAGTGAGCGCTAAGATTTCTACGGGCAACGCTTTTTCGGTGGTGACAACCTGTCCGTTCAGTCCCATTTCCCGGAGAAATTCTGATACAGAAAGCCCGGCTTTTTTGGCATTGGCGCTGATCCTTGCCTGTTCGTAGCTGGCACATTTGAGCGTCACTACCTGGTTACGTTTAATGCTTTTGGCGGGGCGTCCGCCTTTATTTTTTGGCTGTTCATTTGTCTGTGTCATATTTTGTGCCTCCATGATTTTTGAATGCGATAGCATGAAAAAATCTTCCTCCAAATCCCGCCTTCAAAACGGGATGAAGGAGCCGGCGTTTTGGTATTACCAAAACATAGCTGGCTACCTGAAACTTTAAAAAGCATCCCCTGTATTCATCAGCCTGAAAAGCGGTTATTGTGCATTCAGCGTTTGTTATAGATGATTTATCAATTCTATTGGTATTATTCACTCATCCAACGGATATGCGGCTTTAAACCGGTTCTAAATTGCTGTTGCCAACTACGGAGGCAAACAGGTTAATTTGCGAATGTGTAACATTTGGTACACCTTGCCGGTTGCGTTCCGGGTAACCTGCCGGCTGTTGTTTATTTAGCTGCGCTTGGAATTACCAGTTTTAAATTGCCGGTACCTAACCTGAAATCCTGGCAGATGATGCAAATTTGAAGGGTAATTATTTTTTCTTTTCACCAGCTCCGGTTACATTTCCCGGTTAAAGATTTTCGGATTATCAAGACCATACCGCCGGATATTATCTTTCAATTGCATCCATAACTGGATATTAAAATCTGCCATTTCCAAAATCTCCATCACTGTCAACCGGTGTGGATTGAGCACTGTTGCAACGGGTTTGGAAACAGATTTTGCTTTCTTTGGTTTAATTTCAGCAGTGAAATCCGACATTGTACCGTCGGGCTTTTCATCCTCGCTTTGCTCCATGAAAGAAAGAATATTAGGCGCTGCGCCTTCTCCAACCTCCAGGCTACTTCCAATAGCCATGCTGTTTCCGTATAGTTTAATCTGCTTACCACTGATAAGGGTCAACGTCCGTCTTTTAATGTCTGCCATAATATGTAGGTTTTATCGTTTTCAATTTTGATTGTTTTTGTTGATTTTGATGCACGAGCCATTCATTCAGATCGTCAAAGTCTTTGTATAAATTGCTTTTATCTGTATAGGCTGAATTACTTTTAAGCGCCTGCATAGTACACGCCTGCCCGGCGGTTCCTCTATTCAACCAAAGTCCTATGGAGCTATGTTGTTCCATCGTTTGCTTTGCTTTTTGAAAAAAAGAAAGTGAGTTTAGCACTAAAAAGTTGCAGGCGAGCTGATCATTTTTAAAATGTGAAAACCAGGAAAGGAAATCAAAAAAGCCTTCAAATACCTGTAATTCCTGACTGCTGTTGTCAACAAACCGGAAAGTTTTTGGCGATGAGCTGCCCTTGAAATAACTGCTGCGAAGTTCATAACCACCTTTGCCATTAGGGAATCCGATGGCTGTGTGCTGCTTTTTATAAAGAGCAAAATCAACTTCCTGACAGAATTGACTGGCAAGTTCAGGAGAAATAGATCTTGCATTAAGGTAGTGAAGCAATCTTTTGTCTGATAACTGCCGGGTGGCAGTAACTACTATTTTGCTATCGGCTAAATTTTCTTTTTCACCCGCAACTAACCCAATATTACCATCCTTTTTAAATTGCGGGTGAAAAGAAAAATCGTTTCGCCTGTAGTCCCTGGCTAATAGTTCCAGGAATCCCCGTACATCTATGCGGTGATAAAGAATCCCAAAATCAATAATGTTTCCTCCGTCTCCGCTACTGTGATCATACCAGATATTGCTCCTGCGGTTAATTTTAAAAGAAGGAGTTCGCTCATCGCGAAAAGGAGAGAAGTACCAATGATCTTCTCCCTGTATTTTTGTACCCAGGAGACCTAATGAAGAAAGATAATCTACTATGTCTATTTTCCTCGCTTCTGCTACGGTTAGTTTGTTCATAACGAAATAATTTCCCTGTTAAGTAATCAGAAGTTTCTTTAGATTGAAGTATTACTGTCGCTGGAAGCCGGGTGTAACAGCTGCTGGATATCCTGCCACAGGAAATAAACCCGTGAACGAATTTTGTAAGGTTTTAGCTTTCCGTGACGTATCCAATCATAAATAGTAGGCTTACTGACCTGGAAGAGCTGACAGACTTCTGAAATCTTAAACAGAGGTTTATAGGTCATTCCGGGCGTATCATAGCGGGAGTTTACCGGCTTTATTTTTTCAACGTTTGTTATTTCTTCCCGGATTACCTGCCGCATGAATAACCAGAATTGTTCCGGTTCAAAAGGAAATAACATTGGGGTTGGCGAAGCTGCATTGTTCACATATCCTTTCATTGCCTTATATTTTAGGAAGGCAAAGTGGAACTTTATGCAAGGGGAAAGAAGCTAAGTATACTTAAGGTTAGAAGAATAGTCCGGGAAAATGGGAGGAATAGAAATTTAGAAATGATAAAAGGTTGGGAAACATTTAATTAAACACTTGCTGCCCAGTGTTATATCCTTCTCCCTCCTTTTCTTCTCGGAATGGGTGAAATGGTTTTGCGCGAAAGAAGATTTTTCTTCCGAAATATTTTTTGATCGTTGGTAACAGCATCATGTAATCTGGCTGCAATTTCCTTCCAGGGAATCTCCCAACTGATATAGTCAATCTTCATTGTCATATCTATATCATTGTGATAAAGGAGTGCGTTATGAGCCATTTGGCTGGTTACTTCAGGATATTTCCGTATAAAATTCCCCGTTATTTTATTCAATGGAAGATATTCAACCAACGCATATATGTCAACAAAATCCTTTAAACGGGTTCCGTTATACAGAATAGCATTTAGTTTCATCGCCCCGATATCTTCCAGCGATAACATTCGTATGCCTTCTTTAATTTCTATTGGATTTAATATTGGATATTGATGTGCGAGCAAATCAACTTTCACATCGTTAATAAAGGCAAAAACGCCATTGGTAAGAACACCAGAAATGGTAGCGTTATAAGTCTTTGCTAAGTGATTGGCCAGGTAAAGGGCATCAAAATCCGCGTCTGTAAAAAGATCAATATCTACAGATTTTCTGTGACCCATATTTAAGGAAAGAGCTGTGCCTCCAACAAGGTTAAACTTAGACAACACCTCATCAATCATTAACTTTTTTATCAAATCCAGTGTCCCGGTCTCGACTGTTTGCGTGTATAACATAACAGATTCTCTTTGGGGATAGAGAAATAGGCACACACTTCCTTAATGGCATAATCTGCCAGGAACTTTATCTCATATTTTAATGCATGAACAACCTGATCCCGCCCATAAAAGCGAATCACTTCTTCCCATTCTTCTTTGCTTCCACGTTCGATGACTCTTGCAATCACAGTAAGATAGCCGGCCACCCAATCAATCTGTTCATACTTAAAGTCCCAAAAAAGACGTTTGGGCAATTGAGGTTTATCCCGTATTTGTGCATCTCTTCCCATATTTTAAAATTACAAAATTTTCATTGTCCGAAATTTTTTAGCTAAGTCGAAGTAAGCTTTGATTCAAGTTGTTTTAAAATAGAAACACCTTCGGGGAAATTCATTTCTTCAAAAAAGTTATACGCTTCTGAAAACCTATTTCGGATTTCAGTTATTTTACGATCTGTAAGGGACTTTCTTTTGGCAGCATTTGAAAATATCAATTCAAGGTTCTTCTTCAGACTGCCCTGGTCAACGCCATAGAGCCTGATAAGAATCCCGGCATACTGATCATTAGGCTGCAGTTTATTCATACTGCAAGCCTTATCAAAAACATAAAAAACCAGGCAAAGAGCAAGATTAGAAAGTTGTGATCTCCGGCATTTTTCCAGATGTTCCAATTCTTTACGCTCATAGGCTTCTTTGATAGTCTCCAACCGTGGCAAATAGGCAGCCCCAAAGCTGGGACGATAAACAAACAGGTACAGAACGGGGAAACTTAAAAATCCCGCCATAAAAACGCCCAGTAAGTTTTGCAGTTCGAAATTGCCGGGGATAAGATAAAAAAGCAAAGCAGGTAACCCTAAGATGATAGCAAAATGCCTGATCACATAAATAAACCAATAATCGGCTATCAGTTTCTGCCGCGTGGCGCTGATGCTCCATTCCGGCACAACTTTTTGAAATTTTTGCTGGGTATTGGAAAACTGCTGGGTAATATAGTCCAGATGAATGGGGTGCTCGAATGTTATAAAGGATTGTATCTTCTTCACTGTATCTTTCATCACAAATCAATTTATTGTAAGGTACATCTTTTTAGGGTATAATACTACCCGTATTTATCCATTAGGACAATTTCATAAGCATAAGTAAAAATTCAGGTACCTTTGTAAAGACATGTTATCAGGGGTAAAGTGAAGGAAGAAGTAAGAGTATGGATGTAAGTTCTTCGACTAAAAATTCGACTAAAAAGAAAAGACCACTGATTTTCAGTGATCTATTTCAATTTAAGTGATCCCGCTGGGACTCGAACCCAGGACCCATACATTAAAAGTGTATTGCTCTACCAGCTGAGCTACGGAATCATTTATCCTTACAACAAGGATAAACCCCTTTCTTTTTTGGGAGTGCAAAAATAAGGGAAAAAGGCATTCTGCCAAACTTTTAAAAAAATCAATGCTTTTTCCTTTACGGCAGCTTTTGCACACCAATCCGCCAGGTTCATTCCGTTAAACAATGTTTATTACGGGCACAGTCTCTTATTTTTGCACGAATATAGTTGTACCATTGTTGATCACGCACATGCCCTTAATAACACTTACATCAGATATCGGACAAAAGGATTACCTGGCGGGAGCCATCAAAGGGCAATTGTTGCAAGCCGTACCGGGGTGCGCACTGGTAGACATCAGCCATGAGCTTACCCCTTTTAACTACCCGCGGGCAGCTTACCTGTGCCGCAACGCCATTAAAAATTTTCCCGACTTTACGTTTCATATCGTGCTGGTAAATCTTTTTGAAAACAGGCATGAGCACCTGCTCCTGGCTTTTCATAACCGGCAATACATTTTATGCGCCGATAACGGGCTGCTCACGATGATCGCAGAAGGTAAGCCCGAACTGGTGATCGGACTACCCCTGGATAAAACCATAACCAAAAACGCGCTGCACATTACCCGCGTTTTTGGAAAAAGCATCCAAGCCATCGCCAACGGGCAAAGCATTCATACCATCGGTATTCCGGATATAGAAATACTGGAAAAAAACCCGCTGCGCCCGCTGCTGGGCGAAAACTGGATGGAGGGACAAATAATTTTTATTGATCATTTTGAAAACGTGGTGATCAATATTACCCGCGAAGCTTTTGAAGAACAAAGAAAGGGCAGGCGCTTTACCATTGCTTTTAAAAGAGACGAAGTAATTGATAAAATAAGCGAAACCTATGCCGATGTGCCGGAAGGTGAAAAGCTGGCCCTGTTTAACGCCGCAGGCTATCTCGAAATAGCCATTAATAAAGGCAATGCTGCCGGGCTGCTGGGACTGCAGGGTTATGCCGAAAAACAATCGGCACATCTGCAAAACCGTTTGTTTTACCAAACCATACGCATATTTTTTGAGTAGCTCAGGGAATGGTTCTCTTTTTTCAGTTGCAGGCAGCATCACTCACTTTTTTTAATTTTATACAATGAACGCTGAAACGGGCAAATACATCATTGCAGGAGGAGTGCTGGTTATCATTGCAGGCATGGTGATCTACTTTTTTCACGACAGGCTGCACTGGATCGGCCGCCTGCCGGGAGACATCCGTATTGAAAAAGAAAATTTCCGTTTTTATTTCCCCATTACTACCATGATCCTGTTTAGTGTCATGCTCTCGCTACTCCTGTGGCTGTTTAGGAAATTGTAGAAAAACCTAATGCTTTTGCTTAAAAGCATAAAACCTCACCCAGTCAATTTCCATTTCAACAGGCAGATCTGCGGCATCAACGCTACCCACCCAGCCGCCGCCCAACTGCATATCCAGCAACAGGTAATACTTATACTGATCAAAAGGAAATTGCCCTTCTTTGTCTGTTTGAATACGGGGATAAGCGAACGTTCTTTTATTATTGATGAAAAAAACTAAGCTGTCCGGGTGCAGCTCCACAGCGTAATTATTAAAGTCATCGGGATTGATAACCCCGGTTGCTCCCTGCTTCGGTTCCTTCATTTCCAGGTTATAGGTATAATGAGAATGTACCGTTTGATAAGCGATAGAATCAAAGTTCAATCTTTCCATAATATCTATCTCGCCGCCATCCGGCCATTTCATGCCCTGCGATAACAACCAGAAAGCCGGCCACGCACCACGTGCTCCATTCAGCTTTGCATATATTTCCAGTCGGCCAAAGCCAAAGCCCACCTTATCTTTTGTGTATACACCGCCTGTTAAATACGTGGCAGTATCGTTGGGCAGGCTATTATTAACGATACCACGCAAAATTAATTTACCGTCACGCATGGCATAGCAGGAATCAAAAGGGCTCATATACTTTTGCCAGTCCGGGGTTCCCCTTGGTATTTTCGACCACCGGGTTGTATCGAAACCATTAAGCTGGTTGAAATTTTCTTCCCAACTCAGCACCATTTTTTGAGTATATTTTGTGCCGGCGCAGGAAACCAGCAGGATCGCTAAAAATGAAAGCGGAAAAAATTTCTTATTCTTCATCAAATGAATATTGTTGGTGATCAATGATTATTTTAACTGAAATCAGCAATAGCAGGTATATAATCTGATGTTTCTTTAGGGAATAATCAATTCATCAACCAGCTTGCCTGCCGTATCAAAAATACGAAAGCGTGCTTCCTTTTCCGAAATGCTTGCTTTAATAATATTATTATTGGAGTTCACTATAACAGGAAACTTTATGGACTCAGAAGGCTTTTGGATGCGGTGGCGATGTTCATGCGCAGCAATAAAAACATGCACACCTGCTTTATTCAAAATGGGCACCCATTTCTTTGTGATCTCCCGGTTGCCATGCCATCCATCGGCAGGAGGTATATGACAGATCACTATTTTATACTTCGCTTTTTTAAAAGCATCTGTTTTTACCATATTGGCGAGCCATTCTGCCTGTTCTGTTCTGTGTTCATCCATGTTAGTAATGCCGCTATACTCAATATCAGAATCGGGCTTATCTTCTCCCCCATCCAGCACTATAAAACAAGCATTACCCTTAGTAAACATATAATACAAATGACCGCCCACACCGGGAAAATATGCAGCGAATTTTGAAGCAAAAGGTCCGCGGGTTTCATGATTTCCTCTTGCGTAATACATGGGTATTTCGCTGGCAAATAAGGCTGTTGCCGTGTCCATAAAGCCGCCAAATACCTGCTCTTCGCTCATGGAGGCATTGATCATATCTCCATTAAAAACAACAAAACCGGTGTTGGGCAGATCAACCTGGCTTAACAACTGCTTCAATACATTATTCCGTTCATGAATATCATCCACTACTGCAAATTCAAACGGTTCCGGTTTCCCATGGGTAGTGAACGTAAGCGGCTGTTTCCGGTACACAGCCGTTGCGGCTACATTGCCGTAGTGAACATATACAAATTCATGCTTTAAAACCTCCTGGCTATACACACGGTAACGATAACGGGTATTGGGTAATAAGTTCTTTAAGTTTACCTGATGAACAGTCCCTACATTTTTCAAACCATCAGCGGCACAAAAAAACTTCGGACGCTCTGACTGGTAAAAGTGACTGCTATCATCAGGCGCCAGCTCCACCCAGGCAGTGGCAGGTTTATTGGTTGTCCATACTATTGACACGCCCGAATCGGTCATCGCCTGCAAATACGGACCATGTGAAATTTTTATTTGTTCCTGGGCATTACCACGAAAAGCACCCGCAAGTAAACAAAACACTACCATAACAGACAGGTAGTGCTTTCGTAATTGTCGTGTTGTCATATTCCTTTATAACTATTTCTAAATTGGGAAGGCTATTTATTACAATAATAGTTACTTTTTTAAAAAGGAATATATTTGTTAAACTCCAAACCCTACATATTTACGGATATGTACCCGTTCTCCACCGCTCCATTTTCATATAGTTTAATGATTGCATACCCGGGTGGCGTTTCCTGGTAATAATAAGGTTGTGCAGATTTTTCATTTCCCTTACCCCACCAGAAACCACTTATAGCACCATTGCAAAAATAGTTTACGCCATTGTACCATGCCCTGTCCAGCAAATGCTGGTGACCGCTTAAGCAAACCCTCACCTTGTCTTTATGCTTATAAAAAAGTTGCTTCAGCTCCTTATGATCTTTATGCTGCCCTCCTTCCCAGGTACTCGTAACAGTTAGTATGGGATAATGCGACATCAGTAGTACGAAATCACCTTGCGGAACTTTCTCCAGTTCCTTTTTTAACCATTCCGTTTGCTCTTCTCCTAAAGTAATGCTCTTGTAATTGCCATCGAGGATAATAAAATGCCAGTTCTTTTTCGAAAAGCTGTAATAGTTATGTGGTATGCCTAACCGTTTTACAGTATAAGGTATACCATACATTTCATCTTCTTTTGACGGAGCCGACCACCACGGATCATGATTGCCGATACAACTGTATACTTCATATCCTTTCAGCGATTGCATGCACTCATCCCAAACCGCCCATTGTTCGGTTACTCTTGCCCGTTCTACATTATCATACGAAGCATCATGGATAGAATCTCCGCCATTCAAAAAGAAATCAACCTTATGCTTTTTCACCGCTTCAAGGCATTGCTTAAACCGTTGCGGAATATTGTCATTCGGCCGGATATGCACATCCGTAATGTGCGCAACCGTAAGTACCGGTTTTTTAAATTCATCTTTAGTATCCCTGGCTGCTGTTGCGTGTATATTGGACACACCTGCTGCTCCTGCCGCTGCAAGCGACGCATTGCGTAGAAAAAATCGTCTTTTCATGAACATATTTTCAGTTAAAAAATAAACCGGTGAAACAACTGAGCATCTCACCGGCATTTTGTAGTCTCACACTTTTTTATTCCCAACCGGCAGGTTGAGTTAATTTTTTATTGCTCAATGTTATCTGTGAAGCAGGAATTGGGAAATAGTAATATTTAGGTTCAATAAAACTGCGGGGCTGTGCCACGTCCTTGGCAAACATAACAGTACCCGATGTTCCGTTAGACAAAATAAAAGCTCCGTCGGCAAGATAATATTTCACAATTCTTTCTTTTACATCGGCCGGCAAACCAGCTATCGGACTTTCATCCTCTTTGGATTGAAGAATAGCTATATCAGCCACGCCATCACCGGTTACATCCAAGCCACCCAGCGCAGGCACATACATGCCACCCGTGTTTTGCCCCAAAAGTGAACCTGCTTTCCAGCGGTACAGGTCATCCAGCCGGAAGCCTTCACAAGCCAGCTCTACTCTGCGCTCCCTGCGTATTTCAAGAATTACGCCTTTATTTGCCCCGGTAACCAATGGATATTTACCGGAAAGATAGGTGTCGGGCGTACCATTTGCAGCCGCCATATCCAATGCAGGCATTCCTACTCTTGTTCTAAGCTTGTTTATAGTTGCATCTACGTCTCCCTGGCTAAGCGTTCCTGATTCCGCCTTTGCCTCAACATTTGTCAGTAACACTTCCGTATACCTGAAAATGGCCAGATCTGTATAGTTTAAAACCCAGCCGCCTCTCAAAGCCGCATCCCGCGGGTAAAACTTTATTTGCAGATAACCGCCAAAACTAGGACGGGTAAGATAAGGATTACCACCCGGAGTTAGTACGAAACCTGGCGGCATAACGGTTTCGGCTAAACGCGGATCACGATCGGTAAACAGGTTTACAAAAGTTTTGGTATCGTAACCACTTTGAGACGTGAACGGTGTACCATCTGCCATTAAAAACTCATTTGCCAAACTGGAGCTTAAAGCCCATTGCCAGTCTAACACAACGTGTGTGTTATTGGCAACGCCCTGTTCTTTATTATTCTTCTGGAGAAAAATCACTTCCTTATTCCCGGAGAGATCATTGCTCGTGAACAACGCCCGGTATCCGGCAGCCCCGGTTCCGGTAATGTCAAAACCACCGTTATCCATTATTTCCTGCGAGGCAGATACAGCACGCTGAAGAAAAGTTTGCGCTGAAGATTCCAGTCCCAACTCATGATGGTATTTGCGGTAGGTTCCTTCATGTAAAGCAACCCTTGCCAGCAATGTTAACGCACTCCATTTGGTTACATAAGTATTGTTGGTATGTGCAGGTAATACATTCGCAACGGCATATTCCAGGTCAGCCATTATGGAATCTACCACCACAGCACGTGGATCCTTGGCCTTCTGCAACATATCTTCCTCTTTATTACCCAGCACATGCGAGTACCAGGGCACATCACCATAACGCTTTACCATACCATAGTAAAAGTTGGCCCTGAAAAATCTTGCCACGCCAATATAATGGTTTATGACAGCCTGGTCTCCTGTTGTTTTACCAACATTATCCAGCATAAAATTGATGTTGCGTAAAATACCCCAGGTGTCCCTGTCCCAGCCCTTGGTATTGCCTGGTGTTACACCTCCGCGAATAAGATTGTCTATCTCGCTGCTGCCGGTATAAATAGAGATGTTATCTGAAAATTTATCTGCCGCCTCTACGTCTGCCCATATTGCACGAAGTTGCTGCGTATATAACCCGTTGGTATAGGTTTCCAGGTCGGCCGTCGTATTAAAAAAATCGTTGCCGGTAATAGCCGTTGCGGGTGTGCGCTGTAAAAAATCTTTTTTACACGAAACACCCAGTAGAGTGACTACTAAAAGTATATATGAAATTCGTTTCATCAGTTAATTTTTATTTTTGAATTTGGTCTGATGGAACTTCGCATAGACATTTTTTTATATCAGAAATATGTATTTTGCTCCGTTTCATCTTAAAGAAATTAGTGCATTAAAAATTCAGGTTTAAACCAAAAGAGTAGGTACGCTGGAACGGATATGCCGCCTGCGGCCTGCTACCGTCGCCCAATGATTCGGGGTCCAGTTTTACTTTCAGATGCGATATTTCAAAAATATTTTCTGCACTAAAGTAAAAACGCACTTTGCTCAGCTTTAACCGTTGTAATAATGACTCTGGTAAAGCATAACCCACTGTTACGTTTTTAACACGCATATAAGCGCCATTCTGCATATACCTTTTATTAGGTTTTGCCAGTGGCGATAATGCATCTTCTGCAGTATAGGCCCGTACAGCAGGGAAATATGCATTGGGGTTTTCAGGCGTCCAGTGATCCAGATTCAACGTGGTTACATTGGTCCAGGGTTGCGCGTAAATGCCCCAGAAGTAAACATTTGAATTACCGGGATACCAGTCTCTCTTACCAATACCCTGCATAAAAACACGCAAATCAATTCCCTGCCAACCAGCAGAAAGATCAATGCCATAGGGATAGCGGGCACTCTTGTTACCAACGATATGCATATCGCCGGGGTTATCCACGGTTCTGTCGCCATAATTAATCTTACCGTCATGATTCAGGTCAACGAACTTCAGGTCTCCGGGATAGAAATTATACCCCTGATCGTCTTCACCAAATTCTCGTTGGTTGGGGGAACTCGCTATTTCCTGCTCATCTTTAAAATAACCGGCAATTTCAGCCCCCCATATTTCACCTATCTCTCTTCCTTCGTAATAGTTGCCATATGTATTACCAAGATATTTTGTGGGGTTATCATATTTTGTAATCCATGAACGATTGTCGGCTAAAGTAAAGGTGAGGTTATACCAGAATGGCGAACCTGCCAGCATGGTATTATCTCTCCAGTTCAAGCGTAATTCCCAGCCTTTGGTTCTAAGATCGCCATTATTTTCAGTAGGAGCGTCAGCGCCAAAAACAGCAGGAAGTTCCTGTCCGGGTATCAGCATATCTCTTGTATACCGGGTATACTTATCAAAGTTTACATTAAACCGGTTGTTGAACATGGAAAGGTCTACACCAAAGTTTACACTTGCAATGCTTTCCCAGCTAAAATTATCAGATACAGGTTTGGGGCTGCTCACAATTGTAGGTTTGGTAGAACCCAATATGATGTTGGCTTGTCCGGTAGGTAAAATAGGCAGGTAGGGATAAGAGTCATAGTAAGGGAAGGTATTACTATAACTAAAAGTTTGGTTACCCAGGCTTCCGTATGAAGCCCTTATTTTAAACATATCAAGAGAAAGGGCTTTATTTATGCCTTTAAAAAACGCCTCGTCCGATATTACCCAACCTGCGGAAGCGCTGGGAAAGAAACCCCAACGTCTATCTCCCGGAAATCTCGATGAGCCATCATAGCGTCCATTCAATTCAAGCAGATAACGTGCCTTATAATTATAGCCTAAGCGGTAAAAAACGCCGCGCATTGCCCAATCGGTGATCGTTTCATTTTGGGTCATTGTACCTGTACTGAGCCCTATGGATGGTAAGGAAGTAGAAATAATATTATTTCTTCTGGCGGTATAATCCGTAACAATTCTATACTCCTGGTTATAACCTACCAGCCCCTGTACAAAATGATTGCCAATATTTTTATAAAAATTGGTATATACATTGTACACATTGTACCGATTGCTTAAAGTATTGTTTTGTGCCCAGCTAGTAGTAGCACCGGTATAAGCCACGGGGATATTAGGGCCGGTTTTGTAAGGAATAGGAATATCATAAGACCTTGTCAACCCGCTACCTCTTCTAATGGTTGCATCGCCTTTGATATCCCAAACGCCTTTGATCAATGAAATGTTTGCAGAAAAAGTAGTCTGAAATTCATTCAGCCTGTTTTTAGAACGACCGCCTTCCTGCATTCTTCCCAATAGTGAACCACCGACATAGCTCCAGGAACCATCAGGGTTTTTGGGAACGTCCAAAGAACTCTGCCTGTTTACATTCCAGAAAAAATCAGCATCCATCAATACCGGTGCATCATAATCACTGCTGGTTATGAGTGTATTGTTAGAGATGTCGAGCCACCGGGTAATATTCAGATCAATTTTACCCCGGAGATTGTACCGGTTATAAATGTCGTTGCCATATTTCAACATACCATCCTGCCTGTAATAATCGGCCGATAAATAATAGGACATTTTATCAGCGCGTTTAGAAACACTCAGGTTTGTATTATAAGTAGGACCTGTTTTGTGATAAGCTTCGTCCAACCAATTGGTAGAGCCGGTAGATAACCAGTAGTCGGGGTTTGCGGGGTTGAGTATTACAGCGGGTAATGAAGGATCCTCCGACCTTTGCTTGGCGTATGCACGTGCAGCCTCCGGGAAAAGGTTATAAAGGGGACGCCCTGCCTCATGTTTATTCTCCATCACTAGGTAAGGGTCAGTAACCAATTCCGGTAGCTTGCCGATCGTTCTGATAGCCATAAAGGAATTTACTGCTACATTTAGTTTATTTCCTTTCGCAGTCTTAGTGGAAATGAGCACCACTCCAAAAGATGCACGTGCCCCGTAAATAGCAGCAGACGCAGCATCTTTTAACACAGATACGCTTTCAATATCGTTAGGGTTGAGCCTGGATACTTCGTCCATAGTGAAAGGCACATTGTCTACAATAATTAAAGGTTCTCCCCCATTAATGCTGGTAAAACCACGAATATTAAAAGCCGGACTGGTCGTTGCTCTCCCGTTAGAAATAGAGATATTAAGATTAGGGATCAAACCCTGCAAACCGGCACCCAAACTGGTTAAGGGTCTGCTTTCGAGCTGCTTGGCGGTGATCATATCAACAGCCCCTGTGAGGTTTACCTTCTTTTGCGTACCAAAACCTACCACCACTACTTCGTCTAAGTTCTTATCGCCGGGTAGCAGTTGCAAACTGATGGTGTCATCCTTCTTTATTGTATATTCCTGCGTCAGGTAGCCAATGAATGAAATTTCCAGCACGCTGTTCAGCGGCGCTTCTATAGTAAATGTGCCATCAGCTCCTGTAGATACCCCCGAAGTGCTGCCTTTGATACGGATGCTTACACCCGGTAACGGCTGCCCTGTTTCATCGGTTATCCGGCCTTTGATAATGCTGCTCATGATTTCATTTACTGCAGCATTGCTCAGCACTACCAGGTTGTTGTTCAGTACCCTGTAATGTAATGAGGTATTGCGTAATACGTCATTCAGCAGGGTTTGAATAGATACCTTCTCCACTGCTACATCTACCCTCACGTTTGCCGGCAACTGCTTATCTTCATACAGGAACCGGTAGGTCGTGCTCTTCTGAAGCATACTGAATAACTTCTTCAATTCAACATTTTTCACCGAAATACTCACATCATTTTGAGAATACCCGGTTGCAGAGGCCTGGAGACATACTACAATTAATAATATTGCAGTTAATTTCATGACAATAAGCAGTTTGTGAAATTTTGGACACGTATCCCCATTTGATTGGGATACAATCAATTTTTTCATAATTTTACTTTCTTAAGTTTAATAATAGGTACAGGTGATCGCGTTAAGAAAACCTGCACCGGATTTAACTAATAAAGGGAGATGTAACAGCATCTCTCTTTTTCATGGAGAGGGGTATTGGTTCATGTCATAAGCATATCCTTTTTGGTTATTAATTTATTTGATGATAACGTTTCTTCCCATTATTTCGAAATCAAAATAATTAATGATCTGGAGCGCCGATAATGCCTCGGCAATGTTTTCTTTTTCAAATACACCTGAAAAATTTTTTCCTCCCAGGTGCTGGTTGGTGAGAATGATATCCACATTGTACCATTTTTCCATTCTGTCTATTACATCTGTAAACGGTTCATTATCGAACACCAGCCTGTTTTCTATCCATGACACTTCCGGTATTACATCTGCCAGCGTACTTTGCTTCAGTGAATCAATATGATATATTTTCTTATTCCCATTATACGTACCTGCAGACGGAGCCGGTATATCATTGTTCGCAGCAGGCCTATTTTCCTGTACATCAATGGTTATTTTTTCATTGGGTTTCAGGAGTATTTTCTGCTCAGGACGGTCTTTAGTCGTTAATTCAATGGAACCCCTCAGCAGGGAAGTTTGCACTTTATCGCTCCCGGGGTAACTGCGTACATTAAACGCCGTACCTTTTACAAGAATACTAACCGTTTTAGCGTGCACAATCATGGGAACCGACTCATTATGAGCTACATCAAAAAAAGCTTCCCCGGTAAGGGTGACTTCTCTTTCATTTTTACCAAAATCAGCATTATAGCTAATCCGGCTATCACTGTTCAACCATACTATTGTGCCATCGGGGAGTACCGTTTTAGATCGCGTTCCGGGCATGGTATTTACTTCATTTATCTTATGCTGCGCAATCCCTGCATTTCCCTTTTCCCTTCCGGTCATAAAAAAAACCGTTGCCGCTATAGTTATCAGACCCGCAGCAACCGCCATCCATTTTTTTATACCGTGCATAGCCGCACCACTATTATACGTTAGCGGCAACGGAACGGCTTCAGATTCATTATTAAATTCGCGGTTAAACTGTAACCGGAACTGTTCTAACGACCTTCTTTTTGCTTCGTCTGTGCGGTAAACCTGGCTGGAAGGATTGTCGAAATATTGGCAGTAGATATCCACTTTATAGGCAATTTCAGGATACTCCTGTAACAGGTGTTCCAACTCTTTTAGCTCATCAAGGGATGCCTCACCGGATAATTTGCGGGCAACCAGTTGCCAGATTTTATTATACGACATTCACGTAAAGGTTCTTTTGAATGATTAAAAGAACCTAAAATCAAAAAAATCCCCTAAAAGGACCGGGAAAAAAAGAAAATTATTTACGGATGAGAAAGCTGAGCGACTGTACAATGCGTTTTCCGGCAATAGCCATTTGCGCATCAATCGTTTTTACAGAAATATTAAGTATTTGTGCAATTTCCTTATACTTTAACCCGTCTTCTCTTACCAGCTTAAAAATAAGCCTGCATTTAGGCGGCAGGTTTTCAATAGCCGCGTGTATGGATTTAAGCACTTCTTTTGAAACCATCAGATCCTCCGGATTCTGACTTGTGCCTGCCACATGCTGCAACAATATGTTGTTCAAATCAAAATCAACCCGGGGTTTATTGCGACTGAGATATTTAATAGAGAGATTTTTCACCGACACATAGAGGTACACTTTCAGGTTCTCTATTTCAAGCAGCCGCATACGGTTGCGCCACAGGTTAATAAAGGTATCGGAAACAATTTCTTCAGCAACCTGTTCATCTTTTACAAAGGAACGGGCAAGATGGTATAGTCCGTCATTGAAATGAAGGAATATTTTTTCGTATGCTGCCTGGTCATTAAATAAGGCAACCTGCTCAACCCAGTATTGTAATTGCAGTTCGTCTTGCATGCGGAAACAAATTACTGTTTTCTACGCAACCTGCATCAACCCAGGCAGGAAATCTTTGCTTTAAACATTATATATAAAGCAGACATACGAACGCAAACGATTTCGTAAACAGCGAGGTTGGCAACCTTTAATATTTTTTCAGGTCACTTATAATAATGCTGTCTTTCGTTGCAGGAGGAAGTGTGTGTTTATATTGGTATAGCATCCCTTCCCAGTCGCCATACATGGCATTGGGCAGTACAATAAACTTTGTGCCGAAGAGGGCTGCATTATCACGCGTGGCGGCATTGCGGGTATCAGTAGGCTGCTTATCAAAAACTGCGCTGAAATCGCTGAGGTTATCGCCAAAGAGCATAATGATCTCGTGTGTATCCGCAACGGTTTGCCGGCGTGGCTCCTTGCCGGAAGTGGTGGTTTTAAAAGTAAGGTGGCTGTTAACCGCATCGGGGAAACCCCAGCGCTGAATATCCTTTAAAGTAGCATCCCGCTCAGCTTCCAGGCGGTTGGTAATATAAAATACATCCACGCCCCTGCTTTTAGCATACTTAAAAAAAGATAAGGCGCCGGGTACGGTATCGCAATCCACTCTTTTTGTCCACTCCATCCACGAAGCGTCCGCGTACTCTTCATTCTTTAAGGCGATATGCACCTGGTAGGGACTGTTGTCTAATATGGTTTCGTCAATGTCGGTTACTAACGCTATGGGCTTGCTGTAAGACTGCTGCAATAAAATATCCAACTGCATTCTTGCCGTATTATAGGCCTGGTAGCACAGCGCTTTATATTCGGAAGCTCTTTGCTGCCACACCGCTCCCCATAACGGGCCCTGTGTAACCAGTGTTGCAGCATTAGTAGGAACAGAAGCCACACGCTGCACTTTACATGAGCCTGCTGCTAAAAGAAAAACTAAAAAGATAAATTTTCGTTTTGAGATGTCCGGCATGGTAAAAATTTGAAGTGTTAATTGGGCTATCAGCAGTCAGGTATCAGGTGAGTTTATCACTAATGATAGTATGCATACCCCTTCTTTTGTACTACCCATAGCTCAAATCTGATTGCTCCTTCGAGTTTCGGATTTGAACCTTCGGATTTAAAATTTGGATTTTGTTTGGTTCTTGTGATTTGTCTTTTGGTGCTTTTTCAGATGCGGTCTGACGCTCTTTACGTCGCGTACCGACCGCTCACTTCCGCTCTGCTACCCACCTGTTCAGCATATTACCCGGTGTTTCAATCACTACTTTGTAAAAAGAGGAAGGCAGTTTGCTTACATCTATTACCGCTTCCTGCTTTGCCAAAGGCACCGTAGCCTGTAAGGTATATTCATCTTTTCCTCCTTCCTTAAAATGATTGGTTGTGCTCAGCCAGATCTTCGCGTTTCCTTTCTTTTCAAGCGCCTTCCATGTAATGCGCAGCTTATTGTTCAGCAGCGACATATCAGCGGTGGTGGCATACAATTTTCCGGTTAAAGCCACGCCGTCAATTTCCATTAACTGTTCGCGGGGTATGGAGATGTTTAAAAATGCAGCAATGGAAGGCATGATATCTACCACACCCGGGTTGCCCGTTTTAAAATAATGATTCAATCCTTTGGCATTCGTTACAATCCAGGTGCTTCTTTCCCTGTCCGACTGACCCCCATGATTTTTCCCGGACTGTGCATCGCGCCCATGATCTGTTGTAATGTAGATCACCCAGTCTTCTTTAAAATTTTGTTTGCGGTATTGGATAGCCTGCCACAGTCTTCCTATCTGGTCATCCATCATTGCCACCGCTTTATAAAACTGTTCACTGTCACCATACATATGTCCCATATCATCTGTATACTCCAAGTATACCCAGGAAAGATCAGGCGCTTCTTTTTTAATATGCTCCACTGCGTTATTCACAACGGATTCGTCTATACGATGCATAAAATCCCTGCCCTTATCGTGAGGATAATTTACGGTATCCAGTTCCAGCCCGTCGAAATGATAATCTAGTTTTATATTCCCGGTAGCAGGCAGCCCTTCTCCCACCAATTTGGTACGGTTATCTTCCCAACTGGAAAATATAGCTGTTTTCTTTTGGGGATATTGTGTTTCAAAAAAACGGAAGATGGTCCAGTAATTATAATTAGGAGCGGCAATATCGTTATCCCACACATTGTGCTTGTTTACCCAGGTGCTGGTGAGCAAACTATTATAACCAACTGCCGAAATGGTAGGGGTTTCCGAATAACCGCCCTTTTCACCGCCCACATGCGCCCTCGTATAACCGCCTTCTTTGGCAATGGCATCCAAAGCGGGTGTGTTCAATTTTTCAATTACATCGGCGGATATGCCGTCAACGATAACGAAAATGGCTTTTTTGCTGTTTTGGGCAAAGCTGCCCAGGCAAAGGCTCATCAATAATATAAATGTCGCGTAATGTTTCATATAACAAACTTAATGGTTCATTTAAAATATTTCCGCTAAGTAAATAAAAGGCCCTGTAAATTATACATGTTTAGCATTACCAGTTTATTATCAGCATGTACTTGAAGCATATCAATCGTTTGCGTCATTCTATACCATGCCTCTTTCCAGCGGAAAATACAATATACGCATTAGAATCAGGAACAAAAGCAAACAAAAGCCCGCGAAGGCGGCTATGCCGCTTTTTCCGTATTTTTGCAGGCTAATTTATAATTATTATGAGCCGTAAAGGAAAAGTTCTGGTGGCAATGAGCGGCGGTATAGACAGTACGGTTACAGCGCTTATGCTCCACGACGAAGGATACGAAGTTGTGGGCATTACCATGAAAACATGGGATTATGCCAGTGCAGGCAGCAGCAAAAAAGAAACCGGCTGCTGCAATGTGGATAGCTTTAACGATGCCCGCATGGCAGCAGTGGAACATGGATTCCCGCATTTTATACTCGATATCCGCAGCGAATTCGGCGATGCGGTAATAGAAAACTTCGTGGAAGAATACCTTGCCGGACGCACGCCCAACCCCTGCGTAATGTGTAATACCCATATTAAATGGAGAGCCCTTTTAAAGAGGGCCGATGCCCTGGATTGTGAATTTATTGCTACAGGTCATTATGGTAATATTCATCAGCACTCCAACGGGCGGTACTATATCAGCAAAGGCGCAGATGAAACCAAAGACCAGAGCTATGTGCTGTGGGGCCTGCAGCAGGATCTGTTGAGCCGTACCATGCTGCCGCTGGGCAAATACCGTAAAACGGAGATCAGGCAAATGGCGCTGGACTACGGCTATCCCGAACTGGCTAAAAAAAGCGAAAGCTATGAAATTTGCTTTGTGCCGGATAACGATTACCGCGGCTTCCTGAAAAGAAGAGTAAACGGGCTGGAGGAAAGGGTAAACGGGGGCAACTTTGTAGATGCAACCGGGAAAATCATAGGGCAGCATAAAGGATACCCCTTTTATACCATTGGACAGCGCAAAGGACTGGATATAGCATTGGGCAGGCCCGCCTATGTTACGCAAATTATACCGGAAACCAATACCGTTGTTTTGGGTGATGAAAACAACCTGAACCGGCAGGAAATGCTGGTGGGCAAGCTCAACTGGTTAAAATACAACGGCATAACCGACGGGATGGAAGCCGTAACCAAAATCCGGTATAAAGACCAGGGCGCGCTTGCTGCGCTGTATAACCATGAAAAAGGTATACAGGTTAGCTTTTATGATCATGTAAAAGGTATTGCCCCGGGACAAAGCGCCGTATTTTACGAAGGCGATGATGTGATTGGCGGGGGAGTGATCATGAGGGGTGAGTAGGGAGTGGTAAGTAGTAAGTGGTAAGTAGTAAGTGGTGAGTGGTAAGAAGTGCCAGGCCCATCATTAGTCGTTTTTGGCTCACGGATAGCTGATTGCACATGTAAGAGGTAAAAAGTGAATGGTGAAAAGTGAAAGCCCCCGACCCATCGTTGGTAGTTCTATCTGATAGCTCCTGTGCTTGCTTTTTGCTGATGGCCGCTGATAGCCACCCTGCAATAAAAAGATAGTCAAAACGTTAGCAATCGGAAAGAAACTTTCCGATTTTTAATTTTAACGGGTATAAGCAACCTTATGCCTGTTTGGATTGCCTGTAATAAAGCTTTTTTCTAATCTTTGTGTATGCACAAAAGCCATAAATATTTTTTTCTTGTTCTGGCGATACCTCTTTTTTTAAGCCTGCAGTTTTGCAAAAGGGAAACGGATGCTTTTACCGTAGTGCCCGTTATAGATTACTATCCCATCCAGGTAGGAAAATATATTGTATACCAATTAGACTCTACCATATTTACCAACTTCGAAACCACTAAAGAAATCCATAGCTACCAGGTAAAAGATATAGTGGATGCCGAAATAACGGATAACCTGGAACGCCCCGCTTTTCGCATTCGCAGAATGATCAGGGATTCTGCAGGGCTAAAGCCATGGACAGATATTGCTACATTTATGGTAACGCCACTACCTAATTCTATTGAATACGTTGAGAACAATCTTCGTTTTATAAAATTAAAATCTCCCGTGAGGGAGAACTATTTCTGGCAGGGCAATAGCTATATAAATGCTGATGGCGACCTGGATTACCTGAAATCGTGGGAATATAATTACATTAATGTAGGGCAGCCTTATCTTATTGGCAACAAAACTGTGGAGCATACTGTAACCGTATTACAATCGGATGAAATTACAGGCGACCCGGAACTGTTTCCCAACAATGTGGCTTCAAAAAACTACAGCGTGGAAGTATATGGAAAAAACATTGGCCTCATTTATAAAGATTTTTTTTACTGGCTCTATCAAAAAAACAATACCCTCGGCAATTGCCGTGTAATTGTTGAAGGGCAACCAGATACACCCTGCCCGTATGACGTAGATTGCGATTTACTTGCCGAAACGCTTGATGGCTATATGAAATGCGATACTATTGCCAGCCGTTATTCCTACGATGGCTATGGTATTAAACTAAAGATGATTGAACACAACTAAGGATTATCAATCCTGTTCTATGAAAACAATAGCACCTTTATTGATTTTTTTCCTGGCATTTGTACTAAAGGATGCTCCTGCACAATCTTCGAGGTATATCATTGTTTTAAAAGATAAGAACAACAATCCTTATTCACTTCATAACCCTGCCGGCTATTTATCGGCCAAGTCTGTCGAAAGAAGAACAAGACAGCAGATTACCATTGACAGTTCAGACCTTCCGGTTAACCCGGCTTATCTCGACAGCATTTATAATGCCGGAACCGTGAGTATACTGAATGTTTCCAAATGGCTGAACCAGGTATTAATACAAACCACCGATCCGGCTGCATTACAAAATATAAACGGCTTTTCTTTTGTACACGCTGTTTCGGGTATTGCACCAAGGGTTTCGGGCAGGGAAAAGGATGAAGAAGATAAATTCAGCGAAATGATTTTTCCGGTAAAAAGGAGCCATATTGTACAGGGTGGCAACGATTACTATAGTTACGGTAATATGTATGCGCAGGTTAATATACACGAAGGAGCATTCTTACATAATAAGGGCTTCCGGGGTGAAGGCATGACCATTGCCATTTTAGACGCGGGCTTTTACCATTACGATACCAACCCCGCATTCGACAGCGTACGGCTGAATAACCAGGTATTGGGCACCTGGGATTTTGTTGCCAATAAAAGCAGCGTAACAGAGGAACATTCGCACGGAATGGTATGTTTTTCTACCATCGCCGCCAACCGCCCCGGGTTGTTGGTAGGCACGGCGCCCAAAGCAAATTTTTATTTATTCAGAACAGAAGATGTGGCTACGGAATACCCGGTGGAAGAACAGAACTGGGTGGCTGCGGCGGAAAGGGCCGATAGCCTCGGGGTTGACCTGATTACCTCTTCGCTGGGATACAATACGTTTACCAACCCCGCTTTAAACCATACGTACGCCGACATGAACGGGCACAGCACCATTATTACAAGAGGCGCGGAAATGGCGGTAAAAAAAGGAATATTCGTTACCAACAGCGCGGGTAATTCGGGCACCGATAGCTGGCATTATATTATAGCTCCGGCAGATGGTGAGCACGTGCTGGCTATTGGTGCAGTAAATGCCAACAAACAGGTAGCGGGATTTTCAAGTTACGGACCTGCTTATGATGGAAGAATAAAGCCCAATGTTGCTTCCGTGGGATGGGGAACCGTAATTGCCGGCACAGATGGTAATCCAGCAAGCGCCAGCGGTACTTCCGTTGCCAATCCCAACCTGGCAGGTTTGATCACCTGCCTGTGGCAGGCATTCCCGGAATTTACCAATGCTGTCATTTTTGATGCCGTGCAAAGAAGCGCCGATCAATACAACAACCCGGACGATCGCGTGGGCTATGGCATTCCCAATATGCGTATCGCATACGAAATATTAGACAGAAAAAGGCAATTGCAAAATGCCGAACGCATACTGAACAACGACTGGCTGAAAGCATACCCTGTTCCTTTCACCAGCAGTTTTACCCTATTGCTTAAACCAAAAGTAAATGGCAAAGCTTCTTTTTCTTTATACAATACCGCCGGTAAGAAAATACTTGCAAAAACAACGGATACACAAACCGGTGTGATTCAATTTATAGCATTCAACAACCTGGCCCACCTGCCGCAGGGCATTTACTGGCTCAGCTACTCCGATGGAGGAAACAAGCGCATCGTGCGGTTGATGAAGTAGCGGAGGTTACAGGGTTCAGGTTGCAAGGGGATTTCCCTACTAACAGCAGAATGAATACTCCTTCTTTGCTCATAGCTGATCTGACAGCTTCTTCGGATTTTTGCCTTTGAGATTTATTTGTTTTTTGTGATTTGGTTCTTGGCGCTTTTTCGGATTTCGGATTTTCTTCTTCGAATTTGATATTTATTTGGGCAAGGTTAACAGTGCAGCAAATAAAGTATCGGCCTTTTTATCATATCCTTTCAGCACTTCCATCTTCAATAACTGAAGCTTAAACTTTTCTTTTATTTCATTTACCATTGCTTCGTTTTCCTCTTTAAAAACCGAACAGGTAATATACAACAGGTGTCCGCCGGGTTTTATAAATGGAACAATATTAGTAAGGATCTTTTTTTGAAGCGTGGTATAATGCAATATATTTTCTTCCTTCCAAAAATACAGTTGCTCAGGCGTTCGTGCCCAGGTGCCGCTGCCGGAGCAGGGGGCATCGCAAATAATAAGATCAAAAAGTAAGTGGTGAAGGGTGAAGGATAAAGGGTGAATAGTGAGATCAATTACTTTGGCAGTGTACGATTTTATACCGGCAGCGGCAAAACGCTTTTCCAGGTTGACAAGCATGGATTTTCGTATATCCGATACCGTAAGCTCTATGTTTTTCAGTACATCCATTGCCAGTATGGATTTTCCGCCGCTGGCCGCACAGCAGTCCCACACCTTCAGCCTTTTATCTCCCCGCAACGGCTTCAGGAATTCAGCTACCTGCTGCGAGCTGTAATCCTGTATCACGGCTTCTTTACCGGTTTCAATTACCGCATCTAATTTGGTATTGTTTTGAAGCGCAATGCAATATTCATTCATGAACCGGTACGGTATATTAGCAGCATCTAATTTTTGCTGTACTGCTGTCTTATAACCGGCACGGATACGGATAAACAGATCGGGTTGCATAAAAAAAGAATGGCAAAAGAGGGAATGATCTATTCCTTCACTCAACGCTGCTTTCCAGGGAAAAACAGGGAGCGGTGAGTAATGAGGGGTGAATGGTGAAGGGTGAATGGTGAATGATGGGCTACTGGTGCCATTAAGGTTTTTATGTAATATCTCATATTTCTCTTCTATAGAAAGATGCACCTTTTCATTCCATTCCGGGCTTAACTGCTGCAGCATTTCATTTGGCTGCGAACTGCATAAAAATAACCCTGCTAATATATACCCCTGTAAAGTATCGCTGCCCGCGGGAATATTGGCCGGGAACATTTTTCCCGTACGATAATAACAATAGCACAGATGGCTGATCTGCTTCCTGTCTTTTGACCCGTATTTTTTACCGGCTGCAAAAAAAGATCCCAGGAATACGGCCAGTGGCTCACCGCCGGTATAGCGCCTGACAATTTCAACGGAAGTGTTGACATAAGAATGATACCTGCTCACCCTGCAAAAATGAATAATTAAATGCGAAAGAGAAGGTTATTGATAAAAATAGGCGTAATTCATCTTTTCCTGCGTTACGGGATTATGGTACACACCCTTTACAGGCTTATTCAGATCATTGTATTCGTAGCTCATATTCCAGGAATTATCCGGCTCCGTAACATCGCTGATACCCGTGAGGCAATGGGGCGAGTTAAATCCATCCATGATAAATCCGTTTAAAAGTGATTCATCACCAAAGTTCATAGGTGAAAGTTTATCATTGTATTGAAAACTGATAGCCTGAGGCGGGTTCAGCACACCATAATCGGCAAACTGGATCGTCATCAGCGAAATATTTTCCTTTGCATCATAGGTGTAGCCGGTAACCTGCTCATCGGCGTACACATTGCTATTGGACGCTTTCCTGAGCACTTTAACCTGTGCTATGCGTTCTTTGTTGTTATATGTGTAAATAATACTGTCTCTTACCCCGGCACTGTTTGAAAAAGTTCGGATACCATGCGTGTATTGTCCGCTTCCGGTAAAATGCAGGTTCAGCGTTGCAGTTTCCTTCAGCAGGAGGTTGCCGTCCTTATCATAAATATCCTCAATTTGAACCAAACGTTCTATAACGCCTTTACTGTTTCGAGAGTAAACAATTTCCTGCTCTATATAAGGTTCGTCCACTTCCCCTTCGAGCTTGCTTTTTATATTGGCCAGCTTTTTATTATTGTCGTACGTCAGCGTAATTACACCGGTATACATAGCATCAGCAGGCTGCATCGTTACTTTTACCAGCAGCGGGCCTTTGTTGTCAGTGTCGGCCCTCTTTTTTTCAAAAGATGCTTCTTTGCTGCAGGAAATAAAGAAAAGGATGCCGGTCAGCAGTACCAGTAGTGATTTAGGGTTCATATAAGGAAGCAGGTTTACAGTTTTATAATTCCAGCAATGTTTTTACGGGATCTTTGCCTAATAGCAGCAATTCCGGACTCTCCAGCAGTTCTTTTACACGTACCAGGAAGCTCACCGACTCTCTCCCGTCAATAATGCGATGGTCGTAGCTCAGTGCAACATACATCATGGGCTTTATAACCACCTGCCCGTTTATAACCATGGCGCGCTCCTGTATTTTATGCATACCCAGTATGGCCGCCTGCGGCAAATTGATAATAGGAGTGCTCATTAATGAACCAAATACACCCCCGTTGGTAATGGTAAAGGTTCCGCCCTGCAGCTCTTCCATGCTTAACTTATTGTCGCGGGCCTTATTAGCCAGCTCTATCACTTTTTTTTCTATATCGGCCATACTCAGGCTTTCAACATTTCGTATAACCGGAACGGTTAGTCCGCGCGGCGTGCTCACAGCAATGCTGATATCCGCGTAATCATGGTATACCAGCTCATCACCGTCTAAATTGGCGTTTACGGCCGGCCATTCAGACAATGCGATAGCACATGCCTTCGCAAAAAAGCTCATAAAGCCCAAACCTACCCCATGCGTTTCCTTAAATTTATCCTTATATGCTTTCCTGGCCTCCATAATGCGGGTCATATCCACTTCATTAAAAGTGGTAAGCATAGCAGTCGTGTTCTTTGATTCCACCAGCCGCCTGCTGATCGTTTTACGCAGGTTGGTCATTTTTTGCGTGCGTACGTTACGGGTAAACAGCTCCTGACCATCGAAAGCTTTTTTGCCCGGATTGGCCAAAGCGGCCAGCACATCGCCTTTTACGATTCTGCCGGCAGTTCCGCTGGCGGTTATGGTTGCAGGATCAATTTTTTTATCGGCTATAATAGCAGCCGCCACGGGGGTGGCTTTTACATCCGAAGCATGCGTTGCTGCAGGCTGAGCGGCAGGTTTTGCTTCCGCAACAGTAGTTTTTTGCGGGGCGGCCGCTTGTTCAGCGGGTACGGCAATATCTGTATCAATAACAGCTATAACATCCCCTATTTTAATGGTATCGCCTTCTTTTACCGATGTAGCCAGTTGGCCCGCTTCTTCCGCATTGAGCTCAAAAGTAGCTTTTTCGCTTTCCAACTCCGCAATCACTTCATCACGTCTAACCAGATCGCCATTGCTTTTCGCCCACTTCAATAAAGTAACCTCACTTATAGATTCGCCCACAACAGGCACTTTCACTTCTATTTTTCCCTTGCCCGCAGCTTTGGCTTCTTCAACCGGTTTTGAAGCTGCAGGTGCCCCTTTCTCTTCCGGTTTTTCATTTGCTGAAGGAGCAACAACTGCTGTATCCGCCGGTTTAGCAGCCTGTTCGTCTATTGTAGCCAGCACCGACCCGATCGTAATGGTATCGCCCTCTTTGGCCTCGGTTTTTAATATCCCCGCTTTTTCAGCATTCACCTCAAATGTAGCCTTTTCACTTTCCAGCTCCGCAATCACTTCATCTCTCTCTACATACGCGCCATCGGGCTTTACCCATTTTAATAAAGTAACTTCGCTTATAGATTCTCCTACTGCCGGAACCTTGATGTCAATCATGTTTTTTCAGTTTATGCTGATTTATCCTTGGTATAAAGTTAAATGGAAAATGCCGTTTCAATAATTTCTCCCTGTTCCTGTGCATGTATTTTGCTGAAACCGGTGGCGGGAGAGGCACTGCTTTCCCTGCTGATCACACCATAATTCATTTCAGGCAGGCCCAATTGCCGCAAACCGGTATTAAGATTCATTTGCAGGAAAGAAGCGGCGCCCATATTCAGCGGCTCTTCCTGCACCCAGTACCATATTGCTTTATTATACCTGCCATACAGGGCGGATAATTGTTTGAAAGGCAGGGGATATAGCTGCTCTACCCTTACCAGCGCCACATCTTTCCTGTTGTCTTTTTGTTGTTTTGCGGCAAGGTCAAAATATATTTTACCTGAACAAAAAATAACTTTTTTTACTCCTGCGGCATTGTCCGTAAACGGATCATCAATTACTTCCCTGAACCTTCCGCTGGTAAATTCCTCAACAGATGAATAACTGCCTGTATGACGCAGGTTGGCTTTAGGCGAAAAATTGATCAATGGTTTCCGGAAAGGCCATGCCACCTGCCTGCGCAATGCATGGAAGAAGTTTGAAGCGATTGTAACATTGGTAACCACCATATTCAATTCAGCGCACATTTGTAAAAACCTTTCCATCCTGCCGGAACTATGCTCCGGCCCCTGCCCCTCGTACCCGTGGGGTAACAGCATGGTTATCCCATTCATCCTGTTCCATTTTTCCTCGCCCGATGAAATGAACTGATCAATCATGGGTTGCGCCACATTACAAAAATCGCCAAACTGCGCTTCCCATACTACAAGCGCATTAGGGTTTGCCAGTCCGAAGCCATACTCAAACCCCAGTACCCCATATTCACTTAAAAAAGAATTGAATATCCTGTATTTTCCTTTGGCCCCGGGTATGGCGCTAAGCCGGTTGTAAGGCTGATCTGTTTTTTCATCCTGCAAAACGGCATGACGGTGTGAGAAGGTACCCCTGCAAATGTCCTGTCCGCTCATACGCACATCTTTACCATCAAGCAAAATACTGCCATAAGCCAGCAGCTCACCTGTAGCCCAGTCTAATTTTTTCTCATTATCAAACAGCTTTATTTTTTCATGGATGATCTTTTCCACTTTGCGAAGCGGGGTAAAATTTTCCGGCCACTTCATCATCGCATTAAAAATGGTGGTAAAATTTTCACCACTGATAGCGGTAACCGGCGACTGTTCAAAATCCTCATCTGTAGCTTTCCTTAACTGCTTCCACCACTTGTCTGGCTGCTGATAAGTATAAGGCAATGGATTTTGTTTCACTTCATCCAGGCGATCCTGCAAATCATCCCAGAACTTTTTTTCCATACCCTTCGCCAGCTCCTGCGCTTCCGGCTCCCCGTGTTCCAGCAGGTATTTCACATACACTTCCCTGGGGTTGGGATGCTTGTCAATTAAGGCATACAGGGTAGGCTGGGTAAATTTAGGGTCATCGCCTTCATTATGCCCGTGCTTACGATAGCACACCATGTCTATAAATACATCCGATTGAAATGCTTTACGATAACGGGCCGCTATTTCGGCGCACTTTACCACTGCCTCGGGATCATCGCCATTTACATGCAATACAGGCGCCTGTACCATAGCTGCGAGCGAAGTACAATAATCCGAGCTGCGTGCATCGTCAAAGTCGGTGGTAAATCCTATCTGGTTGTTAATTACAAAATGAATAGTGCCCCCGGTATAATATCCTTCCAGCTTACACATCTGTAAAACCTCGTATACGATACCCTGTCCTGCAATAGATGCATCGCCATGAATAAGGATCGGCAATACTTTTTCATATTCTTCCTCATGTAAAATATTAGCTCTTCCCCTTGCAAACCCCACCACCACGGGGTCTACGGCTTCCAAGTGTGAGGGATTGGGCATAAGCTTCAGGTACATCGGCCTGCCGCCGGGTGTTTTTACTTCACTCCCAAATCCAAGATGGTATTTCACATCGCCACTACCCATGGTTTGGTCAACCTTACCCGTTCCTTCAAACTCGCTAAAGATCTGCTCGTAGGTTTTACCCATTATATTCGCCAAAACGTTCAGGCGGCCGCGGTGCGCCATTCCTATCACTACTTCCTGCACGTCAAATTCAGCGGCCTTATTAATAATGGCATCTAATGCCGGGATAGTTGTTTCGCCACCTTCTAACGAAAATCTTTTTTGCCCTATATATTTCGTGTGAAGGAATTTCTCAAACATCACGGCCTGGTTGATCTTCTCTAATATCCTTTCTTTTTGCTTGAGGGAAAACGGCTGAATAAAGTTTCTTTCCATTTCAGTGGTCAGCCAGTCTACTTTTTTCTGATCGCTGATGTACTTGAATTCTATACCCACATGGCCTGCATAGCAGGCCTGCAAATGTTCTAATATTTTTCGTAAAGTAGTAGTGCCCAGGCCGATAAGATTACCCGCGAAAAAGCTCTTATCCATATCCTCTTCGCTAAATCCAAAAAAACCCAGGCTAAGATTAGCGCCCCTGTCTTTACGTTTACGTATAGGATTGGTGTTGGCAATAAGATGTCCTTTATTCCGGTAGCCGAGAATAAGCCGGTAAGCGCCTAATTCCTTTTTCCAGTCTACACCATCGGTTGTAGTATAAGGTGCAGAAAGCTTATCTGCCACTGCATAAGCGGCGTTCCCGTTTGCCGCGTCCTTACTATTGGCAATGGCAAAATCGAATCCTTCAAAAAATTTTTTAAAATCCGGATCTACACTCTCCGGGTCTTTTACGAAATTATTATATAAATTTTCTATGTATGCGGGATCTGAACTGGTTATGTACGAAAAATCCTTCATGAGGCTATCTTTTGAGAACAGGTACAAACCTACGTGATTTTGGTGATATCAGCGCTTAAACAACGATCAAAAGCAGGTAGTTATACGCTTATCCTGCAATTTTAAGGTTTGACATAATACCGTCTCATTTTCCTTCATTCTCTATGGTTTCAAAAAATGGAAATAGAGCAAAAACAGGCTGCTAAATTGCCGTTTTGCTATATAAAATTTGGATTTGATTGTATATCCGCCTACCTTTGCCGTCCAAAATTTTTTAAAAATGGCTAATCATAAAGCTACGAAAAAGGATATGCGCCAGGCCGCAAAACGCAGGGACAGGAACCGGTACAATGGCAAAACCACCCGTAATGCTATACGCGACCTAAAGGTGATCACCGATAAAAAGGAAGCAAAAGAAGCAATCCCCTCAGTAGAAGGCATGATAGATAAGCTGGCTAAACGTGGCATTATACATAAAAATAAAGCTGCCAATCTTAAAAGTAAATTGGCCAAAAGGGTAAATGCGATGGCATAAGCCTTAACTGGTTTGAACATATAGTTGAATTGCATTCTGTAAAAGGAATGCAATTTTTTTTGCGTATCGCTGAGGGCTGTGGAAACGTATCTTGCAGGGAAATTACGGACTTGAAAAAAAATTTATACTTTATTTTATTCATATCCTGCTTTATTGTTATTCAAAGCAAAGCCCAGGATA
The DNA here is from genome assembly GCA_937871285.1 of uncultured Sphingobacteriales bacterium. GTDB lineage: Bacteria > Bacteroidota > Bacteroidia > Chitinophagales > Chitinophagaceae > Agriterribacter. The sequence continues at coordinate 4,264 of CALMQS010000007.1, read as the reverse complement.
TATTTAAAGGCTATGCGCATCTTTTTACCCCACCCCTTCATTACACAGCATATCAAATTAAAGACAGCTTACGTATTGATGGAAAGATGAACGAGCCTGCCTGGGGAAAAGCGCCGTGGTCGGCTTATTTTTTGGATATTGAAGGAGATGCAAAACCACGTCCCGCCCACGCTACCCGTTTTAAAATGCTATGGAATACCACCCATTTGTATATCGCAGCCGAAATGGAAGAGCCACATATATGGGCAACCCTTACGCAGCACGACCAGATCATATACCATGATAATGATTTTGAAATATTTATTGACCCCGATGATGATACACACGATTATTTTGAAATAGAAGTGAATGCCCTCAATACCATCTTCGACCTTTTTCTTTCACGGCCCTACCGCAACGGGGGACATTTATCTACTGCCTGGAATGCCGGCGGACTACAATCTGCAGTATATATTAACGGAACGCTTAACAACCCGGGTGATACAGACAAAAAATGGACGGTTGAAATGGCTATACCCTTTGGTGCTTTACAAAAAGACAATGCCGCTCCTGAAGTGAAAGCAGGCGACCGGTGGCGCATCAATTTTTCAAGAGTGCAATGGGATACCGAGATCGTTGATGGAAAATATAAGAAAAAAATAAACCCTGCTACAGGCAAGCCCTTTCCGGAGCACAATTGGGTGTGGTCGCCGCAGGGTGTAATTAATATGCATTATCCCGAACGATGGGGCTATCTGTGGTTTGCCGCAGAAGATGCTAAAAAAGAAAAAGAAGCATATGGTTTACCCCCATCGGAAGATGCTAAAAAATATCTCTGGCTAATCTACTACAAGCAAAAGCAATACAGGCAAAGCCATGGTAAGTATGCAGACAACCTTTCACAGCTTCAGTTGCCCTCCGTAATTACCGTTAAACCCGGAAATGAATGTACCTTGCAATTAACGGCGGTGGAAAAGCAATTTACCGCCACCGTTACCTGCGATGCCGGCAGGGAGGGCTGGCAAATTGATCAAAACGGCAGGCTCACGCACATAAGATAACGATCATGAATAAACGAAAATTCATCAAGTCAGCGCTGGTTGCAGGTGCAGCCACCCTGTCGCTGCCCATACAGCCTTATGCCGCCGGAACACAGGCAGCAGGCAGGCGCAAAGTAAAACGCAAACACTGGGTATGGATCAACCCCAACCCGGCAGACAGGGAAGAAGACCTCCAGCAACAATATGCCGCATACTATGACGCGGGCATAAGGGGCATTTTTTTTGAAGCAGACAGCGAAAAACATTACCGCACCGCTAAAAGTAAAAAATTAGAAGCACACCGGTGGATGTGGATCATGAACAGGGGAGAAAAAGAATTGTTGCAGGCCCACCCGGAATGGTATGCCAAAAACAGGAATGGAGATTCCTGCGCTGATAAACCTCCCTACGTAAATTATTACCGCTGGCTTTGCCCGTCGAGGGAAGAAGTGAGAACCTACATAGAAGAGCAGGTAAACAACACGCTGGCAAAAGACTATGTGGATGGCATTCATTTGGATTATATCCGCTATTGCGATGTGATACTGCCCGTTAACCTGTGGAGCAAATACGGCATTGAACAAAACAGGGAGTTACCGGAATACGACTTTTGTTATTGCAATGTATGCCGGAATAATTTCAGTGCATTGCATGGCATGGATCCGCTGGATATACAATATCCTGACCAAAGTCTTTCGTGGCGAAAATTCAGGTACGATAATATAACGGCTGTGGTTAACCGGTTATCTGCCGTTGCCCATACCCATAAAAAAAAGATTACCGCAGCGGTTTTCCCCACACCGGAAGTTGCCAAACGTATTGTGCGGCAGGATTGGCTGAACTGGAACTTGGATGGCATTTGCCCCATGATATACCATGGCTTTTACAGGGAAAAAGTGAGCTGGATCGGCGATGCCGTAGCAGAAGGGGTTAGCGGGCTTCACGGCCGCTTTCCGCTGTATGCCGGGTTATTCCTGCCCGACTTTGAAAATGAAGAAGAACTAAAGCAGGGCATTCAGCATGCATTAGCCAATGGCGCTGACGGTATTTCCTTTTTTGGAAGGGTGGATGAAAAAGTACTGGCGCTGCTTAAAAGCATCCCGGCATAATATATACAACAAGAGTTATCCGGCCTTATTATACTCACTTCTTTTCTAAAGGACGATAACCCTTGTGCGTGCGGCTTTACAGGCATTATGGCTGGGGAGCTTCCGGGGCATCTTTTACCATTACGGGCCAAACGCCGGGCGCGGGAAAGCTAACGCCTTTATTAGATCCCCGCTGCATATCATCGGCGCCAAAATAATAAAGCGGCCAGCCCTTATAGGTAAGCTGATTCCTACCAAATACATCTATCGCCGTAAACAATGTTTTATCCAGTATAGAAGGAACAACCACCTGGTCTGTTTCGTAAACAGGCCACACCGCGTTATTGGAAAAGTCGGCCCGGGTAAATTTATTTACATTAAAACTATCTATGGAAAATCCATATAATGTAACGCCGTGCGGATCGGAAAAATAGAGGGTATTGCCGGTGCCTTCCGTATAATCGCTTTTGTATGTTTTACCGTCATGGCCTGTGAGTTGCGCGTTTACCAGCATAATGCTATAATCGGGCTTGGCTACAAACCATATATTGTTAAAGGCTTCTCCTTTTGTTTCACCCACCGCCTCACGTTCATTATAACCGCCTTCTACCGGAGCGTAATAGTATAAGGGCCAGCTTTTATACGTGGTTTGTTTTCCCGAAGGAGTGGTGATACTGGAAAAATCTGCAATATCAAGTCCCGTTCCCAGGCTGGCCTGTGTAAGATTGTCGCCGGCATAATACATCGGCCAAAGCGCAGCGCAACCGCCTGCACAATGCGATTGCCCGTCAAAATCATTAGAAAAATAATAGAGGGTATAGCCTAAAGTATCCGCAAGATAGCTGCCTAAAGCAGCGCTGGAAGCAAGCTGGATGGTTGGCTTTTTTTCTGCGGGCGGCGCAGGTTCATTATCCTTACTGCAGGAAACAGATAATAGCGTACATGCAATCAAAATCATGCCGGCATTGCGCACCCGCTTCATAACAAAAAGGTTAGAAGCCCGTTTTGTGTACAACATATACAAATCAGGTTTTAAAAATGAAAGGATGGCTTATCGTTCCAATAAGGAGTAGCGCTGAATAGTATACACTTCGTAGTTAAAGGATTAAAGGTTGCCTGCTGAAGAAAATAAAATACCGCCGGGTTAACCCGTCTATGTTTCACCGGTTCTTTTTCCTTCGCATTTTATCTTCTCATTTTACATATTTTTACAACATGAAGATTTGCCTGCTTTCATTGCTGATTTTATCGTTTTACTATGGTCATGCCCAGGATACCATAGCATGCTATTTTGATGAACAACTTGCCCTTACCGGCAAAAAGCAAAGTGTGTACCCTGGGAAAATGACAGCACATGAGCATGGCTGGGAAGCATTTGCGATGTACAGCAACGGCAATGTGCTGATGCATGGCTTTTTTGCAGACAAAAAATTAAAGATCAAACAAGGTTTATACAGCATTTACTATTCAAACGGAAACCGCAGGGCGCTAACGTATTTTAATAATAATACGGCAGACAGTGTTTTTATGAGCTGGCATATAAACGGGCAAATGAGCGACTCGGGTATTATACAACAACAGTTCCGCACAGGCGTATGGAAAACATGGTATGCAAACGGCAATCCTGAATCCGAAGGCGTGTACATTAACAGCGAGCCTGATGGTGAATGGCGCTGGTATCATCCTAATGGCAAACCGGCAACCATAGAGGTATACAGCCATAACAAATTACAGGATCTTACCTGCTACGATACTACAGGTAATGTTACCGGGAGTAATTGCAGGATAGAAAAAAAGCCCTGCCCCCAAAACGCCTACGACTTTGAAGCATTCATCATAGAAAATTTACTATACCCTAAAGATGCTTTAAAGAAAAGTATTGAAGGAGAGGTGGCTTTTGAATTTCTTATTACCCGGGAAGGAAAGCTTACCAATATTAATTTTACCAACGAAGCCAATACATTATTGCAGGAGGAAGTGGTGAGGCTGCTAAAGTCGGTTAAGGAATGGGAGCCCGCTGTTTCGCATAACCGCAATATAGACTATCTCTACAGCTATACCGTTCCTTTTTATTTACCGGATTAGGAAATGATTTGAGATTTAAAATCATTGCTGTCCGGTAAAAATAGAATAATTCTTTTTTCAAACGGCTGGTTG
>CALMQS010000006.1 GCA_937871285.1 uncultured Sphingobacteriales bacterium | reverse complement strand
GGATATAGCAATCAATGCAATCGCAAAAACAGAGACCAAACCTTTCAGTTGCATAGAAAAAAGCGTTTACAAAAGTTTAAATTGGGGGCAAAGATAGGGTTTCAGCATGAATTATATTAACATAAAAACAGTTCTTCCGGAGGCGCTTTTCTTTCCCAATTGCTTTACAAGCAAAGGTTACGGGTGCATATCAAAGCATAAAGAACACTATGCCGGATTAAAGCAATTTATTATATATCACATCTTTACTTAACTTAGTTTCGCAAAAAGGCATTATGAAAAAAACAATATTAACAGGCGTAATGCTGGTTTGTATGATCAGCCTCCATGCACAAAAAAAGAAAGCAGCAGAAAAGTCGGGCAACCCCGTATTCCCCGGTTGGTATGCCGACCCGGAAGGCATTATTTTCAATAATACCTACTGGATCTATCCTACTTACTCCGCGCCTTACGACAAACAGGTTTTTTTAGACGCTTTTTCATCACCCGACCTTATTCAATGGACGAAACACAGCCGCATAGTAGATACTGCCTCCATTAAATGGGCTAAGCGGGCCTTATGGGCGCCGGCTATCGTAGAGAAAAAAAACAAGTACTATTTATTCTTTGGCGCCAACGATATTCAGAGCAACCAGGAAAAGGGCGGTATTGGCGTTGCGGTGGCCGATGAGCCGGCAGGCCCATTCCGGGATTTGCTGGGCAAACCATTGGTAGATCAATTTCACAATGGCGCCCAGCCTATTGACCAGTTTGTTTTTAAAGACAGCACCGGGCAGTATTATTTAATATATGGCGGATGGCGGCATTGCAACATTGCCCAACTCAACGATGACTTTACCGGCTTTATTCCTTTTGAAGACGGAACAACGTTCAAAGAAATTACGCCGGAAGGATACGTGGAGGGCCCTTTTATGTTTATCTGCAACGGCAAATACTATTTCATGTGGTCGGAAGGCGGCTGGACGGGCCCCGATTACAGCGTGGCTTATGCCATTGCCGGTTCGCCGTTTGGGCCCTTTAAAAGAATAGATAAAATTTTACAGCAGGATCCGAAGATTGCTACCGGCGCCGGTCACCACTCCGTTATCCACAAGCCCGGCGCCGACCAATGGTATATGGTTTACCATCGCCGGCCTTTAACGGAAACCGACCGCAATGCCAGAATAACCTGTATAGACCGCATGTATTTTGATGAAAACGGACTGATCAAACCCGTGGTGATTACCAATGAAGGGGTTGAAAAAAACAGGTTGAAGTAAAAGTTTTATTTTCGCTTGAACCAATTCTCAATTCTTATTCCCTCTGCAATCTTCAGGGCCGGGATTGATAACTGCAGCTTTGGTTTTTGGGCCAAGCAAGATGACCATAACATCTAAATCAGGATCGTTGTATGGATTTTCGCTTTTATGGATTGTGGCGCTGGCCTTTTTTTTTATGTACGTGTTTACATCAATGGCTGTGCACATAGGCATTGTTACAGATCGTTCGTTGCTTTCGGTGATAAGAGAGAAGTGGTGTTATTATCCTGGCGCTTATCAATTCCAGGGATATGTTTTTAAAATAATTATTACATGAAAAATATTGAACAACTGTATCATTCATTGCTGGAACCATCGGATGCTTTGATTGCCGATATGGTAAAAATAAAAGGAGACATACTGGTGCTGGGCGCAGGCGGTAAGATGGGACCGGCTCTTACCATTCTTGCCAAAAAAGCCATTGATAAAGCCGGCATTTCCAAAAGGGTAATTGCAGCCTCCCGCTTTTCGGAACCTGGCCTGCAGCAGCAATTACAGGCTGCCGGTATCGAAACCCACGCGGTAGATATGCTGGAAGATGAGCAACTGCAGGGCTTACCACAGGTGGAAAACGTATTATACATGGCCGGCCAAAAATTTGGCACTACCGGCAAAGCGTGGTTTACATGGGCTATGAATGCATACCTGCCCGGACGGGTGGCCTTACAATATAAGGATTCGCGTATTGTAGTATTTTCTACCGGCAATGTATACCCGCTATCGCAGGTAGCGTTGGGAGGCGCAAGCGAAGAGCAGGCAACAGGTCCTGTGGGTGAATATGCCCAAAGCTGCCTGGGCAGGGAAAGAATGTTTCAATATGGATCTTCAAAATACAATACGCCGCTTTTTATTTACCGGTTAAACTATGCCAATGATGTTGGTTACGGTGTATTGCCGGAGATTGCCAAATCCGTTTACGCCGGTAAGGCCATTGATCTGAGCATGGGTCATGTAAATGTGATCTGGCAGGGTGATGCCAATGAAATGGCCATAAGGGCTTTATTGCATTGCGCAACACCGGCTAAAATTGTAAATATCACAGGTCCTGAAACGGCGCCTGTTCGCTGGATTGCAGCGGAGTTTGGAAAACAATTTGAAAGAGAACCTCTTTTTATTCATGAAGAACAATCCACGGCGCTATTAAGTAATGCATCAGAGTCTTTCAGGCTTTTTGGATATCCGCGGGTAACTTTAAAACAAATGATTGCTTTGTTAGCAGATTGGGTGAAACAGGGTGGCGAAACAATTAACAAGCCCACACATTTCCAGGAAAGAGAAGGTCAGTTTTAAAAAAGTAAAAATGAAACCATTAGATACTGATATCAGCCGCTTGTTACAGCAAGGCACCGTAATACCGGCCCATCCGCTGGCCTTAACCCAACAGTTACAAATAGACGAAAAAAGGCAGCGGATGCTAACGCAGTACTATATAGCCAGCGGGGCGGGTGGCTTAGCCGTAGGTGTTCACACTACTCAGTTCGAGATCAGGAAACCTGAATTCAATATGCTGGAGTCTGTTTTAAAACTGGCCGCTGAAGAAATAGAACAGGCAAATCTTGATCGTCCCTTCATAAAAGTTGCGGGTATTGTTGGCCCCGTTGATGCTGCAGTTAAAGAGGCCGAACTTGCTGCCCAGTATGGGTATCACCTGGGGCTGGTGAGCATGGGTGGGCTCAACAATTATTCAGAAGCTGAGTTAATAAAGAGAGCAGAGAAGATCGCAGCAGTGATCCCTGTTTTTGGCTTTTACCTGCAGCCTGCAGTGGGCGGCCGCATTCTGAGTTATGCGTTCTGGAGGGATTTTTCGGACATTACGAATGTGCACGCGATAAAGGTTGCTGCTTTCAACCGCTATCAAACATTAGACGTGGTAAGGGCCGTATGCAATTCCTCCAGGCGTGATGATATTGCATTATACACAGGTAATGATGATAATATTATTGCAGACCTGGTAACCCCTTACCGGTTTCCGGTAGCAGGCAAGCAGGTTGAAAAAAGATTTGTTGGAGGCTTGCTGGGGCATTGGGCCGTATGGACGCAAAGATCAGTAGCCCTGTTTCATGAAGTAAAGAAAGCATTGGCAAATAATAATGGCGATTATGCGCAACTGTTATCAGAAGGCATTGCGGTAACGGATATGAATGCTGTTATTTTTGATGCCCGGCATAATTTTAAAGGCTGCATTGCAGGTATACACGAAGTATTGCGCCGGCAGGGATTGATGGCAGGAACCTGGTGCCTGAACGCCGAAGAACAGTTGTCTCCGGGCCAGGCTGAAGAAATTGACCGTATCTGTGCATTATATCCCCGGCTTACAGACGATGCTTTTGTAAAAGCGTTTCTAACCGGATCAACGTTGCAGGCAAATGCTTCCTTAAAACATTAGTGGCGATAATAATATACTATTACATGGACCGGAAATGTTTGGAGAAGATTTTAGCAGATACAGCAAGGTGAATGGCCGGGTAGCTTCTGTGCCGTATTCGCTTGGCGTTGTGCGCAAAGAAGATATGCGGGCTGCCGAAGGCTGGTATACAATGGGAAAATAATAATACTCTAACCCAAAATATCACTTTACTTTCCCAACATCGGGAACAATCTTCGTATCATTTCTTCTGAAGGTTGTGTACCATATTCGCATATTTCAAACGACTCGGCATATTTAGCCTGCGCTGCTCTTGTACTTCCATAAAACTTTTCCAGCACGGCACGTGTTTCGTTTGAAATGGCACCAGCATATCGTTGTCCAAGCCACTTTTTCCTCGCGGTTGCATCAGCCGGCACTTCTGATATATAATCACCTATCCAGGGCAGCCATTCGTAAAATTGTGACTGATGTGCGTCCAGTGCATGTACTTTTTTATCGAACACAGCCGTAATATCTACCGAGATATCAGCACGAAAAGGGTTGGGGCGTTTGAAATGATCCCGGGTATATAAAAAAACAGGATTTTTCTTTAAGGGGGGGCAATCTGGCACTATGTTAGGAACTCCCACCATATAGGCTGCATCCTGTACCAGCACACCAGTGTAACGATGATCGGGATGATAGTCATTCGGACGGGGAGCAATGACTATATCCGCGTTCCACTCCCTGATCTTTCTTATAAGCTGCAATCGTATTTTCAGAACAGGCTCCAGTTCGCCATCGTGATTGTCGAGTATATCATACTCCACCCCAAAGCGTTTTCCGGCCTCTTTTGCTTCCTCTGCCCGCCTCTTTGCAAGCATTTCTCCTCCCTGGGTTTGATGACCGGCATCTCCGTTTGTTACCGATACAAATTTAACAGCATGTCCCATTGAGGCAAAAATAGCAGCAGTACCTCCCGCATCCAGGTCACAATCATCCGGATGCGCTCCAATTACTATCACCCGGATCTGTTTACCAGGTTGCTGTGCGTTCAGGTTGATGCCCAGCGCTAAAAAACAGCACGTTATAATGAGTCTTAACTGACAGCGAAAAGCAATCATGCTAACAGGGTTAATATTGTAAAATATAAACAATATTCTAAGATAGATCAGCTTATACATTCCTCCAAACTATACTGCTGTGTTTTTTATGCATCCCGCCTTGCATTATAGTTAGCATTATTCAACGAACATTGCCAATGAGGGGGCTGAAAAGAATAAGCTGAAGTGAAAAGTGGTTAATTGGTTGAATAGTTGATTGGTTAATGATACTTCTTTGTTTGTTCATGTAACCTGTGCCTTGCACCTTGCAACCTGTAATCTGCCTCCCCTACACCGCTGTGCGCATTCTCCGGCTTCGCACTCCCTGTGTTCTTCCGGGACTCCGTCCCGCAAAATATAATTTACGTTGGGCCGGCGTGAAACAGATAAAATTCTTTTAAAAGAAATTTCCAGGGCGACATACTTTGGCGTTCCATGCCCCTACTTTTGTTGCAGCAATCAGAAACATGCAATGATACTAAAACATTTAAACGCGGCGGAAAGTTTAAAAAAACGATTGGCGTATATTAATGCAAAATACAGTCTGCAAATAAGCGAAGCGGATCTGCCGCTGAATGACAATGCCACTTTGGAATTGTTCCGCAAGGGAAATACGGACCTTGCATGACACGCAGCAGGTTTTAGCGGACAACGACGAAGAAACGAAAATCAAACTGCGGCTTTGCCTGACACACGATTTATTAATGGAGCTGCTTTCCTTTGGCGATAACATGAAAGTAATTGAACCACGATCTTTGGCCGACCAGGTAAAACAGGCGCATGAAAACGCATTCAGGCAATACGAATAACAGCAGGAAAAAAATTAACCCTGAGTAATGCCTTTTTGTAAAGGGTTTCCTCCCATTGATCAGGTCTGTCATTTTTCTGTCAGAAATAGTGGGAGAATGCAGTAAAAACCGGTAAAAAATGATAGTTGACAGAAATAAAAAAGCCTGTAAATTAATTACTTACAGACTTTTAAAGTGCCCGGGACTGGTTCAATACCTATGATTGTAACTAATTAATTATCAATATATTCTTATTATATTGTTAGGTATGAAGTAACAGCAGGGTAACAAAAATTGTAATAACACTCGCTTTTGCCCATAAAAACCCCCTGTCAATAAAAACCGGGGTTCGTACTTAATACGAACGGGTGTGAAGGGTGTCCCCAAAATTGGGGCAATATCCGGGGTTCACCATCATGGCGAAGGGGTCGGATTTGAAATCGTACCCCTTTACAAAAGCGGCTTCCTTTTCTGCGTCAAAAAGCTCTTCCCCTCATCCGATAGCTTACTGATCATTACTACATCAAAAGAGGATATCCGGTATTCGCTGTACTGTGTTTCTGCCTTTAGCTTGTAAGTGCGGTAAACTGTATCTATATCATGGATAGCAATCTCCCGGATGCCTGTAATGGGCTTTACCTGGTCCCTTAATGCTATGGTGAATTTATATAAAGGCATTGCAATTGTAAAAATAATACACTAAATTAGTAACGGTGTTTTTCATAGGTTAGCAACCGCCCGGGGTTTTTATTCCGGGCTTTTTTATTCGATTTATGTATAAACTTTCATAGTTTAAAATAAAATTATATACTTTAGATAATCAACATCCTACCAAATACCCATAATCTTTTAAAAGACTTGCCAAAAATGAGAAAGATACTGTTTGTACTATTATTGTTCGCCCAGGTTGCGCAGGGGCAGGGATATTTTTCAACAGAACTTATTGATTGCGTTGTATCCCTTGAAAAGGAGGATAGTTTAGGAAAAATTATTCCGCATGGTACTGGTTTCTGTATTTATAATTACAACAATCCGGGCGAATTAATTGTTGTAACGAATGAACATGTTTTGAGAAATGGGTATATCTATATCAAATCAGCGGTTACCGATTCTGCATTTAGATTTATGATGCGTTACAAAATAGATACAGTTACAGTTGATGGGCAGGCGTGGGTCTTGGACGGGTATAATTTACATACAAAAGTTTTCCTAAAATATGGAGTAAATTACCTGCCACACGAAAGTTTGGATATCGCTATTTTTAAGGTGCCTTCATTTTCCGGCATTAATATTGGGACGGATTCAGTGAAAGTTTTTAAAACAACATCACTGCCTTTAAGTTTGATCAAAAGTAAAAATGATGTCAAATTAGGCACGCCAGTTTATTTTGTAGGATTCCCCTTTGGCATTGGACACTCATATGGATTCACGATACCGGATAGCTATAATGATGAAAAGTTAACTCCTTTAGTAAGAAGAGGTATTGTTGCATGGAAGAGTGATACAAAAAAAGAGTTCTTATTAGATGCATTTTCGTATCCCGGAAATTCCGGAAGCCCCGTATATTCAGAGACGGGTGTATTTGGCAAAAAACCCGGATTAATAGGAATTGTTTACGGGCACCTGGGACAACCTGGTAAGGATGGCTCTAATTTTGGTTTGGCGCGATGCTATTGGGTGGATGAGATATTAGAACTTATTAAAAGGCTATAGTTACCACTCTTCAGTCTTAAGAAAGAAGCAGTTTTTTGCAACGTTAGTTTTATGGTAATCCAATATTTTTAAAACCTGTTTTTTGTAAGTGATTGTATCATATATATACTGTGGTATATATTTTACGACAGCCCAACACTTATTAATCTCGAACGGTACAAACTTGTCGCTTGTCAGTTTTGGGTTATCGTAAATTATGGCTATGCATTTTATTGTATCGTCTTTTGGAGGGAAATAAAAAGGGTTGTTTTGAGAAAAACACAACAAAGGAAAAACCAGCACCATAGCCAAAATCAATATCCTCATAAATAAAATCTATTTGAATCAAAGATAATATAAATAAAATTTATAAGCAAATGAGAAAGATAATGTTAATGGTGATGTTAATGCCGGTGCTGTTGTGGGGGCAAAGCATTCCCTTTAATCCTGAAACAAAAGAGATAGTATATGATTCTGTTTATGAGATAAGCGGTACAAAAGATGAATTATATACTAAAGCTAAGAGTTGGGTAGCGGAATCGTTTAAGTCTTCGGCGGTGCCGATAAACACAGACGACAGGCAGGCTGGCGTAATTATATGTAATGGATCTGTGGAATTTATTTTCCAGTTAGCTAAAGGCAAAAAGGCGAGGAAGTCGGACGCGATAGGGGAGGCTAATTTTGTTCTGAAGATATTACTAAAAGATAACAAATATAAAGTTGTCGTGACTGATATTAGAACGAATACGGAATCACCAACCGCGTTTAGTTCAAGCGATGCCGGAAAGTATTTGATAGGTAATTTCTATGATTATAAAACAGAAAGCGAAGCACTTCGTCAAACATGGAAATCAAAAATAGAGGCAATTCACGAAATGATCGGGTATGTGTATGCCAGCATAACTAAAAAAATGTCTGAAAAATCAGACTTGAATTTTTAAGTACTCCTTTCTTATAAATCTATCATTCCCGGATCCCAGGATATACCGAATCTCCGGCGGCATTTTACCTATTCGTTTTTCTTGCTCCGGTGTCATAACCTTGCAGATATTTAGATATTTGAGGTGCTTGGTTTGCGGTTATCAAAACGAGATAGATGCGGTTTTAAAATAAATATTAAAGAATTCAGGATTGATAAGGTTTGGTGTCCCCTTTTTATTCCCGGATGAAAATTGTTCCTCCATATGGTGTGGATTGGCAATTGTAGTTTCATTTATTTGTTGCACTGCCTGATTTGTGGTATAAATAATCTTCTGCTGATAGATTTCTGGCAGGCTGCTTAAATCATACCGAAATCTATTACCCATTTTCTTTGATCTAACAGTGCCCCGCTCTCGATGGCCCCTTAATTTCTCCCGGCTCCACCCGGTAATTTTCATCACTTCGCCCGCCGAGGCGGTGTAACCTTCTTTAAGCTCCTTTCGCTTCAGCCATTCAATATGGCGGTTAAACTTTTTTACTTCCTGCAGCTCTTCATGAGTGGGTATGGTATCCATTATGCTTGCTTTTTCTCAATATACGAAGCAAAAAATGCTCTTTGCGTACGTAACCCCAATGGGGTCACAAATGCTAATAAATTCGAAAATAAAAAGCGCTGTACACTACAGCAAAATATATTAAAACACTGGATAAAAATATCTTGGGGGTTAACCTGGGGGATGGTTATTGCTACCCGTCTGGATGACATTAAATTTATTGTGTAGTAATGATACTACAATATGATTTTTCGCATACCTTTGTAGTAACAATACTACATTATGACGAAAGGAGAAAAACAGAAAATTTTGCATGAGAACAAAGTTCTCGATGATGGATTAGATGATGAACAGTTGGCAGTAATTAGAAAGTTAATAGCACCGAGTACCAGATTGCTCAATACATCCGTCTACTCAAAAAGGACCATTGAGGCGATATTGCAGGGGAGGCGCAGAGATGGCGAAACATTAAGAGATGCAATTGACTTGGCAAGGGGCGAATTAAAGCGATGTAATGAAGTAATGGCTGGAATAGAGATAAAACTACGCAGCAATTTAATTTAAGCTTCTGGGTACTTCTATTTAGATATTTTTCGGCTTCCTCTTTCGGGTCAATCACCTTAGCGTCCAGTGCCCATCTAGATATTTCATCCCTATCGAAAAACAAAAGTCCATTTGTCGGCTTTGAGTGCGGTATTACCCGTGATGCGGTGAGCTTGTATAGCTTACTTTTCGACATGCCAAGAAAGACCGCGGCTTCTTCGGTAGTAAGAACCTTTTTATTGGAAAGCAGAAGGCTTTTTATTTCAGCCAGTGCTTTTAAAATTTCGTTTTCCATATTTAGTATTTATTTCCTGTTTAGGTTTGGGCATATCTAAGGGTATTATTTTCTTGCTTTCTTCACAACCTTTAGTTTGTCCATGTGGCCACTGGTTATGTACCCATTAGTTTATCTTTATACCAAAATCTTTTCCCATTTACCGGGCTTATTGTATACAGGTATCCCGGTATTCGATGTATCCTATTTTGTAGCGTCTTTTTAGTTATACCAAGTAGTTCAGCTGCTGCTTCATCATCTATCCTGTTTTCGTTCTCAATCGAGGTTTTTACTGCTTTTAATATTTTTGCATTATCCATTTTGGCTTTTTTTCGTTATTGTATCTTTCCTGGGCAGGCGGCATGGCTTTTTTAAACCATCACCCCTAATGGCTCGAGGTAACCTTATAATCTTTCCGGACATGAGGTTATAAATTTAAACAATTAAATTCCCTCTAATCCTTTCCCTTTAGGACGGACCTTTACTTTTCCATTCTTTACCTCATAGGCTTCTATAAGCTTAACAAAAGCCAAGTTATATATTTCATTGTATTGTACACCTTCAAGCGTAGCAATAGCCTGCAATTTGTCTAATACTGCAACAGGTACTCTCTTAACCCCCACCTGGGGTATGGTTGTCTGACCTGGTGTGACTGATTTTTTTACCGGAGCCATATTAAATATTTATAACAAAGATAATATTAAAAGCGGTTAACTGAAATAACTTAGTTAATGTGGATAACTTTTTACCAAACATCATTGGTTATCTCGGTTAACCCGGTTATCTTTATGAAACATTAAAACAACAGACATGACACATTCAAATCTTCAGCAGAAACTCCGCTACACGGAACTCATATTTGCCATGAGCATCCCCATTGAAACAACTTACAAGCCTTGGACAGGGCAGCAGGACCGCCCCCCATTTGTAAAAGTCGCTAAGCACAAGCCCACACCTAAGAGTAAAAAGCGGTCCCGATAGTATCCTTTAGTTAAGTTAAAATGTTAGGATTTGTTAAGATTCCAATCTTCCTCCCGCGGGGAACTTATGGCGATCCTAATGCAGCCTGATATTGAAATCTAAATTCCGTTTTTAATCATACCCGTATTACTTCACTTTCAAAACGACAATCATGAAAAAAAATAATAAAGTTGACCAGATTTACAGCAATGCCGCCTCAAAAATTATTAAGGTTTTTGTCTCCCCATCTCTTCTTGTATATTTTTTATCCAAAACCGCCCAGCTTGTTTATGAATACAGTAAGAAAGATTCAGGCATAGCCGGTTTGCACAGCACTCATAATATAACAATGGTACTTCTTAGTGACTTAGCGGAGCCTTGGATTGATAATAATCTATGGGATCTTGAAAATAATCTTCGGTATTTGAACAAAAACATTGGCTGCGCCCGGCTTAATAGATGGGTTACGGAAGTGGTGTATATAACTTCAAAAGCAGAGATTGAGGGTATGAATGGAGCGCCCACCGTTAGCGAATGGATGGACTTTTACACATGTTTTTATGAAGTTGCCGAATCACTCCAAGAAGTGGACTATTTGGACACCGAAACTCAAAAGCAAGCTGCTTAATTATTAACCATACAAACAAATACAATGAACAATCCACAACTACCAGCAGCCTTATCTGAGGCTATTAATAATTTTTTTACTCACACATGGGATGATAAAGATTATTTAAAGCTTATTGATAACATCACACAGGATGCGCTATACACTATTGATAAAAATGGCAGTGGAGACGGAGGAGATACCTTTTTCTTTATGCGTAGCCTTAAAGATTTACTAACCTGCCTAAAACCCTTTGCTCATGAATAACTCAAACTATATCTCTTTCGTCCAAGATAAGAAGCTCATACAGCTTCATAACAACGAAATACTACACATTAGGTCTGCCGGTGATTACATCCGAATAATTACGCCTGAAAGGAAGTATATCACACATTCAACAATGAAAAACTTTGCTGCAATGGTTAATCCCAATGCATTTGTCAGGGTACACCGCTGCTTTATCGTTAACATACGAAAGGCGGCAATCATTGAAGATGAAGCGGTACAAATAGGCGGCACCCTTATACCGATAAGTAAGACCTACAAAGCCGGGTTATTGCAATGGATGGCCGGATAAAAAATCAAATTTTAACTCTCAAAACAACTACACATGAAAATTAAAGAACATTGCTACAAAGCTGCAGAACTTTTGGTAAAGCGTTTTCGGAGCCCGGTAGGGTTATTAAGATTCTTAGCAGAGTCCGTTACGTGGACCGGATATTATGAAAAGTATACTAAAGGCAAAGAAAGCCACACTTTTCCAATTGTATACATGATGGAAAATCATCTTGAAACATGGATTTCACAAATGACCGCAGACAATCAGACCATTCTTTCTAAGCTTGCCGAAGTAATAGACGAATGGTTTAACGTTTTTGGCAGCGAAGGTATTAGTGAAGGTGCTATCCATCTATTAAAATGCATGGCCTGCGATGCGGCAGACCGGGGCGTAAATGAAGGATATATTATAAAATGGGTAAAAGAGATTGAAACCCTTTTGGATATATCCGCAATTGCAGAAGAGTGTGAAAAAGATCGTCATAAAGAAAAACAGGCGGCTTAATCATTATTCACAAATAAACTATACAACTATGATGGAAGACAAATACGATTCGTCAGAAAAGGCGATATATGACTTTGATAGTACTTATGGCGGGAAGCAAGAGGTAAGCCAAACTTTGGACAGCTTACTGTTAAACGCCCTTTGTGCGCAGGATCATACTAATACCGGAATGTCAGCCGAGTTTTTTTTGGTTGTCAGGGATCTGAAGGTATTACTAAATACACTTTTACCTAACGACTAAATACAATATCTATATGAGCATAGTACAAACGGTATCAATCAATCTTACTGAATATCAGTTTAAGGAATTAAGCATGGCGATAAACGAAGTTAACAAACTATGTGCGCAGCCATTGGCAGATGCCTTAGATGAGATATTTAATGGCTACCTATGGTCGCAGCACGTAAATGGAAGCAATAATTTCAAAGAGGCACAGTCTCTTCATTATGACGTTATGACTGTAAAGAAAGTTCTTCAAATAATTGAAGATCCGATTAATGAAGCTTTAAAAATCAAAAATCAATAAGTCAATAAAATCAACAACAATGAAAACAATTGAAATAAGCGTTACCTCTAACGTTCGCCCATTATTGGATATGCACAAAGACGATGTATTTAGCATCCTGGACGCAGCATTTACAGACATCTTAGGCGTAAAAGGCCGGGAAGGCGAGAATCAAGACCTGTACTTTATCATACGTGGAATTAAGGATATTGTTTCCGAATTACAACGAAATCGCGAATGAATTGCAGGGGATATGCATACTTATTTAAGCCTGGAAGTAATTCCGGGCTTTTTTATAGCATCGGAAAATTCGGATTCTTTACACATAAAACCCCCGGCCAAGAATAACCGGGGGTAAGTTTTAAATCTGAAATATATGGAGTGGTTAAAATGAGCGGTTTTGTGAGCGCCTCTGACGTTCGAGAAACAATATAAGATCGGGACCAGCGCCCCGCAGCCGGCAACCATCGCTACCATCACGCCTGCTGGTATTAAAGATTGGAATGTGTGTTGTCTGCTGGTAGTGTAGATAGTATAAAGTTAATTCATTCAAAGGGTCTACTCGTATAAATATCCAAAGTATTTTTGATCACCCTGCGGATCGCCTTTGTCTTTTATGCTGTCAAAGAATTCTTTTGCAGACATGCGAAATGTGTTCGATCCCAAAGAAATATCCATATTGGTTGGCGTGTACGCTTTATTTAAAAGAGGATCGTGTGTGAATGTAAAAATATTGGCGGGGCCAACTAAGCCCTTTCCTTCCGTCTGTGTGGTGTAAGTGTTACCCAAAAATGAACCGTCAATACTTGTATACAACCGGTAAGTGCTTTGGTACAGGCTAATATCGTTTAACCTTATCAGCCGTTCGGTTTCGTCTTTGCCCTGCCGGTGCCAGCTACTTGTCAGGGTAACGCCATCGGTGCGGAATAATGCACCGGAAATAATTCTTTTAGGGGCATCGCCTACTAAAATACTCAGCTCTGCGTTATTCCTGAATGTGCCACTGTTTTCCAATTTATCATACTCCCCTTTTATCTGAGTAGTATTATTCACGAACAAAAGCCAGTCAAAGCGAATATTACGATACCATAATTCATTGTTATCTGGCCCCCAACTGGAATTATATATTTCAATAGTCAAATCCCCATCTTCCGGCATACCTAATGTTTCCACATCAAAGGTTTGCCAGTCCTTTGCGGCCCTAATCCTGTATGAAAACTTAACAGGATTATTAATGTTTGTACTCCAAAGCTTATCAGGTATTCCGCTTTCAGTATTTATCGTTGTATCATAAGAATAAGTAGTCCCACTTTTGCCGTATAGCAATATTCTTACAATGAACATTTGCGCAAACTCGCTATCACTGCCATAATCGTATTTTGGCTTCCATTCACCTGATATTCTTACCCGATCCTGATAGCTGACCTCAACAATTGAACTTTTCAACCTGCCGGTCTCCCCTTGCTCCGTTGGGTTACGCCTGGGTAATACTATATAGCTTTCTTTTGGAGCTCCGGTTTCGGGATCATAGATCTGGTTTCTATAGGGTGTTTTGGGAATCGCTCCAAAAGCATCCTCAAAAGTCCAGAAATCTATCCGGGTTGCAATGTTACTTGGTCCCGAAATGGGAGCAAATAAACTACCCTGCAAAAAGTTATTATTACGCGGCATCTGAAAAGGCGGATTGTAATCATACTGTATCCTGCTATATTTGGATACACCCGTAAAGCTTTTTATATGATCTGCATTTATGGGATATCTTTCTTTGCTGTCTACAGGGATTTGATAATCGTAAACATGGGCAACGCCAACATTTGAAGTATAGGGATACTGCAAACGCGTAGCATACAGCATGGACTGATTCCATCGGTCATGTTTTCTCATAATGTGCCATGCGCCATTCTGCTGAAAGATGCCGCATTGAAAAGATGTCATAATGGATTCAAGAACCTCATAACAATTTTTGTAAGTGTTAGCATCCTCTAAGAATGATGTAGTATGAACCATACATTGGTTAAAGGGGTGTGCCGCCGGGTCATCTGTTCTATCGCTCATGGACTGCTCAAATACATTACATTCAATCAGTAAATCAAGCTCTAAGCCAGTAAAGGACAAACAGCGCTCAATGATTTCAAGTAATGTTTTTTTCTCATAAACATCAATATCATACAATGGATTGTTTTTAAGCAGCCCAAGCCCATCGGTTGCCCTCAAAGTAATTTCCTTTGGATCGTCCTGCATTGATTCAAAGCAATCATCGGTTACTAAAAAGCCTGTCCAAAGTTCCTTGGCATTTTCATCAGCATCAATAACAACCGAGGTCTTATATTGAAAATCGTCCGCAGTAATAACGTCTTCTAAATTGAAGTCGCTTTCACTATAGAAATGGATATCTAATCCGGATCCCTGAATTGATGGGTATTTTTTTTCGTCATTATCCCGGTATTGTAATTCTGCCACACCGGCTGTACCCTTTAATACCGTGGCGCTCCCGTTATAGTCACGCTCTTTAATGAGTATATCAATCCGGACTTCGCTTCCAATTACTCCCGCTACACCAGGCGATAATAAGGGGATTCTATACTTTGTTGTGTATGCCATAAAATTTTGTTTTTGAGTTATTAATCTTCTATAGGATCGCATCCATCTGCAGGGACCAGTATAATATGTGTCCCTTTTAGCGATAGCGCTTCAAACTCATTCCGGGTTATCATTTCTCCTGTTCCGGTATTGGTGTAATGATCGCCGTCGCTATCCCATAAGGTGAAGCTATCGCCGGCAATATCCGCAATAGTGATTTTTCCAGCCTTCAGGTCATTGAGGAACTTTATTTTTCCCTGTCGTGTTTTGGGTATCTTATCTTGTTGCATAATCTTTTTTTAATTGTTCAATTTGCTTTCTGCATCCATCAGGAATAACGATCCTTTCGGTTTCTCCCTTTACCAGCATATCATGCAGGAAATTTAACTCTGCTACGGTACACCTGTCCATGTCAAGGGTAGAAATAAATAGCTGATCGGCTGATATTTCACCCAACTTTATCTTGCGTATAAAGTCAATCTTTTGCTGCCGGCTTCTTATTCCTTGCATTGTAGTTTCGTTTAAATCGTTCAAAATATTGTTTATCCTCTTCCGTCAATGAGTCGCCCCTGTTTAACTTGATCTTCGTGTCCAGTAGCCATTCCAATTCATCAGCCGTGCATTTATCCAATTCCATAGAGGCAAAGAACAATTCATTTTTTGTGATCGTTCCTTGTCTCATCTTGGATATAAAGGCTAATTTTTCTGCCCGGGTTTTCATTGCTGCCTATTTAATATTTCATTTACGATACGGTCCAGATCTTCATCAGATAATTTTTCCAGGTCTGTCGTTAAACTGGTTGCCTGCAAAGTAGGGAGGGAGTATTTAAGTAATTTCTCAAATAATACTATCCGGTCTTTAGGCTCCAGTTGCTGCCAATCCTGTTGTATTTGGTCTGTTTGGCTTTCAATGAAAGTGGTAACCCACCGGCGTAAATCTTTTGTCGCTTTGTTTGGGCTGCCCTTTGGTCTGCCATTGGGGTTACCAGTTTGTCCTTTTCGCTGTGCCATAAGATATGTTTTTCAATGTTCTTTACATATTGCTTGTTGACGCTTCAGCTTCTATAAGCTTTCCCCTTTCATCATTCATAAACCGTATGGTTAGATTATCAGCCTTCAGGTAAGCGTAGGTGAAGGCTTTGCCGGCTGCCTTTCCCTTTGTAAAGGGTTCAATAATACTTTGCCTGGATACCAGGGATAATTTGTTGAATTTATTTGCAGATGGCAGGAACGTTCCCCCTTTCGCCATTTTAACCGTTAGGGAGATGTAGGCTGCTTCTTCTACCCGCTTTACCGATTCGCCGGATACATTAAACATCCCATTTAATCCCGAACGGGTGTATGTGAAGCCGGCTGTTATCATTGCTGCTATAAACTCCCCATTGGTCAATTCCTGCCCGGTAGCGTCTTTATATAGGCATTTCAGGGAGTAACTATTCCATTCGGGGTTAATAGCATCAGCCCTGTTTAGATTACTACTTATCCACTTTGCCACAGCAGCAATTTTGGCTGACTGGCTTAAAGGATAATCGTAACTGGTCCTCTGTGTGGCGTGTAAAAAGCCAGCATTAAACAAATCTTGGGGGAGATTTTCTTTGTTCATATATTTCTGTTTTAAAATTTAAATAAAACCATTCTATAAAATCCTGCATGTTGGTGGCAATGAAGTATATGCCGCCGGATGCTTCTATTTTCTTTTGATAACTGGTTTGTGCTGCGCTCTGTCGGTCCCTACCTATCTTCACTTCAATCTTTACGGACCGTCCGGCTATTGTAGCACTCAAATCTGCCGTTCCTGCGGTTCCGGTTCCCTTTGCCCACTCCATGCCGCCAATCTGCTTTTTACGTCCCAGAACGTCCGTATACGTGCGCCTGCGGTCAATCATTCTGCCGGTATTGGTTATCCGCTCTGCCTGCCATCCGCTGAAGGTGAGAAAATCAATAATGCACCTGGTTAACCCGTTGGCTGTTTTATCGCTGTACGGTTTGAGTTTCATCGTTCTTCCGCCACTTGCTTTAAAGAATGCTGGTGCCGTGCGTTCCAGGTGGCTATACTTCAATTCTTTTAGTTGTTTCTGCCAGTTCATTGATCTGCATGTTTTAAGTCCCACAATGCCGGGTATCCATCCGGTGTAACTTCAATCAGGGATCCGTCTTTTAATACTTCAAGTCGTTTACCGTCCCGGAATAATATCCTCTGGTCTGTTGGGTGTATTGCCTCTGCTGATTTTCTCGGGATGGTTATACCGTGATCTTTGGCGGCATTAACCAGTGCCCCCAAACTTGGAGCCTTACCACTCACAAACCGCAAACAGGCTGTGTATTGCGTATTTGCACGCTGTTGGTTATACTCCGGATGGTATTGGCTGATACTATGGAAATATCCTTCCCCCACGCCGCCGAACGTGGATGCCAGATCGCACCCTATTGCAAACCATACTCCGTAACCGCTGGTAATATCAATGCTGTGCGCCTCTATTGCTTTAATTATCGCCTCAACAGTTAATGTGTCGTTATTGTCCGTATGGCTGCTAATGGGCTTTATATAACGTTTAACGGGTTCGGTATGACATGCCGTCAATAGTTTGGCATTATGATTAAAATACGCCTCCGGGTCATGGGAGTAACCGCGTAACCGTGTAACATCTTTACAACTCTTATCAATTATGAGATGGTGATCCTCAAAAAAGCGGTACATAAATTCAAAATGCTCTTTATGCTTTTCCGGGTAAGCAATAGGGACCAATCCCCAATATCCGGTCCCTGATACCGACAACCCACAATAGGCTATGTTTGGCACCTTCTTTAATTCGGCTTTCAGGTTGGTGTAATTACTTACATGCGGGTTATCCTTTGCATCAATATCAAATTGAATAAAACCGGAATGCTTTACAAGGTTGGCGGCTGCTCTATAAGTAAATACTCCGCTCGGTGTTATTGCCGGCAATGTGGCTTTAATGGAATCCCTGATTGCTTTGTCTTGATAGGTTCTAATCTGTTCCACCTTATCAGCAAACTTTGACGACTGCAACCATGTAAGCAGGTTAATACTGCGGGGGTTATTCGGGGTATTGTAATCCCGGAAACAACTAACATCAATATTTAAAATGCTGTCCATAATGTGTGTTTTCATTCGGTTTAACGGTTTAATCCGTATAGGGTGTTAAACCACTAAACCGAATGTGTTTTATTGCTAAAAACCTTACTGGTATTGCATTCCATCGGTTTAAACCAGTTCATGAAAAATGAATACCTGTTAAACCGGTTTAATGTGGTATAGTAAACCGGTTTAAACCAATTAAACCCCATCTGCTTCATTTGTTTTTATCCGCCAATTTTTATCCGCTCCCTGTTCAATCATTTTATGGGCTTTCATCTCCTTAAACATGTCTTTGGCAGCATTAACACCTTTACTACTTTCTTTAATTATCGCTTCAATTGCTTCATTGTAGCCGTACGCTTTTTGTCCACCAAATACCGCTGCGCTGATCTTCATTATTGATTCTACACGGGCACTATCTTTTTTATCCTGATCTTCCGTTCGTATGCCGCACCCAACATGATACCCTTTGTTTTTATCGTACATAAATTGAATAAGGGGGATGCTGCCTTTGCCGGCCATTCTTAGAAACTTTGGCTCAATGAAAGAAATATCACCTTCGGTTTTTACGGTTATTACGCTTTCGCTTTTCCGCTGACATTGGCTGCCCAGGTGTCCGCGCTCCTTGTCGCTACCGGGGTTAGTGTGTACTATAACAAGTATGGGCATGCTGTATTTGATTGCCAGCTCTTCAAAAAACTTAACAACTGCGTTACTCTGGATGGGGTCGTTAACATCGGTAATGTAATCTGCGATGCCATCAATAACCATCAAATGGATGCCGCCAAACTGTTGTTGTGCCGCTTCACAAATACCTGCAGTAGTTGCCGCACATTCATTTAAATCTAATTCCCTGGCATTGTAGGAGAGAAAGTAACCAGGGCAGGTATCCATGCCAGTACGCCGTAAGATTGTTTTAATATTGTATTGGTGCTTATGCCTTGCCTGCTCCGTATCAATGTGTATTACTGCCTTTCCGTTAATATTCGGCTGCACTTGTACCGCCTCTAATCCATCAAGTAGGATACCGTCACGGCTGATTGCACCGGCGATAAGAATTGAAGTAAATGCACTCTTACCGCTCTTGCTCGCTCCACTAATAGTTGTTATATTATTCTCTGTACTAATTGTTTCGCCGTTAATAGTAATAATCGGCACAGGTGGCATTATCGGAGTGGTATCAGTGATACGCAACCAGTCATATTTTTTTAATTGTGATGGTTTTATTTCTTCGCTTTCCGCGAATGATACAGGAATATTTTTTGTATCTTTGAGCTGTTGGTTTAAGTCACTTGCCCCGTTGTTATGTTGCTGCATGATTACGGGGTTTTTTAATGTGAAGAAATATAAGTGGCTGCCTGCTTTTCCCGCTCATTGCTTCCGGGTGTGGCATTACTTAGCATCCATGCTTCCAGCTTTTCCCGTTCAAAGAATATTTTCTTACCATTCGGTTTACTGAAAGGAATTATACCCGACATTGTGAGCTTGTAGACATAGGACGGCTTGTAACCAATATATTGGCATCCTTCCTGAAAGGTTAATATCTTCTTATCCATTTTTTTATGTTGAAAAATGATTGAAAAAACAAATAGCGCTATCTGTGTTTGACAGTGTGAAATTGGAAAGAAAAGGAATAATAACGGGTTTACCTTTGGGATAAGGTAAGGTATGGGGTAAAGGTAAAGTCTGCTGGAATACGCTTATTTACTGCATTGTAGCAGGAAGCAAGGAGGAATTTATTTTATAAATATTTTCAAGAGGTAAACCAAGAATTGAAACAAGTATCTATTTCTTTGGCTCTTTTCGGTGTGGCGGTATTTATCGTTTGATTTATTTGCTTTAAATTTTCTGTAATTTGTTCTCCATTTTGTTTAATGAAAAAATTCTTTAGCGTTACATAAGGATGAATATGTTTTTTTAGTTTATTACTTTCTTTCAGCTTATAATAGAAATACAACAACTCCGTAGCTGTAGCCTCGGCGCTTACCCAAACAATAGGGTTTGTAAATTCACTCAATCCAAATAATGCCTTAAATTCCGGAAGTGAGGCATTAATGAAATTTTTATGTTTTAAGGCTTTATGCAATCTTTTAATTGGCTCTACATTTCTTTTATCAACCAATTCAAATGGCTTTGGGAGAATGTTTTTATTTTCCGTAGCTCTATTATTGTTGTATTGCAGCCATCCCATTTCATCATCGAAAATAAATTTAGTACTTCCCCGCTTTAATTCGGTACCGGTGATAGCAGTAAGTTGGGTTTTTAACCCTTCAAGCAGCGCCATCTTAACATTATAAATATCGTGAAGCATGTACAAAAATGAAGGGCTGTAACCTTCTTTCTTTTCAGCTACGCCCTTTGTGTGGAAATAAGCAAGAAACTTAATCTTCAAATCGTCCTGATAATAAAGAGTGCTTTTATAAAAATCTCGTCCATAGTAGTTGTGCATCTTTTCAACACTCCATAATTTGTCAAAGGCTTTAAACCCTATTAGCCACTGGTTAACTTGATTCAAAAGCACTTCCGCATGCTGCTTATTGGGAACATCCACAATGGCAGCTTGTTGCATTCCCTTCAGCTTTTGACGGTACCCGCTTTCCCAAATATTCTGATTAGGTACATCGTAATAGTGTGATAGATCCCAACATTGAACAAAAAAGATTCCCTCTTCATTTAATCTCTTCCGGTCTGCGGGTTTATATTCTGTGGGATCAAGTTCCCATAAAGGGAGTATCTCGGTATAAGTTACTCCATCTACTATTATTTTTTGGGCCTGCAGTTCAATTGTTCTTACATCTAAGGCATGTACTTCTTTTATAAATTCCTTGTAGCTATCCATTTCTTTTTACATTTCAATATTTACTTTATCAGTAGCCTTTAATTTCATTTCTCTTGCTGCATTAACATACCGTTGTGTATGCTTCATACTCGTATGCCCCAATAGTTTGGATGCTGTTAATACATCAACATCATTGTATATGAGGTTTGTTCCGAACGAATGCCGGGCATTATGCCATGTTATTTTTTTTGCAATACCTGCACGCTTTACCCATGCCTTTACCGTCTTATTTGCTCCATTAGCAGTAGGTAGTGCAAATACAAGATTTTCGCCGCTCCCTGCCTTCCCTAATAGCTTTATAGCGGTGTCGTTTAATGGTGTTCCTAAATCTTCACCCGTTTTGCTTTGGGAAATATTCATTGCTTTTTCTTTCAGGCTAATGCTACCCCATTTTAACGGCTTTATATCAATCCATCTTAACCCGGTAACACAACTGAACAAAAACGCCCTCCTAACTTCACTGCTTTCCGTTGGTGTGGCTGCCAGTACCTTTAATTCATCCAGCGTTAGAATATCTTTCTTTGCAGCCTTGCCATTGACCTTCTTTTCTACCAAGTCCAATACATTTTCTTTCATCAGGCGTTTACGGTATGCGTGCTTTACCATTTTCTTAAACCGGTTGTAATAGGAGCTTGCACCCTCACCTGTACTTTTGCTTTCAAGGTTTTCAATAAAATCTTCAATGATTAACGGGGTAATCTGCCCGAACGTTAACCCGGCTTTTTTATCTTCCTTCAAAAAATCAGCAAACCGGTTTAATGCACCCTGCATATTTCTTTTATCTTTTTTATTATACCTGTCCACATAGCTTTGCATCCAGTCTGTAATAATTGTTTTCTTCCCTGCATCAGATACCATGCTGTAATCATTCGCCTGTAGTTCAGCAGCACGGGCAACGGCTATGGCTTCGGCTTGTCTCAAACGCTTCTTATTATCTTCCCTGTCTGCAATGGTGGTTCCGTTCGATAATTGCAGGTGCTTCAAAAATTCATACTTTCTTTCACCATCGTTATAAATATCCAGCATTAAAGAAGTGGTACCGTTTGCATTCTTTCTTTTGCGAAGTTTTACACTCATATTGGTATGATTTATTTTTCCTTTTCTTTCGCTAAGGTATGAATTTTATAGAAATTTTGTTACTCAAGTAACAACATAGTAACAAAAATTGAGAAAATAACGTCAAAATAAAAGAAATGAAAAGAAAGGAAATTGGCTGTAATGCTTTGCTGGTAGTGGCTTTATGGCATAAAAAAACCCCATCAAAAATGGGGTTGTGTGCCCGGGACTGGATTCGAACCAGCACATCCTTTCGAACGCTGCCACCTGAAGACAGTGCGTCTACCAGTTTCGCCACCCGGGCATTAAATTACGGGTTGCAAATATAAGGGGAATAATCATTTCCTACCCACCTTTTTTGATGGCTGCCAGCCAATAAGCAGCACACCTGCAACAACAAGCACCATTCCCGTAATTTGTTCCTTTCTACACGCTTACATTAAAATCTCTTAATGCATCGTTTAAGCTCGTTTTAAGATCGGTGCTGGCCTTGCGCTGCCCTATGATGAGCGCGCAACCCACACCATATTCGCCTGCCGGAAATTTTTTATTGTAGGTACCGGGAATTACAACGCTTCGTGCAGGGATCCTTCCTTTATACTCAACAGGCGCACTTCCGCTTACATCAATGATCTTGGTGCTTTTAGTTAATACTACATTAGCTCCCAGTACAGCTTCCTTTTCTACAATCACGCCTTCTACTACGATACACCTGCTGCCAATAAAACATCCGTCTTCCACAATTACAGGGCTGGCCTGTAAAGGCTCCAGCACACCGCCAATGCCTACTCCGCCGCTCAAATGCACACCTTTGCCAATTTGCGCACAACTGCCCACCGTAGCCCAGGTATCAACCATCGTACCTTCATCTACATAAGCGCCGATATTTACATAAGAAGGCATCAGTACAACATTCCGGGCAATGTATGCACCATATCGTGCAACGGCATGCGGCACCGCACGTACGCCCAGTTCAGGGTATCCGCTTTTCAGCAGCATTTTATCGTGAAACTCAAACGGTCCGAGACTCCATGTTTGCATGGTTTGTATAGCAAAATACATGAGAATAGCCTGCTTTACCCATTCATTTACCACCCAGCCGCTTTCGGCGGGAGACGCCGTGCGCAGCCTTCCCTTATCCACATCTTCAATTACCGATTTTACCGCTTCAATGTATACTTCGTCTTTTAATAATTCCCTGTTTTCCCAGGCCTTCGTAATCAGGTTTTGTAGATCGGTCATATTGTTGTTTTTGCAAACTTAATCAGTTTGCTTTGCAAAGCCTCACTATTTTTGCAACATGAATTTTACAGATGATGTGAATAAATGTTTACAGGTTTTGCAGGATGGCGGCGTAATACTATATCCTACAGATACGGTTTGGGGACTGGGCTGCGATGCTACCAACCCGGAAGCCGTACAAAAAATTTACCAGGTAAAGCAAAGGGAAGAATCGAAATCCATGATCGTGCTGTTAGCGGAAGAAAGAGATGTAATAAAATACGTGGCACAACCCGATTTGCGGGTATTTGACTATTTGGATGAAACCACCAGGCCCACCACGGTAATTTATAAAGGCGCAATAGGAATGGCTCCCAATTTAATTGCGCCGGATGGCAGTATTGCCATAAGAATTGTAAAAGACGATTTCTGCAGGCACCTGATCAAACGGTTGCGAAAACCACTCGTATCTACCTCAGCTAATATTTCCGGACAATCCACACCGGTTTTTTTCAGTACTATTGATCCGGCAATAATCGCTGCCGCGGATTATGTAGTACAATACCGGCAGGATGATACCCGCACGGCACAGCCTTCGGCGGTAATACGCTGGAATGATGACGGAACAGTAACGGAGCTGAGAAAATGATGAAAAAAATCCTTATCATACAAACCGCATTTATAGGAGACGTAGTGCTGTCTACATGCCTGGTAGAAAAGTTGCATGCTTTTTTCCCGGACGCGCAAATTGATTTTCTATTGCGCAAGGGCAATGAAGGTTTGCTGAAAGCGCATCCTTACCTGCATGAAGTGCTGGTATGGGATAAGCATAATGGAAAATACAGCGCGCTCTGGCGCCTGCTGCAACGCATCCGGAAAAGCAGGTACGACAAAGTAATTAATGTACAGCGCTTTGGTGCAACGGGTTTGCTTACCGCTTTTTCAAAGGCCAAACAAAAAATAGGATTTGATAAAAACCCCTTCAGCCCGGCATTTGATATCAGCATAAAGCACAATATGAGCAACAGCGGCGCCACGCCCCATGAAATTGAACGTAACCTCAGCCTTATAGCATTTTTTACGGACTCCTCTATATACAAGCCGCGACTATACCCTTCGCAGCAGGAGAGAAATAGCGTACAGCCTTTTAAATCTTCACCCTATATCTGCATCGCACCTGCATCCGTGTGGTTTACCAAACAATACCCGGCAGAAAAATGGATAAGCTTTATCAATAAAATACCTGCTTCCTATGCTGTTTATCTTCTTGGTGCGCCCGGTGAGGCCAAGCTATGCGAAGCGATACAACAAAAAGCCGGCAGGAAAATAATTTCGCTTGCAGGGCAATTAAATTTTTTACAATCTGCGGCGCTGATGCAGGATGCTGTTATGAATTATGTAAATGATTCCGCACCCATGCATTTCGCTTCTGCTATGAATGCGCCGGTAACAGCGGTATATTGTTCTACCATCCCCGCATTTGGATACGGCCCATTGTCTGACAAAAAATACATAGTGGAAATACAGGAGCCGCTAAGCTGCCGCCCGTGCGGACTCCACGGCTACAGGCAATGCCCGGAGGGCCATTTTAAATGCGCATATCTTATCAGGGATGAACAGTTACTGGAGAAGATAAATGTGGAAATGTGGGAATGAGAATAAAATGGGTGAAAGGACAACCTGAAACCTGCAACCTGCAACCTATCCCCCCCTCCCATATGTAAGAATCGTTCTGCATAGTACTTCGGGATCGAAAGGTTTTACTACAATATCTGTAATACCCGCATCCTTCGTCTTTTCTGCAATTTCTGCGGCCAGGGTTGCGGTTAAAGCAATAATGGGTACAGCAACACCGGCCCTTCTCAGTTGCCTAGTTGCTTCAAATCCATCCATTTCAGGCATATTCAGATCCATAATGATGATATGATGAACGGCAGCATTAAACTTTTCAACCGCTTCCCTGCCGTTGCCTGCCAGCTCTACACCTGCGCCAAAATCTTCCAAAATAGTTTTTGCTATCATGGCATTCAGCGCATTATCTTCCGCAAGCAGAATGGTATAATTATGTAATGGCTTATCCATTGCCGGCAGAGAACCGGCAGGTAATATTTTTTTACGATGCACCACAGGAAAGGATAAGGTGAACCAGAAAGCTGAGCCCTTACCCGGATTGCTGCTAAATTTGAGCGTAGTGTGATGCAGCGCTAATATTTTTCTGCAAATGGCAAGCCCCAGCCCCGTTCCGCCATATTTTCGGGAAGTGGAGGAATCTGCCTGCGTAAATCTGTTAAAAATTATTTTCTGTTCGTCCGGCGATATTCCAATACCTGAATCTTCAACGGTTACGGTAATTTTTACCTGATGGGCATCCGCCTTTTCGGTGCGCAGCGTTAGCTTTACCCATCCTTCGTCTGTAAATTTTATAGCATTGTGCACGAGGTTGGTAATTACCTGGGTAATACGGGTAGGGTCGCCGGACACCAGTTCGGGTATACGATCATCCACTTCATATTCCAGCCTTAGCTTTTTACTGCCGGCAAAGCTTTGTTCACCTTTAATAATATGTTTTCCCATTTCCCGGAGGTTCATATCAATTTTCTCCAGTCGCATTTTCTCCGCTTCCAGTTTGCTGTAATCCAGAATATCATTCACCAGCACCAGCAGGTTGTTGGCAGAAAATAAGATCACTTCTAATGTATCTTTTTGGGTTATTGACGGCTTTCCTTTAAGCAAAATATGAACCAGCCCCACAATGGCATTCAGGGGCGTCCTTATTTCATGCGACATGGTAGAAAGGAATTCGGATTTCGCCGTTACACCCAATTGCGCCTGCGCCGCTGAGTAGCTGAGGGTATACGCAAAGCGTGAAGAAAGTATAATAGCCTGCAAAAAAAGGAAAAGAATATACCCCGAACAAATCATGACTTTCAGAACAGGGGCCAGCTTAAAATAATGCAGGTTCAGGGAAAGAAACAATACAAAAGCGATACAGGCGCTTAGAAGCGCAAAGTCGGAGCTATTACGTTTATGTATATACGCTGTTATGAAAATATAAAAGGCATAGCCTAAGTAAAAAAATAAAACAATCAAATACAATGGCATAACGCTGCTGAACAAACGTACAGGCGCTATAAGGATTATTATACTATACAGTGTGCTTACCCATAACAGCGTTCTTACCAGCACTTTGTTTGCTTCTTCGGGATAGAGATATCGGATATACTGAAAGAGAAAAGCGCAGGCCACCACCAGCGACAAATATTCTATTCTCAGCGCCAGGAACCAGTTCACTTCCGGAAAAACAGAAAATAACAAATAAGGACCGGTGCCCAGAATGCGGTAGCTATATGCAAAGCAAAACAAGGCAAAATATAAAATAGGCTTATCATTTTGCGCAAACAGGTATAGCCCAAAAAAAAGAAAACCGCTCATGAGCATAAAGCCTGTTGTAACGGCGTCTAAGCCCCAGTCTATTCTGTTTTGCTTTACGATTTTAGTTAGATTCCCCAGCACAATGGTTTTATGCGGGCCGCCCTTGGAATGCCAGAAATTAGCAACCTGCAGCAGCAGGCGCACGGTATCTGTATTTTGAGGAAGCACAACGATCCGTTCGGCCCAGAAGGGCCGGGCATCTTCTTTTGTTATGGCAGGCTTCCCGTTTTCAACAGCCATACTATCATTTATGTATAAACGATAGCTGCTGTACATATCGGGTATCCGCAATCCTGTTGGCGGAATGCCCCGCGAAAGAAGTATAATAAGCTCGTATGTGGCGTATCCGGTGGAAGGCAGCGCTTTTCCGTTAACTATTACCTGGTTCCACAGCGCGGGAAACCGGGCATACCCGCCCTGTTCCGGTGTATCCCGGGGAGTGAGCAACTGATTCCAGTAAAACTTCCACTCCCCGGTTAAAGAAATGTTTTCCGAACCTATGTCTTCCCCACGCAAATCAACCACACCATGCCGTACAGGTTGTTTATCGTGCACATTACCGGTAGACAGCGCAAACAGCAGTACCCACAGCACTACGATAACGGCTAAAACAATTAACCAGTTTTTTTTCATAAAAAATCGGACAGGTTACAGGGTTTGGAAAAAATGTTCAGCACCTGTTATTGCTTGAAGCTTAAAGATAAATAGAATATTTGTGGTTTATTATTAGTGGTTTAACAGGTGCCAGGCATGATCAATCAGGGGATATGAGCCGTCAAGCCATGAGCCAAAAATTACTAACAATAGACCTGGTACTCTTTTTTTTACAACTACTCAACTTAACACTTCTCGTGAAACGTGAAACGACAGACGATGAATGTAAGCATCTCAGGTCTACCTTCTCACTTCTCACTTCTCACTTTTCCCTCACCCCTCCTCCTTCTCCCGCACCACAACCAAATTCTTCAGTTCAACCGTAATGGGAATAACGCCTAACTGCACGATCGCTTTTTTATCGCGTATTTCTTTTACTGTACCTACCTGGTTATTCTGAAGCATTCTCACTTTTTGTCCGGCTTTAACTTCTCCTCCCGTTTCTATATATTTCGAATCAAATTTCTTCTTCGCCTTTTCCTTTACCTGTTTTTCCTTTTGCTTAAACAGCATGGCATGCAGTTGCTTCATCAAAGCCGATTTATCTTCCTGGCTTTCCATCCTGCGCCAGTCAAAAACAATTTGCTTCAGCTTTCGTTCCATGTCTTTCAGGTAAGCAATCCGTTCTTCATTTATTTTGTTCTGCTGTTTCAGCAATTCCACCTGCTGGCGGTGTTTTTCCTGCTGCATGGTTTGCTCCATCTCTTTTTTCAGCCGTTCATTATCTTTCAGCAGCGCATTCAATTCC
Source organism: uncultured Sphingobacteriales bacterium (assembly GCA_937871285.1). GTDB lineage: Bacteria > Bacteroidota > Bacteroidia > Chitinophagales > Chitinophagaceae > Agriterribacter. Next base: position 1,911 of record CALMQS010000006.1, on the reverse strand, counting down.
TTTTCCTTTTGTTCCAGCCTCCGTACATCCTGTTCTGCCCGGTTCAGGAGCTTATCCAAGCTAAAATGATCTTCCGCCACCATAGTTTTAGCCCTGGCAATGAGTTGCGGCTCCATACCAATTCTTTCGGCGATCGAAAAAGTATAGGAACTTCCGGGTTTACCAATGATCAGCTTATACAAGGGTAATAAATGCTTTTCATCAAAGGCCATCGCCCCGTTGATAATGCCCGGCGTTTTATTGGCCATTACTTTTAAATTCAGGTAATGCGTGGTTACAATACCGAAAGCATGCTTTTTCGCCAGCTCTTCCAGTATCACCTCGGCAAAGGCGCCGCCCAAGTGCGGATCGCTGCCACTGCCCAGCTCATCAATAAAAAACAACGTACGACCGTTGGCGTTTTCTATAAGATACTTCATATTCTTTAAGTGCGAGCTGTAGGTGCTCAATTCAAACTCGAGGCTCTGCGTATCGCCAATATGGATCATCAGTTGTTTGAATATGCCCATTTGTGAATGGGGCTGCACCGGCACCAGTAACCCGCTCTGCAGCATCATTTGCAGCAAGCCCACCGTTTTTAAAGTAACCGTTTTTCCGCCCGCATTAGGACCCGATATTACCAGTATCCTGCTCTTTTCATCTAATGTAACCGAAACCGGTATCACAGGCTTACCCGATCGCTGGTGATAGAGATACAATAAAGGATGATATGCCTGGATAAGCTGCACCTGCGCCCTGTCATGCACAACGGGGTAATTACCACCAATATCCATCGCTAATTTGGCTTTACCCCTGATAAAATCATACTCGCCGGCAATAACATGATACGCCTTTAGCAAAGGAGCATATACAGACAGTTGCTTTGTTAATTCCCTGAGTATGCGGTATACTTCCCGGCTTTCTTCGTGCTCCAGTGTAAATACATCGTTGTTCAGTTCAATGGTTTCTTCCGGCTCAATAAAAGATGTTTTGCGTGTATCGCTTTCTCCCAGCAAAATGCCTTTTACCTGCCGCTTGTATTCTGCATGAACAGCTACTACCCTCCTGCCATTTAAAAAAGCTTCTTCTATATCCGATACATAACCGCTTTTATTCCATTTAGCTACCACCCTGTCGAATACGCGGCGCAGCTCCGCCCGCCTGCGAATCAAACCCGTCCTTATTTTTTCCAGCGCTGCTGAGGCATTATCTTTTACATTGCCATATTCATCCAGCACATCGTTAATAAGCGCAACGATGGCCTTTTCGTAATAGCTGCCGGCAGCTACACTTAACAATGACGGGTAAGCGCTCTTTCTTTCGGCATCAAACCAGTGAAAAACCTGCTTCATGCTTTCCGTCAGCCCGCGTATGCTGATCAACTGTTCTTCATTTAACACAGCGCCGGGTATACCCAGCAGCTTTAGCTCATTGGCCAAATTCAGCACCATATCATTGGGAAAATAAATACCGGTCTGCAGCAGCAGCTTGTACTCATGGGTTTGCTTCAGTTCAGGTTCAATATAACTAAGCCGGGTATGAATACGCAATTGTTCCGCCCTGGTTTTGGCATAAGCGGTTTGGCAATGTGCGGCAAGCAATGCTTTCACTTTATCAAATTCCAACTGCATCAAAGCCGATTCCGGAAAGAGTTTCATTTGTTTATCGCTTCATTTTTGAATGGGCAAAGGTAAGTGGAAATGTATTTTATTGGGCGGTGAGCTATCAGCGGTCAGGTATGAGTGTCTGTTGGATTTTTATCTATAGTTTATCGTTTTATGGTTTATGGCTGCATTTGTCTTCGGATTTACGGTTTCAGGGTGCATTCCAAATTAACCGAGCTGCGTGTCAGCAAAACATAAGATATACCCTAAGGTTCCTTAGTTCAAGTCATTCTGACAAAACATATAGTTTTGTTTTTTTAAATTAAAC
>CALMQS010000005.1 GCA_937871285.1 uncultured Sphingobacteriales bacterium | reverse complement strand
TGGGTTAGCCATGAGACCCTGGCGCTAAGCGATTCGCCGGGGTCTCACGCTTAACACAGTTGCCAGGCTGTGAAGACCCCGTCGGGAAGATAAGCTATGACCCTAGCGCTGAAACTTCGCCGGGTTCTCGCTCTTCATACAACTGTCTGGCTGTGAAGACGCTGTTGAGACAGAATGGATATTTTAGTGGTAGCTAGCTTCGCGCCGGGGTCTTCATCAAAAGCCGTTGTGGGTTAGCCATGAGACCCTGGCGCTAAGCGATTCGCCGGGGTCTCACGCTTAACGCAGTTGTCAGGCTGTGAAGACCCCGTCGGGATGAAAGATTATACCGTAAAGCCATTAATCATCTTTGCTTTCTTCCAGGTCGTTATGTTCATCGCCGCCCAGGCTGTAGTAATTATTTTCCTCATCCTCCTCACGAATCGCCTCATTTTCATCATCCAGCTCTGAGCCGGGAACATCAAGTCCGGCATCCATGCTTTCTTTGTTTTCATCATTGGGCGGCACCCTGTCTTCCTGTTCGTAAATATCTTCCTTACGCGGATAATGCGGATATCCCGGGAAGTCTTTATCATCTTCCGGACTGGGTTCCTGCTTTTTTATTTTCTTATCCATACCATCACTTTTAGGTTACTAAATGAATGCCCTTTACAAATTTCCTTAAAATTACCGGATGTTTCAAAGGTATTATTTGATTTTACTGTTGATGTAATCAACCTGCTCCTGTATGGCTGCTGCATCGGCAGCAACATTTTTCATGGCAGTTTTTTGATTGGCTATGGTTTTAAGCAGCACGTTATTTACAAAAGGGTAAATGTCTTGCTGGTAAGCAGCGGGTATCTGGTCGCGGAATAATACAAGCGCATCCGTTGCTTTTTTTACGGCTTCCGTATTCTGAAGCTGTATGGCGTAATAGGCCACAATGTTCGCGTTCTCTACTTTGGCCTGCCCAAAGGGTAAAGCATTATACCAGTTTAATACATAGTCCAGGTCTTCCACTTTACTGTTTTCAGCAAAAACGTTGCTGATCGCTTCAGCCAGCTTCCCTTTCGTTTTCGTGGCGGTTAATTTTTTTGCTTCAGTATAAGATTCGGGTTTATCTAACTGGTTCAGCGATAAGAGGGCGGCTCCCGCTACGCTGTAAGACGAATCGTTAACGCTTCTTTGTATCAGTTCTTTGTAGATCGGCTTATCATACAGGCTTAAAGCCATTAGCGCTTCTGCCCTCACTGTAGGTTCGGGATCGCCTTTGGCAACAATAAAGATGGTTGATTCAAGCGCCTGTTTTACGTTTTCTTTTGTCAGGTCTGCCGAATGGAGGGCAAATATTCTCAATTCAAGGTACCTGTCTCTTAAAGCGGTTTTAAGCAGATCTACTGCGGCTGTGCTGTCCTGTAAAGCAGCGCATCCGCTTATGGCCTCCCTTCTGTCAACATACGAACCAGCAACCGTATATTGGTGTATATAGTTGGCAAGCGATTTGCCTGTTTCTTTTTTCTCGCAGAGCAGTATTTTATCGCCGTCAAAATTTACGAGGTCGGGTTGGGCAGCCACGGTAAACGTGAAGGTCTGGTCTTTCTGATCAACCCAAACAGGATGACGTTTCTTTTCCTTTCCATTGTATATATCAATAGCAACCGGTAAAATAAACGCAGCCTCTGCCTGGGTTTGCTTTACCTGTACGGAAACCGTTTTGCTGCTGTCGTTGTACGAATAATCAATGGTAAGCTTAGGATGTCCGCTGCCAAAATACCATTGGTTAAAGAACCAGTTCAAATCGCGTCCGCTTATTTCTTCTAAGGCAAGGCGTAACTGGTGGGCTTCCGCACTATTGAATTTATGCGTGGTAAGATATACATTCAATCCTTTATAAAAAGCATCATCGCCTAAATAGTTTCTCAGCATGTTCAATATTCTTCCACCCTTCTGGTAGCTCACCAGGTCAAACATATCCTCCCTGTCTTTGTAGTGAAAACGGACCAATGGCTTCTTGGCATCTTCCGGGCTGCTGAGGTACTGCTGCATGTTTTTATAGTTTTCAGCATCTCCTGCGTCCTTTCCGTATTTGTGTTCATTCCACAGTACCTGGCTAAAATTGGCGAAAGACTCATTAACGGTAAGATTGCTCCAGCTTTTGGCGGTAACATAATCGCCAAACCAGTGATGAAAAAGTTCATGCGCTATCGTGTTTTCCCATGCGTTGCCATCAAGCAGCTGCCTCGAATCCTGCTGTGCGCTCTCCTGGTGCAGTGTGGCGGTGGTATTTTCCATAGCGCCGCTTACATAATCCCTGGCAGTCATTTGCGCGTATTTTGGCCAGGGATAAGATACGCCGGTAATCTTTTCAAAAAATGCGATCATCTCCGGTGTATTACCAAAGATTTTTTTGGCAACACCTGCGTACTCTTTTTCTACATAATAGCTTACTTCTTTTCCTTTATAGAGGTCTTTGATAACCGCGTAATCGCCGATGCCTATAAAAAACAGGTAGGGAGCGTGGGGAAGATCCATCTTCCAGTAATCTGTTCTGGTGCCATCTGCATTCTTTTGCTGCTGTAATAATTTACCATTGCTGAGGGTAACATATTTTGATGGAACAATAAGAAAAAATTCCTGCGTACTTTTTTGGTTGGGCTTATCAATGGTTGGGCACCAAACCGAAGTGCTTTCTGTTTCACCCTGCGTCCATATTTGAGTAGGCTTGTTTTTTTCTTCACCCAGCGGGTTGATAAAGTACAACCCCTTGTCATCTTTTATAGCTTCGCTGCCACCTTTAGCCAGCTCATTGGGCTTTGCCGTATAATCAATATAAATTTTATATTCTTCTCCTTTGCCGTATGTTTTATCCAGCCTGATATTGATCTGCAGGCCATCGTATGTATATTTTAAAGGTTTCGTAGCAGTGCGCTGCACTATGGCAACGGCTTTTATCTCCATTCCCTTGGCATCTAATACCACCGAATCCGTGCTGTAAAAATGAGGTTCTAAGGTAATCCACACTTTGCCATACATGTAAGCCTTTTCATAATCGAACCTGGCCTCCAGCTTGGTGTGCACCAGGTTAGTTAACTTTTCGGGTGCCGCCCGGTAAATGCCGGGTGAGGTATTGGTGCCGGGAACCGTTTGCGCATACAGTAGGGCCGGGAAAACGGCAATCAATAGTAAGCCTGATAATTTTTTCACGTTAAAAACGATTTAATAACAGAAATGAATTCAAATAACATACCTTTTATATATGCAATGCTGTAAAATGCCGGATTAACGATGGTTAGTCCGGGTATTATGCTAACAATTTACATTACACACATTATAACACAATAATACTAACATTTATTACGATTTATTAAAGCTGTAAAATTCCTGCATATACAGGAAATAATGTTTTTTTTACATGAATGGCAGCTATTTCATCTTTTGCAGTAGTTTTGTTAGCTGTTTAAGGATAACGCAAAGCGCGCCGGCGTAAGAAAATCTATAGTTTGCATGAACGTACTGCGGAAACTAGTTTTTATTTTTATGTTCTTTGTACTGGTTAAAAATGGTTTTAGCCAGGAGCAGTATTATATATACATACAATCGCAGAACCACCAATCCTTTTATAGCCGTATAGGCTCAGAAACGTTTACTTCTTCCGGAAACGGCTATTTACTCCTTCCCGGGCTTACAAAAAACACATATGAGCTTATAATAGGTTTCCCGGGAGCAAAAATATCCGAATGGCGCTTTAATTGTACGGTTAATGACACAGACCTCGGCTTTATATTGAAAGATGCGGGTGTGGCAGGAGTGCAGTTATTGCATCTTGACCAAAAAGGTACGCTAACGGGAAAGGTTGTGGAACAGCATATGGAAGTAAAGGCAAACATTGCTCCGCTGCCGGGCGTTATCAGTGATGATCCGTTTTCGGCTATGCTTGCCGGTGTGGTAAATGATCCCTCTATACGGCAACAGCTTGTAATTGTTGATAAAAAAACGGCGCCCGTGAATAACGATACTGGGGAATCTTCCATTACCGGTGCGGCACCTGCAGTACCGGTAAGCGTTAGTACAGACAATAACAAGCCCGCTGAGCCCGTTGCGTCTGCGGTGCTGCAGGAGGAGATTAAAACAAGTATTGCAGAATCGGAAACTAAAAAGAACGAAACTTTTGTTGTACGGGAAATAGAAAAAACAAACTCCGCTGAAGCGGAAAAGCTGGCTGCAACCGGAGCGGTTCAGAAAGGCGATAAGACCGTTGCAGCAAACACACAAAAGCAATATGAGCCGTTTGTAGTAAAGGAAGTTACGGAACCCGTTAATGCTGGGGCTAAAACAGAAAACGTTGGCGTACCTGCAGCAGCGCAAAAAAGGGATAGCGGTGTATTGGCCGCGGCAAAGGAGCAGGAACCTTTTGTGGTAAAAGAAGTAATTACGAAACGCAATGATGCCGAAACCAGGCAGACGGCTCATACTGCCACAAAAAAAGATGCAGACAATAATGAAACGGTAAAGTACCTGCCTTTTGTTATAAAGCCGGCTGATAAAACAGATAACAATGAAGCTGCTAAATCTTCGAATGCCCTAACAGAGAAGAAAGCGGATTCGGTGACAGCCGTTGCTGCTGAAAAGAAGCCGTTGCCACCGGTAAAAAGCGGGGATAATCCCGGGCAGGCTGAAAAGGATAAAACGGTAAAATCCGGAACAGAAATACCGGCTAACGGATCAGCTACTGCTACTCAGAAAGGGAAGCCCGCTCCGGACGTGCAAAAAGCCATATTATCTGCTGTTAAGAAAACATTAGAACGGAAAAGCAGAGATGGTGTTGACCTGATCTATGTTGATGAAAATGTAAACGGAGCGAAAGACACTATTCGCATCTTCATACCCGTGCTTAAATAATACATAAATAGCGTTACGTCAAGCAAATTATGACTGTATGTTATCGTAAAAGTGAGCAGTTAAACATGAACAGGCAATGGGGAATGTAATTCACCATTCACTTTTCACCATTAACACAGCACTGTCGCTGCATTAAAAAATACTATTGCTTAACAAATTTTGCTGTCAGCACCTGCCCGCTGCGCTGTAATTTTATTAGATATATCCCTGCTTTTAAGGTGTTGATGGAAACCATTCTTCCCGCAGTATTATTGCCTTCAAGAACGGATCTTCCTGTAGCATCGTAAATGCGGTAGGTTCCGGGTGCAGTTTGCTCCTCATCATTGAACCGGAGTGTAATAACCGATGAAGCGGGGTTGGGAAATATGCTCAAACGCGGACTGGCATCTGTTGGTTGCGGTTCGGGTGAAGCGCTGGTATTCCAGGGTTTGCTTAAAGCGGCGGAGTGCAGCAGGCTTTCCCGGGGGGCAGATACAGCGAACAGGTCATGTATTTTTTGTTTTTGTCCCGGTGTGAACATATGCAAGCAGGCATCATCCGAAAAATCCATGAAGTTCATGAACATATCTCCCGAAGAAAGCGGGTTGCAACTGTTGGCGGTAATTTGCGGAAAGGAAGGGCAGCCGCTGTTGTATGTTTTTTGGGGCGGCGTATCATCCACACCGTCATCGCCGCAATCCGTATCTCCCCAAAGATGTTTCAGGTTAAGCCAGTGCCCCACCTCGTGCGTGGTGGTTCTGCCTTTGTTGTAGGCGGTATTATTATTGCCCGAAAGGCCAAATACATCTGTGCGAATAACCACGCCGTCCTTTTCCGGCGAAGCGCCGGGAAAAGTAGCATAACCCAATAAGCTTTTGGTAAGATTGCATACCCATATGTTAAGATAATAACGGCTGTCCCATGCATCATTTCCATCCGATGCCGAAAATTTCATTTTATCATCCTGCTGCCAGGATAAGCGGTCTGTTCTTTTTCGAACGATCCCTGTTGTTGCCCGGCCTTCGGGATCTGTTTTTGCCAGTTCAAACTGTATGCTGCAATCGGCGGCAAAAGAAGCAAATGCAAGTGGGATCTGTGCGGTATCGGCATTCTGTTTCCGGAAATCGTTATTCAATATATTCAGTTGCGACAGTACCTGCGCGTCAGTGATGTTTTGTGCGGGAGTATTATATAAGATGTGTATTACAACAGGAATGGTAATAACGGGCATATCTGCCACGCCGGCGTCCTGCTCCTTTTTTGAAACGAAGGGGCGCAGCTTTGCCGCGTTCTCTATTTGATTATACCGCAGCCGTAATGCGGGATCATTATTCAACTGGCTTTGCCAGTATTCATTTGTTGCACAGTTGCGCTGGCCGCTAACCAGCAGGGAACTGCAGCAAACGATGAGGGTAAACAGAAAAAATTTCATGAGCTGATTTTTTATGATCAGCTTTTCAAGGTGATATTAAATTTAAAGGCAATAGCCGTACCGGCAAGGGCAAAGGACTATGCTTATCCGTATCTTTCGGTTTTTACAGAGGATGAACAGGTAATGGCAGATCAGGAGGAATTGGATCAGGCTTAGCCTGTATTTGTGGCGTGCGCTGTGGGGCAAAGTAATCTAATATTTGCAGCATATACAACTTTACCGCGATGGTTTTCGATGGTTTGCTGGTAATTGACGGTTAAAAATATGGGTTATCCACCACACATCATGCTCAAAACTTTATTTTTGCAGCAATTGGTTATGATATGATAAAAAAAACATCCCTTTTCGTTTTTTGTATGGCTTTGTTCTGGTCATGTAACAATAGCAGTTCCTCCGGCTCGGGGGTAGATGTTCCTGTAAACAATATCCCTCCGCCCTCACCCGTGAGTTACACCTTACTGAATATCTATCCCCACGATACAACGGCGTTTACGCAGGGGCTTGTGTTTCACAACGATCATTTGTATGAAGGCACAGGACAAAAAAAGGCTTCTACCCTGCGTAAAGTAGATTACAAAACCGGGAACATTCAAAAAAAGATTGATATAGACCCTGATCTGTTTGGTGAGGGCATTACTATTTTAAACGACACCCTTTACCAGCTAACCTGGCAGGACCATATTGTGCTGGTGTATAGTCTTAAGGATCTAAAAAAGGTAAGAACGGTATACTGGAACAGGGAGGGCTGGGGGCTTACGCACGATAGTACCCACCTGATCATAAGCGACGGTACGGATAAATTATATTTCGTTCGGCCCGGTGATTTTAAGCTGATGAAGATCGTATCCGTATACAACCACCTTGGCCCGGTAAACAATCTCAATGAGCTGGAATATATAAACGGTTACGTATATGCGAATCAATGGGAAACAAACTATATCCTGAAAATAGATCCTTCTTCAGGATGGGTAGCAGGCATACTTGACTTTACAGATGCGCTTAAAAGGTTCGCGAATATTAATTATGATAAAGAAGCCGTGCAGGAAGGCGCAGTGCTGAATGGTGTGGCATGGGATGCTGCAACCAGCAGGATGTTTGTTACCGGCAAGCTGTGGCCGAAAGTATTGGAGGTGAAGCTGAATTGAAGTTTGTAGTTTGATAGTTTATGGTTTATAGTTACGTTGAAGCGTACATCCTGATAGCTAATAAATCCGAAGCACAAAGCTCGAAATCCGAAGCGGATGTGGCAACCATAAACCACAAACAATAAACCGTAAACTAAAAAAATCTGAAGCGGAATGCAATCTCAAACCCGCCTGCCGGACGGGCAGGTATTAAATTTCAAATTTCAAATCCTTCAACTGACATCTCGCCATTTAAGTATTCAAACCTATCGTTAGTAGTATCCCACTGATACCTGACTGCTGATAGCCGACACCTCTCTGCATATGCTATGATTTTCTCATGCGGTATTTTTTAGCCACTTTCGGGTTATTGAAATACTTATCCAGCTCTTCAGGTGAATCGCCAAATTCAACAACAGGAACCTCTATCAATTGTAATTGGATCTGCTTTAATTCCTCCCTTAGCTTTTGGCTTTTATTAATCAGTTCCGGATCTTTTTCACCTACCAGCACGTTATTCTGGAGCAGGTAGTCTAAGCGTTTAATGCTGTTACGTACAAGCGTTGCAGAATTTTGTTCCTCTTTTTTAACAGGCGATACCGATTCTTTTACCGGCACCATCGCCACGCCAACACTGGGTAATATTTTACCGGCAGTTTTTTGTCCGTCTGTTGGTAAAGATGAAAATACGGTTCCTCCCAGCGAAGAAGCCGCTGAGGTAAGATCAAAGGTAGTGCGGGCGCCGCGGGTTGATTTTATCTTTTTATCCAACTCCATAAAAGTGGCTTTCAGGCGGTTAGAATAGGCCTGGATACTTCTTACGATCTCATTGTATTCGAGTACCTTTTGCGGGTAATTGATATTTTCTTTCACTACGATCCGGATGGTTGCCGTATCCCGCACATTAAATTTATTGGCCCCCACAAAATTAACGATCACTTCTTTTTGCTTGTCTTTATCGGATGGCTTAACAAAGCCAAACGGCGGCGACCATTTAAAATCATCTCCGCATTTGGTTACGGTTCCAATGGTTTTAATCGGGTAATTACTGGTCATCGTAATATTTTCGATAGGGAAATTCCCGTCTTCACACTGCACTTTAAAGCTAACACTGTCACCCTCATCTACATACAATATGTTGTTAACGCTCGGTTTTATTTTAGAAGGAATGATCTCTGTATTAAAAAACAGCAGAGTAAAAGAAGTATCTATTTTATCTTTAGGGTCATCCAAGTTCTGCACACCCAGATCTACCTTGTAATCCAAATCGTATTTGAGCCTGCCGGAAAGGAAGAATGCCTTTTCAGCCTTGAAGGTTAAGAGTCCGCTGTTTCGCTCAATCTTAAGTCCCACCGGAGAATTTTTCAGGAACCAGTAATACTGCGATTGATCTTTGTTTATATCCAGCTTATATTGCAGGGTGGAATCCACATGCAGGGTAATATAAGGGTTCAGGTTCCTTATTCTCAATACCGAATCTTCCTGGGGAATAGTGCGAAAAATAGTATCGGATTTAGCCGTGTCTGTTTTCAGCGAATCTATGACCTGTGAAAATGACGGGAGAGCAAAACCTATCAATAAAACCAAGATGAACGCAAACTTATTATTGATCAATTTGCTGGTTTTTTAGAGGGTTAAAAAATTAAGTAGCGCAAATTTAATGCTTTATTTCATACATCACTCAAAGTACAGTGCATAATCGCACAGGGCAGGAATATAATAAACACCTGAATGTTAATGTTTTCAAAAAAAGGCTGACTACAAAGAGCCAGCCTGCTTCAAAACCAATGCGTACATTATTCTGTATAACAAAATCCGAAACTATCATTTACTGAATATCTATCTGCTTGGTAACAGCCTGCGCTTCCGCTTTCTTAGGTAAAAGCACTTTTAATATACCATCTTCATATTTACCCTGAATATTATCGGAATCAATTTTATCACTTATGGTAAAACTCCGTTTAAAGCTTTTGTACTTAAATTCCCTGCGCACTGTTTTGTAATCATCGCTTTTGGTTTCTTCTTTTTGTTCATAGGAAATGGTCAGTAAACCATTTTCAACTTTAAGTTTAATGTCTTCTTTTTTTAATCCGGGTGCATTGAGCTCAAGGTGATAGGCTTCATTGGTTTCATGAATATTTACGGGCACGCTGTTGTATTGAACCGCGTTGTCGTCTTTACCCAGGTTTGTCCATTCATTCAGCCATTCATCCAGGAAGCTGCCGTATGCTTTTTTTGCCGGGGATCCGTTTACTTTTACGAGTGTCATAGTTTGTTATTTTAATCGTTATTAATTTTTGTTTATACAACAGACAATGATCAAACAGTGTTCCACCCGTAAAAAGATGAACTATTTGCAGTAAATGGCACTTAAAATAAATTTAGTAAGACATTCTGTCTCTATTTTATTATATTTAATGACAATATGTCGCTTCATTTAATGAAGAAAGATTTGCCTAACTTTGCAACACTGAAAATTAATCAACTAAAATATTAAAGCAATGTATCCCGAAGAAATTGTAATACCAATGAAGGAGGAGTTAACCGATAATGGTTTCAATGAGCTGTTAACTCCCCAGGAAGTAGAGCAGGCTTTGCAGCTCAAAGGCACAACGCTGGTAATGATCAACTCTGTATGTGGTTGTTCTGCAGGGAGCGCAAGACCGGGTGTATTGATGGCAGTAGCCAATGCAGCCAAAAAGCCCGACCAGCTTACCACCAGTTTTGCAGGTTTCGATATTGACGCGGTTAAAACATTAAGAGAGCACCTGTTGCCTTACCCGCCATCGTCTCCCGCAATAGCGCTTTTTAAAGATGGTCAGTTGGTGCATTTTATTGAACGTCACCAAATAGAAGGCAGGCCTGCTCAATTGATAGCCAGTAATCTTATCGCAGCTTTTGAAGAATACTGCAATTAAATTATTTCATTTACCTGTACTGTCCCGTTCCCTAGGAACGGGATTTTTTGTGCTGTTTAGCATGGGAGAAATATAATGCTTTGTTATAATGCCTGCATATCCGGTTCTTCATGTATGTTTTTCTTTCCGTCGTCTTTTTCCTTTGCGGGCTTTGCGTGAAACCCGATGTGGGTTTAAAATATCAGGCTTATTTTATTTCAATCCATATTTTTAAACTAACATTGTGCCTTATAAATCTAATGGCAAAGCATGTATCCCAATCTATATTTTTTTATTAAAGATACTTTTGGAACGGAGCCGTGGGCGTGGACAAAATTTGTAAATGCTTTCGGTTTTTTTGTTGCGATCGCTTTTATCCTTTCTGCTATGGTGCTGGCCAAAGAGCTTAAGCGAAAAGAAAGAGAAGGGCTGTTGTTCCCGGTTGAAGAAAATATTATTATAGGAAAGCCCGCTTCCCTGCAGGAATTATTAATGAATGCTTTATTAGGTTTCCTGGTAGGCTATAAGGCCTTTGGTATATTTCTTAACAGCGATCAGATACCTCCGCAGGAGTATATTTTTTCGGCCAAGGGAAGCTGGGGTGGCGGTATTATACTGGCATTGGTTTTTGCAGGTTTAAAGTATCGCGAAAAAGCAAAGCAAAAGCTTGCGAAGCCCGAGAAGCGGAAAATACGGATATGGCCGCACGAAAGAGTGGGCGATATAACTATATATGCCGCTATTTTTGGATTTATCGGCGCCAAGCTGTTTGATAACTTTGAAAACTGGGACAGGTTCATACAGAACCCTATTGAGAATTTATTATCGCCGAGCGGACTTACCTTTTACGGTGGTTTAATTTGCGCTACCATTGCAATTTTATGGTATGCCCGCAAAAAGAAGATCAGCATCCGGCACCTGGTAGATGCCGCTGCTCCTACCCTGATGTTGGCCTATGCCCTGGGGAGAATTGGTTGCCAGGTTAGCGGTGATGGCGATTGGGGGATATTAAACAGCGCGTATGTTACCAGCGCTTCAGGTAAAGCTATAGAAGCGGGCCCGGGAGATTTTGAAAAGGCGCTCAACACCCATAAAACAATATACCTGAGCGAATTTGGAACAGACAGCATACCACGCATACCTGTAAAAGCGCCGTCTTTTCTTCCCACATGGACGGTGGCATATCCTTATCCCCATAACGTAAATGAACAGGGATTTCAAATAGCTGGCTGTGAAGGCGACCATTGCAACGCCCTGCCCGTACCTGTTTTCCCCACGCCATTTTATGAGATCATTATCTGCCTGATTTTATTTTTGGTGCTGATGGCTTTACGGAAAAAAATAACCATTCCGGGTCAAATGTTCGCCATTTACTTAGTATTGAATGGGTTGGAGCGATTTTTCATCGAAAAAATCCGTGTAAATACTAAGTATGACCTTCTCGGATTTCATCCTACACAGGCCGAAATCATCTCTACATTGATGATCATAGCCGGAATAGCCCTTTTCTTCTATGCAAAGAGGAATACAGGTTCAGCCATTCCTGCAAAAGCTTAGAATGCCACTAATACACGAATGAACGCGGAGATATTAGTAAGCCGGTGCATAATTTTTCTGCTATCCGTCAACTTATCTTGATAGTACTATGCATTACCAAATATCATTGATTTAAGCCATTCATTGTAAAACTATGTACTATGCATTGCAAAGTACCATAGGTTTGTCTTGTAATTGTTTACAAGAAAATAAAAACTGCAATGAAAAAAATATTTCTGCTGTGCGCAGTAAGCTGCTTCAGCATCCTACTACAGGCACAAACACAAGCTGTTTCAAAAATAACAGGCACGGTTAAAAATGATGGAAAAGGTATTGAAGCTGCCACGGTAACACTTTTAGCGGCTAAGGATTCCGCTGTTATTAAAATTGAAGTAACAGATAAGAATGGAAAATTTGAGCTGGCCGCACCCGGGGCAGGTAAGTTTTTAATGCTGATAAGCGCCGTGGGGTTCGAAAATAAATATACGGCTCCTTTTGCTGTTGTTTCGGCAGGAGATGCGGTTCAAACCGGTATTACAGACCTGACAGTGCAAAGCAGGGATATGAAAGCCGTGGTAATAACCGCGAAAAAGCCGCTGATCGAACAAAAGATAGACAAGCTGGTAGTAAATGTAGATGCGGCTCCTACCAATGCCGGGGCAACCGCCATGGAAGTGCTGGAAAAATCGCCGGGCATAACGGTAGATAATGATGGAAACATCAGCCTGAAAGGAAAGGGCGGCGTAACGGTAATGATGGATGGTAAGCCCACTTATCTTTCTGCAGCCGATCTGGCCAATTTGCTTAAGAATACCCCCGCTTCCGCTATAGACCAGATAGAGATCATGAGCAACCCCTCTTCAAAATACGATGCGGCAGGCAATTCAGGGATCATCAATATTAAAACAAAAAAGAGTTTGAAGATGGGGCTGAACGGGAGCATAATGACAGGCGCCACTGCAGGATTTTTTCCAAAAGACGGTAATGTATATGTGCAGCCCAAATCGCAGCACAGCCTGAATTTTAATTACAGGAAAAATAAGATCAACCTGTTTGGCAATTATAATCCCAACTTCAATAAACGCAGAAATGAACTCACCATTTCGCGGAAGTTCTATAATGAAGACGGAACCTTAAACGCTTCAGCGGTATTGGGTACCGATTTTACCGGAAAGGGCGATAATCATAGTGTTAAGCTGGGCGCCGACTACTACATCAACGATAAAAATGTACTGGGTGTGGTATTTACGGGGTTTGGCTTTTTTGGAGATTTCACCCCTTCCACCATATCTAATATTTACAACCCCAACGGCAGCCTGCAATCAGGGCTGTATTCCACTGCAGACAATAACATTAAGTTCAGGAACTATACCGGAAATATCAACTATAAGCACAGCTTCGACAGTTTGGGCAGGGAATTTACCATAGACATAGACTATGTGAAATATGATAATGTTTCCAATATGCTGTTAACCACAAACGTAACGGATAAGTGGGGCAACACCATGGGCGATCCTGTACTGCTGAAGGGACATCTTCCTTCCAATATTGATATCTATTCTTTTAAATCGGATTATGTGCATCCGCTTAAAAATAATTTCAGGATCGAAACCGGTATAAAAGCAAATTACGTTAAAAACAATAATATCGTTGATTACACCCGCTATGATGGTGAAGAATGGGCAAAAGATTTTCGCTCCAATCATTTTATTTACGAGGAAAATATCAATGCGGCATATATCAACGTAAATAAGAAGCTGAGTGAAAAATGGAGTGTACAGGCAGGGTTAAGAGCAGAGAACACCAATACAAAAGGGTACCAGGTAACGAATGATTCTGCTTTTAAAAGACATTATACCAATTTATTTCCAACGGCATTTGTAAGCTACGCAGTAAATAAGGATAACCAGCTCACGTTGTCGTATAGCCGCAGGGTGAACCGGCCGAATTACCAGGATTTGAATCCTTTCATTTATTTTCTCGATTCATTAACCTATCAAAAGGGCAATCCCTACCTGCTGCCGCAGTTCAGCCATAATATCGAGCTGAGCCATTCCTTTAAAAGTAAATTCATCACTACGCTTAATTACAGCAAAACAACAGATGTGATATCACAGATATTGCGGCAAAATACGGATGAGAAGACTACATTTCAAACTACCGAAAATGTATCCGAATTCCGCAATATAGGACTGGCCGTTACCGCCCCCTTTAAATGGGCGCCATGGTTCAGCACCAATGTTTTTGCAAACCTGTATAACAATCAGTATAAAGGAATATATAACGGAACGCCTATTGACGCCTCTAATACGGCGTATATGATAAACCTTACCAACAGCTTCACTTTGGCTGAGGGGTTTTCGGCGGAGCTAAGTGGCTTTTACCGGTCGGAAGGCTTGAATGGCTTACTGGTAATGAATGAAATGTACCAGATGACCATAGGCCTGCAAAAAAATATTATGAAGGGAAAATCAACGGTACGGCTCAATTTCCGCGATCCTTTTGGCTGGCAAAAATTTGGCGGGTATATGAAGTACGGAGATGTGGATGTAACGGTAAAGAACCGCTGGGACACCCGCCAGGTTACGGCAAGCTTTACCTGGCGTTTTGGAAAAAATACGATAGCGCCATCGCGCAAAAGGGCAACAGGTGTGTCGGAAGAGATCAACAGGGTGGGCCAGGCGAATTAACAGGATTGGAAATGAATTCAGCACCAATCTCAAATTTCAAATCTCAAATTTCAAATTATCTAAAAGGTTAGTTTCTCATGTTTTGGTTTTAGATCCCGCTGTTCCCAGTGGGATTTTTTTTGGCGTGAACCGGCAGTTGTTTAATAAACCGCCAATGCCTGCACATGCTTTATCTTTGAAGCAAAATAATCGGCACCATGGCGTATAAAAATCAGCAGGAATTTATTGATGCATTAGAAAGGGCAGGAGAGCTGTTAAGAATAACAGCGTATGTGGATCCAAAGCTGGAAATGGCAGAAATTACAGACCGCGTCAGCAAAAGCGGGAATGGCGGTAAAGCATTGCTGTTTGAAAATACGGGTTATGATCCTGCCAGCCGACAGGCAGGTTTTCCGGTGCTGATGAATGCCTACGGCAGTGAAAAAAGAATGTGTATGGCTCTTGGCGTAAACCGCCTTGATGATATTGCCGGGGAAATTGAAAGTTTGTTTAAGCTGCTTACCAAACCCAAAGAAAGTATATTAGATAAGCTCAACCTGCTGCCCAAGCTCAGCCAGTTTGCATCGTGGATGCCTAAGGTAAAAAGCGGGCGGGGCGCCTGCCAGGAAGTAGTAATGCAAAATCCCGATCTTGGAAAATTGCCTGTTATTACCTGTTGGCCCAAAGATGGCGGGCCGTTTATTACATTACCCGTTATTCATACCAAAGACCTGCAAACAGGGATCCGGAATGTGGGCATGTACCGCATGCAGGTATTTGGTCCAACCCTTACCGGCATGCACTGGCATAAGCATAAAGTATCGGCAAAACATTACAATGGGTATAAGCAGGCCGGAAAGCGCATGCCCGTTGCCGTTGCCCTGGGCGGAGACCCGGTATATGCTTATTCCGCTACCGCCCCGCTGCCTGAAAATGTAGATGAATATATGCTGGCGGGATTTTTACGGAAGAAAAAAGTAGAGCTGGTAAAATGTCTTACCCAGCCTGAGCTGGAAGTGCCTGCCGATGCAGATTTTATAATTGAGGGTTATGTTGATCCGTCCGATGAATTAATATGGGAAGGTCCTTTTGGCGATCATACGGGCTACTATTCGCTCCCCGACTGGTACCCGCGTTTTCACGTTACCTGCATCACCCATAAAAAAAATCCGGTATACCCCGCTACTATAGTAGGCATACCACCCCAGGAAGACGCCTGGCTTGGCAAAGCCACCGAAAGGATTTTTCTTGCGCCCATTAAAATGACCATGGTGCCCGAGATCATAGATATGGAAATGCCGGTAGAGGGAGTTTTTCACAACCTCGTTATTGCCAAAATAAAAAAGGAGTTCGCAGGACAGGGGCAGAAAGTAATGTATGCCATGTGGGGCGCCGGGCAAATGATGTTCAATAAAATACTCGTTATAGCCGATGAGCTGGCTAACATACAGGATTATAAGGGCCTGGCACAGCAGGTATATAAGAATCTTGACGTATCGAGGGATGTTTTTTTTGCTACCGGTCCTATGGATGTGCTGGATCATAGCTGCAGTAAAATGGGCTTTGGCGGAAAAATGTGTATTGATGGCACCCGCAAGTTCGAAGAGGAAACAGATAAGCAATACCAATTGCAACCTGCAGCGCAAAAACTTCAGCAAAAAAACTTTTTGGATCATTTCCCTGAAATAGCAGGCGTGAATATTGATTTACCGGAACTGGATATTCCATGCCTGATCATTGCAGTTAAAAAAAACAAAACCGGGCATGTAAGAGAGCTGCACCGGCAAATTTGTTCAACAGTGCCGGGCATAGAAAATATTAAAATGATCTTATATGTGGAATATAGCGTTGATCCGGGTAATTTGCCGGTAGCCCTGTGGCGGTTTTTCAATAACCTGGATCCTAAAAGAGATAATATCCTTTTTGAGCAGGCTGCAGCCGCTGAGCCGGGGAAAATATTTGCCTGTTTAGGGCTTGACGGCACACGGAAGACCAAAGAGTGGGATGGTTTTGACCGCGATTGGCCCAATATTATCGTTGCCGATGATGCCACGATAGCAGCGGTTGACAAAAAATGGGAAACATTGGGTATTGGTCCGTTCCTTTCTTCACCCTCCCTGCAGTATAAAAGCCAGATGTACGGAAACGAAGCGGTAGTGGAAGACTTATAAAGTGAAAGTGAATGGTTTGGGCGGCTATAAAAAATTGAGGCTCATGGAAATGAGCCCCCTTTAGTTTCAACCCTAAACCCTTGAGAAAGATGTAATTGATATCGCTAAGATTATGCCAAACTCTTAAAAAAAGAAATATTTTTTATTTATTTATCAAATAAAACCATCCGGTAAGTTGTTACACTTAGTATTTTTCGAGGTTGCTAAAGAAAAAGCTGCCTTCTATCTGCGCATTTTCATTGCTGTCGCTTCCGTGAATAGCGTTTCTCCCTACATTTTCAGCAAAAAGCTGGCGGATGGTGCCGGCATCGGCCTTTGCGGGATCGGTTGCGCCGATCAGTTTGCGAAAATCTTCCACGGCATTATGCTTTTCAAGAATAGCAGCAACAAGTGGTCCGCTGCTCATGAACTCCACCAGCTCACCATAAAAAGGCCGTTCCTTATGAATGGCATAAAATTCCCCGGCTTTTCCGGCAGAAAGTGAGGTAAGCTTTAAAGCCACAATGCGAAATCCGGCCTTAATAATTTTGTCTATGATAGCTCCTGTATGTCCGTTTGCAAAAGCATCCGGCTTGATCATGGTAAAAGTAATATTGCTCATATTTTTTCTTTAGGGCAGCAAAGGTAATGGTTTAGCCTGTTCAAAACGGAGAGAAAGCTTCAACATTTGTTAATACTGATCTCCATTCCGGGAAAAAAGATTTGACTGAATGCATATTATAATTGATTTTTGCGGCTTTGTATGAAACCCATCCAGGAGATTTATCCATTATTACATACGCCGCGTAAAATAGTTGTTACCATGCATCAGAAGCCTGATCCTGATGCTATGGGTTCTTCTTTAGCGCTTGCAGGAGTATTGGCTCAGATGGGGCATGAGGTTACGGTTATTTCACCTACCAATTGGCCCGACTTTTTGAAATGGATGCCCGGTTCAAAAAAAGTGATTGATTTTGAAGCTGCCAGGGAAAAGGGTAATGCTGCTTTGGAAGCGGCAGAGTGGGTGTTTTGTCTTGACTTTAATGCTTTATACCGTACAAAGCACATGGCGGCAAAGCTTTCAGCGCTTAATTGTATTAAGATTTTGATTGACCATCATGAGCAGCCGGAAACAGCGGCTTTTGATTATGGCGTTAGCCTCACGGCTAAAAGCTCCACTTCGGAGATGGTATATGACTTTATTAAGGCTTCGGGTAATGACGGACTGATTAGTGAAGATGTTGCGGCCTGCCTGTACGCCGGCATCATTGGGGATACGGGTTCCTTCCGTTTCCCGGCTACATCGTCCAACGTGCATGAAATGGTAGCCGATTTAAAACGGAAAGGGCTGGAGCATTCCATCATTCATGAAAATTTGTATGATAATTTCTTAGAAGACAGGTTAAGATTTATAGGGCATGTATTATTGCACCGGATGGAAATATTTTATGAGTATAACGCGGCGCTCATTGCCATACCCAAAAGTGATCTCATTAAATTCAATGTAAGAACGGGCGATACGGAAGGTTTGGTGAATTACCCGTTAACCATACAGGGTATCAGGCTGGCAGGATTGGTTATAGACAGGGATGAAGAAAGAAAATGGTCGTTCAGAAGCAAAGGCGATGTGGATGTAAATACCTTTGCACGGAAATATTTTAACGGGGGTGGCCACTTTAACGCTTCCGGCGGCAGAAGCGCCGATTCGCTTCCAACTACGGTGCAATTATTTAAAAAAGCAATAAAAGAAAACGCATCACAATTACAATAATCACAAAGTATGAAAAAAATAACATGGATAGGATCCATAGTGGCAGTAGCTTTTGGATTGAGTTCCTGCAGCAGCGGAAGCGGAACGTATAAAAAAACAGCAAGCGGAATGGAGTATAAAATTATAAGCAACGGCAAAGGGGCTCCCATTGCCTATGGTGAGGTAATGAAATTTCATTTTGCGCAAAAATACAAGGACTCCACAATGAAAGATACTTACAGCCAGCCGCCGCAATACCAGCCTGTAGACAGTACGCAATTGCCGCCTGAGTATTATGGCATATTTAAGGAAGTAAGAAAAGGGGATAGTATTGTTACCCGCATTCTTACCGATAGCGTATTTAAAGGCGGGATGACCATGATGCCCCCCGAATTTAAAAAAGGAGAATACCTGCTGACAACTTTTAAGATACTGGATATTTTAAAAGCTGATAGCGCGCAGGCAGACTTTGCCAAAGAAGTACAGAAGTTCCAGGAACAGGATTCTATACATGCCATTGCACAGAAAACAAAAGATGACAAAATTTTACAAGATTATATTGCCGCCAACAATATAAAAGCCACCAAAACAGAGGAAGGCACTTATGTAGAGATACAGCAGGCCGGTGGGGAACCCGCTAAGAACGGGCAGTCTGTCTCTGTTAAGTATACCGGCAGATTCTTAGATGGCGAAGCGTTCGACAGTAATGTAGACAGTTCCTTTCGTCATACAGAACCATTTACACTTACCTTAGGTGCCGGCGGCGCTATTAAAGGATTTGACGATGGTTTAAAGCTGTTAGGCAAAGGAGCGAAAGGCAGGTTATTCATTCCTTCGGTGCTGGGCTATGGCTCACAGGGTTCGGGCAAAATAAAGCCCCATACGAACCTCGTGTTTGAAATAGAGGTATTAGACGTAAAAGATGCCCCGGCTCCGCCCCAGCAGTTACCTGCACGTCCTTCCGTTGCTCCTAAAAAGTAATAAGAAAAAGGGAGAGATAGTGCAATTATGCTTTTAGGCTATCGTGAAAAGTGAGCGCCCGCCCGCCTGCCCGACTGAGTCATTCAGGCGGGGCTGAATGCTATTCGGACGGGGATAGAGGTGAATAGGCAATAGTGAATCTCACTATTCACCAAAAAATATACAAGCGGACAGGTTACCCCGGTAGCCTGTCCGTTTTTCGTTTAAAATAAATTGGCAGCAAAAAAAGCAGGAAATGAGAAATAAATACGTAAATTGTAAAACGATTTACATAATATGGCTGGTAAAATTACAATAAGCATTGATGCGTTTACGGAGCAATCTATTAAAGCATTAGCCCGGAAAAGAAAAATGACCGTTTCGGGTCTTATAAGAGAGTTTGTGCGTACAGCTTCGAAGAAGGAAAAAATTGATATTGATGAACAAGGTTTGGGTACTTTGCTCAAACCGTCTTCCTCCGTTCAGGAATTGCCCGTATTGGATTATAAAACCTTATTGGGAATGATCAGGGAGGAAAAATTTAAAGCCGGCAAATGATTGTTTTCGTTGATACTAACATTTTTTTGGATGTTCTGTTAAACCGGGAAGGATTAGCAGTGGATTCAGAAAATGTTTTAAACAGATGCTCAAAGCCTGGATACAGCATGTATACATCTTCTATGTCGTTTACTAATATCACTTATTTCCTTACTAAATACAGGCAGGGGGAAGCTAAAATTTTATTAGAAGCATTATTGAAAAAAGTAAATATAGCTCACACAAGGTCAAAAGATTTTCAGAAAGCCCTGCAAAGTAATTTTCACGACCTGGAAGATGCCTATCAATATTATACGGCTTTACAAATCCGGGGAATTAAATACTTTATTACACGCAATATTAAGCATTATAAACATTCGGTTATTAGCGTGGTCACTCCCGCAGCATTTCTTTCAGCTACACAGGAGAAGTAAAAGGGAATTGTTGTTAAGATGCTATACTCTTTTGTAAACCATAAAAAGCGCTATAGCTTCCTTTGCCTCCTTTACATCGTGCACCCGCAATATATTGGCGCCGTTCATCAGGGCAATGGTATGTAAAACCGTAGTACCGTTCAAAGCCGCTTCAGCCGTTGTGTGTAATGTTTTATATATGGTTGATTTGCGTGAAAGTCCAACCATTAAAGGACGTTGAATGATCTGCAGGGCAGGGAGCGATTTAAGCAGCGAAAAATTATGTGCAATGGTTTTTCCAAAGCCAAAGCCGGGATCAATAATAATATCATGAATGCCGGCTTTCCTGCACTGGTCAACCTTGCCGGCAAGATAATCCAGCACGGTAACGGATACATTTTCATACTGCGGATCTGTTTGCATGGTACGGGGTGTGCCCTGCATGTGCATACAAATATAGGGCGCCTGTAGTGCCGCAACGGCGGGAAGCATCGCCTCGTCCATATCGCCGCTGCTGATATCGTTTATAATAGAAGCTCCGGCCTGTACCGCGGCTTTTGCTACATCGGATGAATAGGTATCAATAGAAATAACGGCATCCGGGAACTGCTGCATGATGCGTTCAATGGCGGGAGCCGTTCTGTCTGTTTCCTCCTGCACACTAATCCTTTCACTGCCCGGCCGGGTGCTTTGTCCGCCAATATCTACAATGTTTGCACCCTCCGTTATCATCTTTTCCGCCAGCCGCAAAATTTCATCTGCATGCTGCTTCCTGCTGGCTTTATAAAAAGAATCGGGTGTGGCATTAATGATGCCCATAACCCATGGCTGATCCATCACCAGCAAACGTCCGTTGCAGTTTAAAGTGTACATTATTGGTTTTCGGCTTATTTTTGGAACTTCAGTTAAATCGCAAAAATAGTTCATCCCATATTAAATGAGCAGCTATATAATGACTACTATTCAGGAGTACGACAATGCAGTAAAACAATGCAGGGATATTTTTTTAAAGAAAACAGCAGATTATGGCACCTCGTGGCGGGTTTTAAGAACCATTTCCATCGTTGACCAGATCTATATAAAGGCTAAGCGTATTCGTACCATACAGGAAACAGGGTCGCAGAAAATTGATGATGATATTGCATCGGAGTTTAAAGGCATCCTGAATTACGGGGTGGCCGGGCTTATGCAAATGGAGCTGAAAGCAGAAGCGGCGGAAGACATGGATGTGCATGCCGTACAGCATTTATACGATAAGGTAATGGCCAATGCAAAGGCGCTGATGGAAAATAAAAACCACGACTACGGGGAAGCGTGGCGGGAGATGAGCCAGGAAAGCTTTACCGATCTTATTTTATCCAAGCTGCTGCGCATCAAACAAATTTTGGCCAACAAAGGACAAACCCTGATCAGCGAAGGCATTGATGCCAACTATTATGATATTATTAATTACGCGGTTTTTGCATTGATCCTCATCAGCGAGGGAAAGCATTGATGGCGTATTTGGTTTTATTCGAAATCTTCAGAAAAGCCACTCTCAAAATCAGTCCATACCTTTGTTTATCGCTTGCCTGCCTTTAAATATTTATAAAATCTTTTCATATACATGTTAGATATCATTATAGTTGGTGGCGGTCCTATAGGGCTTGCCTGTGCGCTGGAAGCCCAAAAAGCGGGCTTACAATATTGCATCCTGGAGAAAGGTTGTTTGGTTAATTCCCTGTATAATTACCCGTATAATATGACTTTCTTTTCTACCTCCGAACGGCTGGAAATAGGAGGGATCCCTTTTGTGTCTATATCGGTTAAGCCCACCCGAAACGAAGCCCTGGAATATTACCGCCGTGCCACGCTGTCCAATCACCTGAATGTGCACCTGCAGGAAGAAGTGAAATCCATTAACAGCAGGGATAATGTATACGAGGTAATTACTGCAAAAGCAACCTACCATACCCGGTACATTGTGCTGGCTACAGGCTTTTACGACAGGCCGGTGTTAATGAATATACCGGGCGAAGGTTTACCCAAAGTAACTCACTATTATAAAGAGCCCCACTTTTATGCTATGCAGAAAGTGGTAGTGGTGGGCGCCAACAACTCCGCGGTAGACGCGGCGCTGGAAACTTTTCGCAAGGGTGCCGAAGTAACCATGGTGATCAGGGGCAGCGAAATAGGCAAACGGGTGAAATACTGGGTGAAGCCGGATATAGAAAACCGTATTGCCGAGGGAAGCGTTAAAGCTTTTTTCAATTCCACCCTGGCGGCTATTTATGAAGACAGGGTAGATATACAAACGCCTGCAGGGATCGTTACCATACCCAATGATTATGTAATTGCTACTACGGGTTACCAGCCCCAGTTTGATTTTTTGCGCAAAACGGGTATTCATTTATCGGATGATGAAAAGCTGCGTCCCGACTATAACCCTGAAACCATGGAAACCAATAAAAAAAATATTTACTTAGCCGGTGTGGTATGTGGCGGCATGGATACGCATAGCTGGTTCATCGAAAATTCAAGAGTGCACGCCACTATGATTGTGAAAGATATTTTGAAAAAGGAAAATCAAAACTGCCAATAGGCAATACAGAAGCTTCTTTCCTCAGCATGACAAAATCCGAAGTCTCAAATCCGAAATCCGATGGAGATACAAAGCATCAAGAACCAAATCACAAAAAACAAATAAATCTCAAATGGCAAATTCCAACCGTCTCCGCCATTGGGAGATTACCTACTGCCGGTAGGCAGGCTTCACCCTTTTAAAATTATTACACCTCATTCATTCCCGTTTAAGGTCTCATTATTCTTTTGGCGTTTTTAAGTTGCCGCCTTATCTTTGCCGCCCTAAACGATCAAAACCGGCCCCGTAGCTCAACTGAATACCTGCCTGCCGGCAGGCAGGGAGTATCTGACTACGGATCAGAAGGTTTAAAAAGATCAGTTATTAATGGTCTGAAAATAATTGGCCCCGTAGCTCAACTGAATACCTGCCTGCCGGCAGGCAGGGAGTATCTGACTACGGATCAGAAGGTTTAAAAAGATCAGTTATTAATGGTCTGAAAATAATTGGCCCCGTAGCTCAACTGAATAGAGTATCTGACTACGGATCAGAAGGTTTCAGGTTTGAATCCTGACGGGGTCACATTTTTACAAAAATTGCATTGATTTTCAACCGGTTAAACGCCGGTTTTTTTATTGGGGGTGGGGGTGGGGGATAAAAATATTATCATGAAATTCTTCATCTACCCCAAACTGGATGGCAGGTACTACGAAATAATGGTAGAGCACTACGGGGTTACACGGCCTTGATTTAATTCATTCCAAGGAGGAAATGGAAATATTTGTTCTTTCAAAAGTTCTCCATTCTTTTAAAGGAGAATAGTAATAGTTCTTCTCATGTATGATCTGATAGCACAGCTATTATCATGAAATGCAAATGTCCTTTGTTGCTTATTGCTGAAATCATCCACTCAGTACATCCTGGTTCATTTGGTTACCTACTAAACCACTCAGGCTATAAGCACCTTTGCGCATGTCTGCCATGCCATTGTAATAAAAGTAGCGGCAACCTGTACTCAGATGCAGCATACCAATGCTTTTACCCTGTAGCGCTGTTTATAGGGAAGGGATTCAAGAGTTATGACACTGAATAGTTAACATCCAAGTCTAAATGACCAAATTAGGAACATTAATCTTACCTAAGTTACAAGAACATCACGCAAAAACACATCAAAGGCATTTTAGCTTGGCAGACATTGCAAAAAATAACCCTGGACGAAGTCTTTATAATCAGATTTTTTTTAAAAAGATTATATAAATTTATTATGCTAGAACTTTAACCCCTAATATTTTAACGGTGATAAAACTTTTCTTAACCCTCATTTTTACTCTTTGCAGCCTCCTTGGAATTTCACAGAATGACAAATATTATCATCTGTTTATTGATGTTAAGAAAGATGTAAAAACTTATTTTCTAACTCTAAAAAATCCAATACTTCCGCCGTTATTCGTGGATCCTTTTGGTTCCCCAAACCAAGCCAAACTATCCCCAAACCAAGCAATTATATTTAGGGATTCTGGTGGATTGTATGTCGGGGGGAAGAGTAAGTATTATCAAATAATACCAGAGGGTGTTAAATCTGATTCACTATATGCATGGAATAAAGCAACAACAGTGGCTGAATTTGGCCCACAAAATGATGATATTGATTTGGGACAGGAAATTTCTGTCTCCGATACAGGATTTACAATCGAGGCCGCACAAGTTAAGGCACAAGAATTTAATTTTAGTGCTCCAGAAAGCGATCAACCAGTGAGTTTCAGAGCCTTGTCAAAGAATGAGTTTGGTAAGATGTCTTTTATAAGCCATGGGAAAATAGACTTTTTGTGTGATATGTCCGAACAAGTCGTAAGGCGTCTATCATTTAACTCTACTGGAAAAGTACAACTAAAACTTGAAAACCATTGTCAAATTGATACTCTAATTGTGAAAGATGCCATTTTGAATCTTACGTATAATAAAAGCGAGTCTCCCAAAGTAATCTTTTTTAATAATGTAAGAATTGAAGATCCTGCAAAACCAATAGATTTGAATGAAAGTTTATTACCAGTTGATCGAACTACCATGATCAGTTTTTATCAGACAAATCCAGAAGATTTTAATTTTAATTACGAGTATTTTCTGCTGGATAAGGGCGACACCAATGGGAATTATCGATTGCCACCCGCCACGATATTAAACAACTATAAACAAATTCTTGCAGTGCAAAGGAAATATGGATACACGGATGGAGAGGAGAAGGTAGACTCAGAAATGCAAGAGTATGTATTATTGAGAAAAGGCCAAATTTTTGAAAATCTTATTTTTAAATATCTTTGGGGGTATGGTTATCATAAGCTCCGCCTATTATACGTACCGACTTTCTTTTGGATTTTTTTTACCATTTTTAACTTTATCGTCCGAAAACAGCTTTTAGAACACACATACCCAATTTCTCACTTCAAAGATTACGAAAACTCTTTAAATAGTCCCAGTACCCTATGGAAACGAACCCTTTTCAAGTTTTATTCATTCGGTAATATTTTCTTATTTACCGGGTTCATTTTTTGGGGCTTAAAATTAGATATAGATAAATTACATTTCAAACCGTATATACTTGCAGTTGGTATAATCATTGAGTACGTTGTCGGTGTTTTTTTTATCGCAGTGATTGTAAACCGGTTAATTTCCGGATAATACGATGCGGCGCACTTCTTCTCCGTGTATCCATTGAAAATTCCGCTGATTGATATTTTTAGCAGTTTTTATTCTGATGTTGAATCTCTAAACGCTTCATCGCATGGCATAAAGCGATGCACATGAGCAGGATACGCTGAGACCCTTCAACCCTTCACCCCGGTCAGAGTCGTAATAGCATCAGCGAACTAACTATCGCCTCCCGCAGTACGGCCACTATGAACTCAATATTATGTTTGTTATTTTTGTTCTATAATTTCCCATAGCGCTTTGCATCGTATTCAACTTTATTACAGATGCCATTTCTTGCAGTGCTCCAAAAATCAAAAGTATTCCTACAATTATTTTCCAGTTCATGGTTTAAAGGGCATTATTGTTTTGAAAAATCAGTAAAATATTAACTCTTAATAAAATTTAAGGAATACAGTTTATGTATTCAAACCTTTTTTCCTGGCACAGGCTTTTTTTACTTTATTGGGGGATATCTCTGGTTAGGCTTTTGTAGTTACCCAAACTGCTTCATGTTATTAAAATAGTTCAAAAACCAATTTTTAAATTCACTTATTTTTTTAGGCGTTGCAAATTCTGAAATAGGCGCCTTCCATAACAAACCATGTCGCGCAAAATAAATCCCCACATTTTTAATTTGTTTTTTTTCCGGCTTTGAATTTATGCCGCCAATTAAAGCGAGAATATAATAACCCAAAATTTGATTGAGGTAGTCTCGTTCTAATTTTAAATGCTTGGTAACTTTTATGTCAATGAGGGTGTCATCCAAAATAACATCAGCATCCGCTCCTCCTACTAACATTGACCCTTTTCCGAAAGTAGGGTTTAAGTAGCATTTATTGCGGACCTTAAAATCGTTCTGATTTATCAAAGAATAAAGTGCTTTCAAATCTTTAATATCCTGTTCATCCTCCTGCAATAAATCTGGAGCAACATATCCTATACGAAAAAACAAATCCAATTTTGCTAAAAAAAGCAAATCAGACAGAATCTGCTTATTTAATCGTCCATTTTTTATATATGCCCCATAATTGATTTTTACACTTTGGAACCTATCATTAAGTATTTTTCGTTTTTCGGCATTTTCACAATATACCCCGGCTATTCCGCGAAAAGCAATATCCGCTATCCATTTAGCAGTTTCAATTTTTTCTCTTTTATTATGGTGTTCAATCGTAAAACGGAAAAGGTAGTCATAGGCTGTACCTATTACACCATAATTTTTAGTTAGTGGCGGAACAAGTAAAGGCATTTCATAGTGAAATGCAGGTCTTGGAAAATACGATTTAAACTGATTTCTTAATTCCTGGTGCTTCGGACTGTTTAAGTAGGATGTTAAGCTCATTGCTTAAAAGTTTACTATAAGAACGATATTGCTTGTGTTTGTATTTTGCGGAATTTCGGGTACTGCAAATCCCAAATAAAAACTCTTTACTCCCAAGCCGTTTGCTATCATCGCATACAATTTTATTGACATTGGGTAACTCAGTAGTGGCACTAATGTTTAGAAAGGTTGCGTTATCAGTATCAAATAAATAATAATGCAATATCTCGGACTTGCGCTCTGTTGCAGGCATTGTTTTTCCGAAATGCCGGCTGGGGCATTTTTCGAATCTGACAGGCTATTTGGGTACAGGTTATGCGCTTCTTGTTATAGTTTATTAAAGGAGAAGGTGCACTTTGTATCGGAGCAGGCATTTGCGTTGTATCTTGCATTGAAGGAGAACGGCATTTCTGCCGAACTGGAAAAATCTGATGGTTTCAAAAAGGTGGATATTGCAGTAGATGAGGTGAACCTACATATTGAAGTAGATGGGCAGCACCACCATATTTACGAACAGGCATTAACAGATTTAAAAAGGACAATCTATTCTCTTCAGAACGAATTCATTACCATTCGCATTCCTAATGCTCTTATTGACCAAAATTTGAGTCAAACCCGAGATGAACTTTCAGGAATTATCCGGTTTCGTCAAAGAAAAGCCGGATAAAGTTTTTAGCTAAACAGAAATTAAAACGTTTGGCTTAGGAAAATAAAAACACGTTCTTGCTGGTAAAAATGGATGGTAGAATGTGGCGCTTCGCGCAATCTCTCCAAACAACAACTGGCTACCCTGGCAGAAGGGCTTTATCTTGGCAATAGCATCGAAGGAAAAAACAATGGTTGAGTTGAAATGAAACACGGAGCGGCTCAAAGTGTTCGGAAAATCAAACTTTTAATCGAACCACAGCTCAGCTTTTATATTTTCTCTTACCAGTTGGTCCAATATTAGTAGCCAAAACAGGTTTTGCATTTAAATAACCACTGAAAAAAATCGTACCTTTTATTAAATCTTTTTTATGAGCTCCGCATTTGTAAGAGAAAATGATGAACAATGGCTGCACGATGTGGGACCGGGTATTCACGCGCTGATCCTGTACCTTACGCGGGAAAACAACGGCGTAAGGGTGTATGAAAAGCAAACCTATACAGATGCCGACTCCGGCAGGGAAATACATGTTATGAGCAACGGCTTATCTTATGCAAAAGATGCGGAAAGCAAATGGTATGTTGTGTAATATCTTTTATTTATTCCTTGATATATACTGGTATTCCATTTTGCCTGCCAGTCTTCTTTGTTTATCCAGGCAAAGCTCTCTCGTTTTTAACCCGTTTTCCGCGTATTCATACCGCCACACAATGTAATCGCTTCCTCCCTGCTGCACCGCGATCATTTGGGCAAGCTGTCCTTTGTCATTATATTCAAACATATAATCGGGTAACAGCCTGGCAAGCCTGGTATGGTACCGTACCACATCCGTTAAACGGTTAAGTGTATCATAATAGTAATATATTTTCTCTTTTGAAACATTATGCCACCAGCTTTCTTCTTCTGTTACATTTCCCCGGCTGTCGCAAACAAACTTTACAATGGTGGTGTCGGTGCTGTTTTTAATACGAAACATCGTTTCAGGACATCCATCGTTGTTATACTTCCATTCATGGGTTTCTTTTTGCTGTATTTTGCTGGTAAACCCTTCCGAAGTATTGCCGGCAGCCAATAGCCTTCCCGCAGTATCGTAGCTGTACGCATAGGTATTTACCGATTCATTGCTGCTGTCTGTGGAACGGTATAATTGCCCGTTAGCATTGTAAAACGCTGTTAACGATGAGGTGCCAGTAAGATCGGTTTTAGTAAAGGTTCTGATTTGGGTGTAATTGCTATTGGGGGCTACTTCACCAACAAAGTTTTCCGAAGGTTGCCCGTTAGCCTCGTAGCTGAGCAGCTTTACCTGCATTATCCTGTTCTTTTTGTATAGCTGCTGTTGCTGCTGGTTTTGCGCGGTTAATATAATATCGTGGTAATAATATTGCGCAACGCTTTGCTGAAAGAACAGGATGGCTGTGTTTAACAGCGCAAGATGACGGAGAAACAGGAATAAGTGATGCTTCATAGCTGGCAAAAGTATTATTTTTATCAAAATTTAAGTCCTTTGTCTCATTTTAAGGAAAGAAAAGAAAAAAGCTGTCTTAATTGCGGGGCGCCGGTTCAGGAAAGGTATTGCGGCATATGCGGACAGGAAAATATTGAACCCCGGGAATCTGCATGGCACCTGGTAACCCACTTTTTTTATGATATTACCCATTTTGACGGAAAGTTTTTTACTACGGTTCGCTATCTTTTACTGAAGCCCGGGTTCCTCACCGCTGAATATGTTAAAGGCAGGAGAGCAAGCCATTTGCATCCTATACGAATGTATGTGTTTACTTCCGCTTTCTTTTTCCTGATCTATTTTTCTTTTATCAGCGGGCATAAGGAAACAGGCAAAGAAGGGCCGGAGGTATTGAAGGAAGCATTAAATACCAAAAAGGAAGGCCTTAAAGGGCTGAATGAAATGTTTGCAAAAACAAGCGATACGGTTTTAAAAAATGCTGTTGGCAAAACGATAGCCCAATATGAAAATGATATAAAGGTGTTAACCGGCAGGTTGGAAAAAGAGGAAACAGCAGCAAAGCAAAGCAATAAAACTAACATTCCGGTAATGGATTCTGTTTTAGCAGGATTGCCGCTTCCCGGCGACATTATAAGTAAAGTGGATTCCATTAAAAAAGCAACTGCACAAAACGATAGTCTTCATGGTAAAGACGAAGCCCATGACGCAGGCTACTACACTATTCAATGGTACCAAAACGAAGCTACTTACGCCGCGGTGCAGGATGCATTGCCTGCAGGAAGAAAAGACGGGTTGATAGAACGTTCTGTTAAATTAAAAATACTGCACTGGTACCAGGAACAGCAAAAGAACGGCGAAAAGGCTTTACAGGTACTGATGGATAAGTTCAAGCATTCTTTTCCCACCATGCTGTTTATTTCACTTCCTTTTTTCGCATTTTCTTTAAAACTGCTGTACATCAGAAGAGGAAAGTTTTATTATGTGGATCATGGTATATTTGCTATTCATACCTATTGTGCCCTGTTTGTACTCATGCTGCTGTACTACATGCTGGACGCTGTTGGCGGAAAATTGCACTGGTGGATATTTTCCCTGGCAAAGGTGGCGGTGATGGTATACGTGTTGTATTACGTGTATAAGGCCATGCGGAATTTCTACGGGCAGGGCAGGTTCAAAACGCTGCTCAAATATTTTTTATTGAGCTGGATGACCTTTACGGTGATGACCATACTGGTTATCGTTTTTCTGATCATATCGGCTTACAAGGTTTAAAGAAGATATATGGAAACAACAGGTAATGCCTTTTTGAGATTGGTAAAGATCATGGATGAGCTGAGAACACAGTGTCCGTGGGATAAAAAGCAAACCATACAAACCCTGCGTTCGCTTACCATTGAAGAAACCTATGAGCTGGCCGATGCCATAACGGAGCAAAACTGGAAGGAGATCAAAGAAGAGCTGGGAGATCTTTTGCTGCATATTGTTTTTTATGCTAAAATAGCCACTGAACAAAACCGGTTTTCCATTGAAGATGTAATTAATGGCGTATGTGAAAAGCTGATCTTCCGGCATCCTCATATTTACGGGGACGTGAAGGTGGAAAGTGAAGAAGACGTAAAACGCAACTGGGAAAACCTGAAGCTAAAAGAAGGTAAAAAATCCGTTCTGGGCGGCGTGCCTGCCGCGCTTCCGGCAACGGTAAAGGCTATGCGCCTGCAGGAAAAGGCAAAGCAGGTGGGCTTTGAATGGGACAACCGGGGGCAGGTTTGGGAAAAGGTGGAAGAGGAAATGAAAGAGCTGCAGGAAGCGATAGCCGAAAATAATACCGAAAATATAGAAGAGGAATATGGCGACCTGGTATTTTCACTTATTAACTATGCACGGTTTTTGCATATTGACGCTGAAAATGCGCTGGAACGGACGAATAAAAAATTCATAGCCCGCTTTACCCGTATGGAAAAGGAAGCGATAACAAAGGGAAAAAACCTGGCAGAGCTGTCGCTTGAAGAAATGGATGCGATCTGGAACCGGATTAAACATCAAAAAAACGGATCTTGAAAAAATTCTGGAGCGATATTTTTTATAACAATGGTTACCTGCTTATCGGGGCGGCATGGCTGTTTACAATCTCTTTTATATTCAGCAACTACTGGTCATACACTTCTTCACCCGGCGGGGTAACAAAATCCTTAGAAAAATATATCTGGCGTAATGAGCAGAATTTCGATTCCTTTTTAAGAGATACCATACTGCTGGGGAAGATCCTTAATAAAAGTGAAAGCGAAGCGGAAGTGCAACACATTACGCAGCAGGAGTATAAGGTTTTTTTGTATGAGGAGGAAGTTCCCGGAACCTATAACCTTTTATTCTGGAACACACAGTCGGTTTTACCGGAGCATGATTTGCTTCAAAAGGAACAGCTCCGGTATATTGCCTCCCTGTCTAATGGTCAATATGAAGTAATAAGAAAAAAGATCAGTTACCAGGGTAAGTCTATCATTGCGTTATATCTTTTGCCCATTCGCAGGCAGTATGTGCTGGAGAGTGAATACCTGAAGAATGGTTTTGTTAATCACGCCAATATAGAAGAAAATTATGCGCTTGTATTTACCCCAACGAGCTATCCGGTACAAAGTATAAACGGCGCCACGCTTTTTTATCTCCAGCCCAAATCACTGGTTGAGCATCACAGTAACGACTGGCTGACCATGCTGCTGCGAATACTGGGTTCCCTGCTTACGCTTTTCTTTTTTCATAACCTGGCCATATCGCTTTCAAGATCGGCGGGAGCGGTTACCGGTGTGTCTTTTATGGTAATATTGATGCTTGGGTTACGTGCATTAAGTTATTTTTTCCCCATACCTGCCAACTTCCGGCAATTTGAATTGTTTGACCCGGTAATATATGGCTCCAGTATCATATCCCGTTCTTTGGGTGATCTGCTGATCAATAGCATCCTTTTTTTCTGGCTGGTGCTGTTTGCCAGGATCCAGTTTTCCAAACAGCATATACGTTTACAGATCCAAAATATTACCTGGCGCCGCGTAGCAATAGTAGGCCTGTCGCTGGTAATGATAATAGCCACGCTTACTGGCGGTCATGTAATACGCAGCCTCGTAGCCGATTCACAGATTTCTTTCGATGTTACCAATTTTTTCAGCCTTACAGTATACAGTGTATTTGGCTTTATCGTATTATGCTGTGTTTCGCTGGGATATTTTATTTTTTCCCAGGCTGTTTTAAAGGCCATTCATATATTAAACCGCAAATCGCGTTATAACCCCATACTCATCATTTCCGTTATCGGATTACTGGGTTTGAGTGTAAGAGTAAACAGCCAGTACGTGGTTTTTGAATTATGTATGCTCGTTTGGCTTGTGTTGTATGTATATCTTATGAGCAAGGTGGAGCTCGGGTTAAAAAGAAATAATTTCCTGGTGGCCAATGCGCTTTTCTGGCTGTTTATTTTCTCTGCGTCTATTGCTGCTATTATTATTTTTCAAAACCGCACAAAGGAGCTGGAGTTAAGGAAGCGAACGGCCGAAAAATTAGTGATGCAGGCCGACCCTTCCAGCGAAAGGTTGTTAAATATAGCTATACAAAGTTTCAGTAATAATTTTTTTCTTACCCATCTTTGGCGGCTGCATGATCCTGTGCAGAGCGCAATATTTAAAGACAGCCTGATCAACGCCAACTTTACACCCTATCTTAATAAATATGATACAGAGCTTTTCTTTTATGATGCGGAGGAAAAACCCATTCCAAACGGCGAGCGGTTAACCTTTGATGAATTAAATACCATTTATTCTGTACAGGGTAAAAACACCAAAATACCCGGTTTGCGCTATTATGAAACGGCGTTTGATAAATTCAGCTACATCTACCTTAAGCAAATCAGGGACAGCGCACAGGAAATCCGCTCTTATTTTTTTATGCTGGCTAATCCTAAACGTTACCGGAGCGAGGCATTGTATCCTGAACTCTTCCGGCAGGCGGAGGATTATTCATTTGAATACGCGCCGGACTATGCCTATGCTATTTACGACAGCGGCGCTTTGCAGGTATATGTTAATGATTATAGCTTTCCTACCAGCTTAACGGAAAATGATTTGCCCAAACAGGAGTTTTTTGAAAAGCTCACTAACGGGTATAGCGAATTATGGTATAAATCGGGCAATAAAGTAATTATCATAACGCGAAGGAGCAGCTTCATCATGGAAGCGATCACACTTTTTGCTTACCTGTTTTGTTCCTTTCTTTTGCTGGTAGCGCTGTTCCAGATTGCAAGCATAATTATTCAGTCGGGCTTCCGGTGGCGGGCTCTGCGGGAGATCACCGATTTTAATATCCGTTCGCAGATATACGGCACCGTAATTTTTGTGAGTGTATTTTCTTTTATTGTAGTTGGAGCGGCCACTATTTTATTTTTTACGGCTTCCTATAATAAAAACAACCGCGATAAGCTGAGCCGGTCCATACAGGATATATCTGCTGCCTTAAAGAATAAGATCAGCGATCACCGGCTCATGGACGATGTAATGCAGGTATATGATTCAGCCTATGGAAAATCTGTACGGCAGCAAATAACCGATTTGGCCCAATTGCATAACGCGGATGTTAATCTTTATAATTCCGATGGCTCGCTCCAGATTTCTTCCCAGCCTTTTGTATATAACAAAGGTGTATTAAGCCGTATGATGGATCCGCTGGCGTTCTATAATCTTAACCGCCAAAAGAAGATCCAGTATGTGCAGGAGGAGCAATACGGTAAAATGAATTATCTCAGCATTTACGTGCCGGTAATGGGTGAAAACACGCAGGCAGTTGGCTATCTCAACATCCCTTATTTCAATTCCCAAAACAGGCTGAAGCGGGAAATATCAAGCTTCCTGGTTACCATTATTAACCTTAATGCCTTCATCTTCCTGTTATCCGGCGTCATTGCGTTGTTCCTCACCAACCGGATAACCGGTTCTTTCACCCTTATCAGTGCTATGATGAAAGATGTGAACCTGGGTAAGCATAATGCAGAAATTGTTTGGAAGAAGAGGGATGAAATTGGCGGGTTGGTAAAAGAGTACAACAAAATGGTTCAAAAGCTGGAAGAAAGCGCCGCGGCACTGGCTAAAACGGAAAGGGAAGGAGCCTGGCGGGAAATGGCAAGGCAGGTAGCACATGAAATTAAAAACCCGCTTACGCCCATGAAGCTGAGCATACAATATTTGCAGAAAGCCATTTATAATAATGCCCCCAACGTCAAGGAATTGTCATCTAATGTGGCTCAAACCCTTGTAGAACAAATTGATCATTTGTCGAGGATAGCTTCCGAATTTTCGCAGTTCGCTAATATCGGCAATGCTAAAAACGAAGTATTCGACATTAACAAGCTTTTAAATTCATTGGTGTACCTGCATGACGTGCAGGAAAGCGTAACCATTCACTGGGCGCCCGGCGATGATGCTTTATGTATTGATGCCGATAAAACCCAGATCAACAGGCTTTTCACCAATCTCCTGCAAAACGCCATTGAGGCTATTCCTGAAGGAGAGAGCGGTGATGTTACGGTGAAGGTAAAAGAAGAAAGGAACACACGTAATGTAAGGATAAGCATCAGCGACAATGGCCCGGGCATTCTCAAAAACATGCTGCCTAATATTTTTACTCCAAATTTTACTACAAAAACTTCGGGTACGGGTTTAGGACTGGCCATATGTAAAGGCATTGTGGAACAATCGCGCGGAAACATCTGGTTCGATACGGAAGAAGGAAAAGGAACTACATTTTATGTAGAATTACCGCTTTATGAAAATGGTACGGTATCGTGATGGAGAGCCAGGGTGGAGGTTGCAGGTTGAAGGTTTCAGGGTTCAGGTTTCAGGTTTCAGGTTGCAGGGGTGTTCCTTGTAACATGAGCCCTGCAACCTGTAACTTCCTTGCAACTTGTACCCTGTAACCTGTCTTAAATCCCTTTTTTCTCTTTTCTTTTCTGTAAAAAAAATTCAAACTCCTGAAGGCTATAGCTGCTGAGGTTGCTTTGGCGGGTTAACCCGGCCTTTTGCGCGGCAAGCACGCCGTAGCGTATATCATTATAGCCCTCTGTATGATGTGCATCGGGATCAATGGAGATAACGGCCCCTTTCTCCAGCGCATAATCAATCCAGCGCCGGTCCATATCAAGGCGCCGCGGATGGGCGTTTAACTCTATGACCACATGGTGCTCCACGCAGGCATCAATAAGTGTTTTATGATCTACCGGATATCCTTCCCTGCTCAGCAGCAGCCTTCCCGTCATGTGCCCCAGTATAGTAGTATACGGATTTTGAATGGCTGTTAATAAGCGTAGCATGGCTTTGTCTTCCGTCATTTTAAGGTTAGCGTGAACGGAAGCGATGACCAGGTCGAATGTAGCTAATACCTGGTTAGGGTAATCCAGGCTGCCGTCATTCAAAATATCGGATTCAATGCTTTTAAATATTTTAAAAGGGCGCAGTTGTTCATTAAGGTTATCAATATAAAGGTGCTGTTCCTTTACCCTGTCTTCCTTTAGCCCGTTGGCGTAAAAGGCCGATTTACTGTGGTCGCTGATCACCAGGTATTCAAATCCTTTTTCAATGGCTGCTCTTGCCATTTCTTCTATGCTTTGTCTTCCATCGCTCCAGTTGCTGTGGCTGTGAATAACCGCTTTTACATCTTCCGGCTGAATAAGTTGCAGGGATGGCTTGTTCATTGCCGCAGCTATTATCGTTTCTTTTTCGCGGAGGCAGGGAGGAAGGTAAGGAACGCCAGCCGCTTTAAAAACCTGTTCTTCGCTGCTATAGACCTGCGCAGATGGAAATCTTTTTTCCCATTCATTTAAAAAGGCGCCGGAGCAACAGGTATGAAATAAAATGCTCCCAAAGTTCTCATCCCGGGCAGCGTAAAAGGTAAGGACTATGTTATCTTCCGTTTTAAAGCTAATACCGGATTCGTTTTTTTCAGTAACGGAAAAGGGAAGTGCTGAAAAGAACTGTTCCAGTTCGGTGTTGCCGGCGGTACTTACCCATTCCAGCTTATCAATCGTTTCGAGCTGTCTTGCAAAAGCGCCGGTGTGTACAAATCTATGATTGGGAAATTGTTTTTGGAGTTGTTGCTGCATGCTCAGGGCATAGGGTTCTATGCCGGCATATAAATAACTTCCTTTGCTGCGGAGGTAAAATTCGATATAAGTTTTTACATTCTGCTGTGTCTTTTCTCCAAATCCTTTAAAAAGCAATAGCCTGTTTTCATTACAGGCATACAATAATTCGCCAATCGTTTCCAGGCCCATTTCCTTCCATATCACGGCAATCTTTTTAGGTCCGAGGCCTTTTATGTGCAGCATTTCCAGTACGCCTGGAGGTGTTTTTTGCAGGTATATTTCCAGCGCGTTTAATTTCCCGCTTTGCCTCATCTCCATGATCTTTTTGCCAATGGTGTCGCCAATGCCTTTTATAGTGAATATTTTTTCATCGGGTAATGCACTCAGCGCAACAGGCAATTTTTCTATAGTGTATGCCGCTATGGCATAGGATTTTGCTTTAAAGCTGTTTTCACCATGAATGTCTATGAGTTTGGAAAGCAGGGAAAAGGCATCTGCTATCTGAGAATTATCCATGTAGATAGGTTTGAAATGTAAGATTCGGAATATGCTAACCACCCGCTGAGCAGGCCAATAATAAAAAAAGTCCCGTAAACGGGACTTATTATTTTTTGAGCTGTTGAGAAAAAAGCTAAGCTTATTTCTTCTTAGCGGCTTTCTTAGCAGCTTTTTTAGGAGCGGCTTTCTTAGCGGCTTTTTTAGGAGCAGCTTTCTTAGCAGCCTTTTTAGGGGCAGCTTTCTTAGCGGCTTTTTTAGGAGCAGCTTTCTTAGCGGCCTTTTTAGGAGCAGC
Source organism: uncultured Sphingobacteriales bacterium (assembly GCA_937871285.1). Taxonomy (GTDB): domain Bacteria; phylum Bacteroidota; class Bacteroidia; order Chitinophagales; family Chitinophagaceae; genus Agriterribacter. Next base: position 6,129 of record CALMQS010000005.1, on the reverse strand, counting down.
TTTTTTAGCGGCTTTTTTTACAGTTGCCATGTTTTTTAGAATTTAATGGTTAGTTAATAATGGATTAACGTCATAAAAGTAAAAACATTTTTCCAACTGCAAAATTTTTTTTTAATCTGTTGCTTCAGCAGCGGCTACAGAAACAAAGGTTTTGTTGTTTTTCCCCTTCTTAAATTCAACCATACCATCGTTCAGTGCGAACAGGGTAAAGTCTCTTCCCACACCTACGTTCTTACCGGGATGGTAAGCGGTGCCACGCTGGCGAACAATAATGTTGCCTGCAATTGCAGGTTGTCCGCCATATATTTTTACACCCAAGCGTTTACTTTGCGAGTCGCGGCCGTTTTTTACACTGCCTTCGCCTTTCTTATGTGCCATGATCTTTTAATTTAGAAATTACAATTTCGAATTTCAGTACTCGAATTTCAACTATGCGATATCTGTTACCTTGATATGCGTAAACAAAGTACGGTGTCCGTGTTTTTTACGGAAGCCTTTTCTTCTTTTCATTTTAAAGGCAATGACTTTATTGCCCTGTACTTCGCCAACTATTTCGGCTTTAACTTTTATCTTTACATCGGCGCCGGTTGATAAGGTATCACCATTATCTGCCAGCAACACATCAGTAAACTCCAGGGCGTCGCCTGCTTTTCCATCTAAATGCGGAACGTACAGGTTCTGTCCCTGCTGAACTTTAAACTGCTGACCGGCTATTTTAACTATTGCAAACATGAGGCGAATTTTAAGGAGTGCAAAGGTAGGGTTAATTTTCTTCCCGGCAAATAATTGAAAGAAAAAATCTTCCCTGCTTACCGTGTCGCTTTGCAGCCGTAAGGCTATCTTTGCGGTCTCAACTATTCTTGCTGAAAGCACATGAAGATTAAATCCTTTTTGGCAAAGCCATTTGCCGGCTATATCCATAAGCAGGTAAAAAGATCTATGTTTACGGCCCTGGCCGACCAGGAGCAGATATTGAAAGACCTGCTGAAAACAGGAAGGAAAACCGAATTCGGGATAGCGCACGCTTTTAATGAGGTGGCTGCTTACAACGAGTTCAGGCAGGCTGTTCCCATCCGCGATTACGAGGCCTTTAAGCCCTATATTGAACGCATTAAGCAGGGCAAACACAATGTGTTATGGAAGGGTCTGCCTATTTACTTTGCCAAAACCAGCGGTACCACCAGCGGGGTGAAGTATATTCCTATTACAAAAGAATCGGTAGATAATCATTTTGAAACGGCCCGCAACGCTTTTTTTTGTTATATGTCGGAAACCGGAAACTATTCCTCCGCCAACGGTAAAATGATCTTCCTCAGCGGCAGCCCGGTGCTTGAAAGGGTTGGCGGCATACCCACGGGCCGGTTAAGCGGCATTTCCAATCATCTTATACCCCGGTACCTGCGTACCAACCAGTTGCCCAGCTATGAAACCAATTGCATTGAAGACTGGGAAACCAAGCTGGAAAAGATAGTGGACGAAACGATTGACCAGGACATGACGATGATAAGCGGTATACCACCCTGGATGCAGATGTATTTTGACCGGCTAACGGCCCGCAGCGGTAAAAAGATAAAAGACCTGTTTCCTAATTTTAATGTAATGGTACAGGGCGGGGTGAACTTTGAGCCGTATAAAGCCAGATTATTTGAAAGCATAGGTAAAAAAGTAGATACCATCGAAACTTACCCGGCATCGGAAGGTTTTTTTGCTTTCCAGGATTCGCAGGAGCAGGAGGGCTTACTGCTCAATACCAACTTTGGGATATATTTTGAGTTTGTGCCTGCGCAGGAAATTTTTTCCGACAATCCAACGCGGCTCTCTCTTAAAGAGGTAAAAGCGGGTGAAAATTATGCCCTCATCATTAACAGTAATGCCGGCTTGTGGGGCTATAACCTGGGGGATATTGTAAAATTTGTTTCAACAGACCCTTTCCGGATAGTGGTTACGGGGCGTATTAAACATTTTATATCTGCCTTTGGCGAACACGTTATTGGTGAGGAGGTGGAATACAGCTTAATGAAAGCCGCTGAAAAGGAAGGACTGAAGGTTACAGAATTTACGGTGGCGCCTGTGATAGAACAGGGCAGGGGTAAAAGTTACCACGAGTGGTTTATAGAATTTGAAAACCCTCCGCAGAGCATCTCTGATTTTTCAATGGCGGTTGACCGGAATTTAAGAGAGAAGAATATTTATTATGATGACCTTATCAAAGGCAATATTCTTCAAACGCTGAAAATACGCCCGGTAAGAAAGAATGGTTTTATAGAATATATGAAAAGCGTAGGCAAGCTGGGCGGACAAAACAAGGTTCCCCGTTTAAGCAACGACAGGAAAATAGCGGATGAATTGAGGTACTACCTGCAGGAAGCATCGCCTGAACAGCAGGGCCGTGGGCTGAAATGATGATGAGATATTTTTTATCAATGCTTTTACATGCTGTATCTTGAATACCCGAACTGCACCGGCAGCAATATAATTGAATGAAAAAACGAATAGCTATATTTGGTTCCACAGGTTCCGTAGGCACACAGGCCCTGGAAGTGATCGCTTCTAATGTGGATAGATTTGAGGTGGAAATTTTAACCGCTCATTCCAATGATAAGCTGCTGATACAACAGGCAAAAAAATTCAATCCCAATGCGGTAGTTATTGTAAATGAAAATAAGTATGCCGCGGTAAGGGATGCGCTGGCCTCAACAAACGTAAAAGTTTTTGCGGGCGAGAAGGCATTAGATGAAGTAGCAGCTTTTGATACTTATGATATGATGCTGGCGGCTATTGTGGGTTTTGCCGGGCTAAAATCTACTTTGAAGGCCATTGAGTCGGGCAAAGCCATTGCATTGGCTAATAAAGAAACGCTGGTAGTGGCGGGGGATATTGTGATGCAAAAAGCGGTAGAAAAAAGAGTGCCTGTAATACCTGTTGATTCTGAGCATTCCGCTATTTTTCAATGTTTGATAGGGGAAACAAGAAATAAGATAGAGAAAGTGGTGCTAACGGCATCCGGCGGTCCCTTCCTGGGTAAAAAACCCAACTTTTTGGTGAATGTAAAAAAGGAGCACGCGCTGCAGCACCCCAACTGGAATATGGGCGCTAAAATTTCCGTTGACTCCGCCACCTTAATGAATAAGGGACTGGAAATGATTGAAGCGCGCTGGCTGTTTAACCTGCAGCCTGATCAGATACAGGTAATTGTGCATCCCGAAAGCATCATACATTCCATGGTGCAGTTTGAAGACGGCAGTATTAAAGCCCAGATGGGCCTGCCCGATATGAAAGTGCCTATACAATATGCGCTTGCTTTTCCGCAGCGCATACCCAACACTTTTCCCCGGTATGATTTCACACGCTCTTCCGGGCTACACTTTGAGCAGCCCGATATCAAAACTTTTCGCAACCTGGCGCTTGCCATGCAGGCCTTGCAGAAAGGCGGTAATACCCCCTGCGTGCTCAATGCCGCTAATGAAATTGCGGTATATGGTTTTTTACGCAACAGGATAGGTTTTTTAGATATGATGGAAATGGTGGAAAGAGCCATGGACAAAATACCTTATATAGAAAAACCCACCCTGGAAGAATATTTTGAGAGCGATGCCGCAGCCCGTAATTTTGCCGCTTCTTTAATCCATATATAACACATATATAACAATAAGAAAACGGAAGGTGAAAAAAGAAAACTTCATTATTGCCGTTTCAACAACAACAAAAGTTAATACATTTAAATGATAACATTATTAGCGATAAACTGGGCATCAGTGGGTTTACAGGCAGGGCAATTGATTCTGTCGCTTTCTATTCTGGTCATCATACATGAATTAGGACATTATCTTACCGCCAAATGGTTTAAATGCAGGGTGGAAAAGTTTTACCTGTTCTTTGATCCCTGGTTCTCATTGTTTAAAAAGAAAGTAGGCGAAACGGAGTATGGCATTGGCTGGCTGCCATTGGGAGGTTATGTGAAAATAGCGGGCATGATTGACGAAAGCATGGATAAAGAGCAGATGAAAAAGCCCGCCGAACCCTGGGAATTCAGGAGCAAACCGGCCTGGCAGCGTTTAATTATTATGGTTGCAGGCGTTACCATGAATATCCTTCTTGCCTTCCTGATATACAGTATGATACTATTGGTTTGGGGCGAAAAGAAGGTGCCTGTAAATTCAATGAAATACGGATTGGCATTCAGAGACAGCTTAATGTTTGACCTGGGCTTTAAGAACGGCGATAAGATATTAGCGGTAAACGATCAGCCGGTAGACGACTATACCGATATTGTTAAAAAGCTGATCCTCGGAAATAATGTAAGCATAGAAAGAGCGGGTAAGCCGGAAACGGTTACGCTTCCTGTTGACCTTATAGGAAAGTTAGTAGAAAAGAAACGAAGCCGCATGCCTTTATTAGAGCCGCGCATACCCGTGGTGGTTAATGAAGTAGCCGATTCAAGCAATGCCTATAAAGCGGGTTTACAAAGCGGCGACCAGATCATTGCAATAAATGGCGCTTCCGCTGTTTTTTTTGATGAGCTCAAAAATGCGCTCGAAAAACACAAGGATCAAACCGTTCAGGTAAATGTATTAAGAGGAGCAGATACTTTGTCTTTGCCCACAGCAGTAACCAGCGATGGTACCATTGGTTTTTACCCGGTAAGTACCATTTCGGATTTAGACAGCATGGGTGTATTGAAATTGCAGATAACCAAATACAGTGTGCTGGAAGCATTTCCTGCCGGCGTAAAAATGGCGGGCGACCAGTTGCAATTTTATATAGACCAGTTTAAAAAAATATTATCTCCCGAAACGGGCGCTTACAAAGGAGTGGGTGGTTTTAAGGCAATGGGATCTATATTCCCTGATAGCGGGTGGGACTGGGAAACCTTTTGGCGGATTACCGCCTTCTTTTCTATTGTACTTGCCTTTATGAACTTATTACCCATACCGGCATTAGATGGCGGGCATGTAATGTTTACCCTGTATGAAATGATATCCGGCCGCAAACCCAGCGATAAATTCCTGGAATACGCCCAGATTGCAGGTATGATCATCTTATTCGGTTTGCTCATTTATGCTAATGGTAACGACTGGTTTGGATGGGGGAGGGGGAAGTAATTTGAAAATTTGAAAATGTGGAAATGGTAGCGGTCGGTACGCGATGGAGGAGCGTCAGACCACAGGCGGAAATGGGCAACCTGCCAGGACTACGGCTTTGCTTCGATGCTGGGCGGTCCGGACAGGTTTATCTATCACCGGTTTATTTTTGTATATTTGCAGTTGCTTTTTGAAGAGACATGTTGTATTCATTTTCAAATTGTCTCATTTTCAAATTTTCAAATTGTATATCCGGGGCTGACCGGTTTTGACAGCAAAGTTCTTTGTACGTGTAAGCATGCGGTGCGTTGGATAATTAGCACCTTAATCTGAATATTCAACAATTCAAATGGCAATACTCAGTATGCCATGGCTGCCTAATCAGTGATTAGATAGTCATTAGGGCCGCCGGGAAGGTTGACCAGCTACCAATCCCCGCCGCCGACATCAAAACAAAGCGGGTTGCTGTTATGAAAGGCTGTGATCATAACTTAAGACCATCCAGCTAAGGGATAGATTGGTTTGTTGATGTCCGGTTTATCTCCGACAATGAATCATCAGATAAGCATGTAGAAAGCGTATGGCGGATTTGTTTGGACCAGGGTTCGACTCCCTGCAGCTCCACAGGAAAAGAGGTTGTCTCAAAAGGGTTGGTATAGAAGATATGCCACTAAGACACGAGGGCACAAAGTCCTGATTTTCAGGTTTTATTTTCTTCGTGTTCCTGCCGGTAGGCAGGTTCGTGACTTAGTGGCAAATATCACTTTTGAGACAGCTCCTTTTGATGAGCAAGGAGGTTAAAATCTACTTTTCTTTTAACCAGATCTCTGAAGTTAGAAACCCTGTGAAAAGTAAAAAAATTAGCGTTATGGCAATTGTCTGCACCGCCTGACTCATCATCGAAAGCGGTTCTTGAAACAAATATGATATCATCTCCATCAAACAGGAAGTTTGCGTATTGAAAGCCATGATTCTTTACATCGGGATGATGCAACTTGTACTTCCTATTGCGTTTTCATTATTCCTGCTGTCAAAAACTATCCATTCA
>CALMQS010000004.1 GCA_937871285.1 uncultured Sphingobacteriales bacterium | reverse complement strand
CTAAATTATATAGTACTTTCATGCCTTTACGAATTAAATGCCTAATCCTATCCGAAGATTTAAATTTCGAAATCCGAAGAGAGATGCCATATCAAATTTTAAATCTCAAATTTCAAATCATACCCTGAAACCTGAGCCCTGTAACCTGCCCCCGGCTATGGCGCCTCAACCGTTTCGCTTTGCACTGTGTGAACGCTGAAATAGCCCAATGCGCCTCCTTCTATATTGGTTACCGGGTTTGCCGGAGAGGCTGAATTGCTGCCCCCTGAAGCACCCTGGTCCAGACTAAACCAATATTTGTATAACGCAGGTGCTATACATTGCATTTCTACTTTAACCGTATTACCGCTTTTAATGTCTTTTTCGTCATCGGGAGGTGTAAATAATGTTATTGTAGAAGTGTTTCCGTCGGAATAATCATCATCGCGGATAAATATACTTTTTTCCTTTACGCCGTTTACGTACTGGATAAAGCGGTAATGGTTGCCTTTACCCGGAGGATCTGTGTATTGTACATTGGCCAGCTTTATCCTTTCACCAAAAAAACTTTCTTCCTGTATATAAAGCGAGTCCATATTAACCATAACCGGCATCGTGCAGGAAGCCGTAAATGTTTCCCCGTTAATCTGTACATGCAGCGTATAGGTTTTACCGGTAGTGGCAGTAAGCACTGCCGACTGGTAAATGCCGGCTGTTGACTCAGCCAGCGTAGTGGTATGGCCCTCATTATCCGTAACCGATACCGAGGCGTTGGCTATCCCTTCAAAATCATTACTATCACTGAAGTTCTTCGTTTTCGATACCCGCACCGTGCAATCGCCCGGCCTGTTGGTAACCGTTCCTTCAATTACATATTGCTTTTCCGAATCTTTTAACGCAACATCTATCACCTTTTCGCAGGAGGCAAAAGCGAAGGTTATAATAAGACCGGATATGATAAGAATACGCATGCTCATCAGAATTTAAAATTATAGGATACGGAAGGTATATACTTGAACAATGCCAGTTGCACGGCTTCTGTTTTAGCCGGATCGTCTTCGCTTTCACGAAAGGAAATGCTGTAGGCGTTTTCCCTGCCATAAGCATTGTACAGGCTAAAGCTCAGTTCGGACGAAAACCTTTTCCGCTGCTTCAGCAGCCAGGTGGCGCCCAGGTCTAACCGGTGATAAGCCGGCATCCGGTAAGCATTCCGCTCGGTATAATAAAAGTAGGTTTGATCGTTTACATTATATTTCCCTGCGGGAAAGGTTACCGCATTGCCAGTATAATAGATCCAGTTGGCAGATAGCGTCCACTTTTTGCTGAGCTGGTACGATACCACCAATGCCAGGTCATGCGTTCTGTCCTGCCGGGCATTATACCATTGATTACTATTGATACCATCAATCTTTTTCTCTGTTTTAGATAAGGTATAGCTTAGCCAGCCGGTAAGCATTCCCGCCTTCTTTTTAAATTGCAGTTCCAGTCCATAGGCCCTTCCTTTTCCAAACAACAATTGTGTTTCAATAGCGTCGGAGTTAATGAACACATTAGCGCCATCCCTGTAATCTATCTGGTTTTGCATGGTTTTATAATAAGTTTCAGCCGTAAGCTCATAGTTATTATCCCAAAGGTTTTTATAATAGCCTATGGCAAACAGGTCAGAAACTTCGGGCTTGATGATATTGGTGCTGGCTACCCATTTATCTGTAGGGCTTGAAGTAGTGGAGTTGCTGATGAGGTGAAGGTTTTGCACATTGCGCACATAAGACGCTTTTACCGAGCTGCTGCCATTTAGCTGGTAGCTTGCGGCAATACGCGGCTCAGGATTGATATAGGTTTTAACAAACGCACCTTTCGCATAGCTGAGCGTATCGGTAATTTCTCCTTCAGGGTTAACATTATAAAAGTCGCCCTCACCCAGTATACTAAATGAAGTGAGCCGCAATCCATACGTCAGATTAAGTTTGTCTGCAGCCTTCCAGGTATTGGTGAAATACAGGGCATTCTCCCATGAATATCTTTTTTGCAATAAGGCCAGGTTAATGCTCGACTGGTCAGAAGCGGGCCGTACTTCACCGGGACGTATAGTATGATGGATGGCATTGAATCCAAAGCGGATATTGTTTTTATTATTGAGATACCACTGGAACTCCTGCTTAAGGTTCAGGTCGCGGATCTGCGAGAAGATATCGAACTCATTGGCTCCGCTGCGGATGGAAATATTGTAATTGTAATTGCTGAAAATAAAAGAAGTGTTGGAAAATAATTTATTGCTGAAAATATGGTTCCAGCGCAGGGTACCGGTTGCATTACCCCAATCGAGCCCAAAAGTTTGCCCGGCCGCCAGCACATCTTTTCCAAAATAGCCCGAAAGATAGAGCCTGTCTTTATCGCCGATATTGTAGTTGAACTTGGCATTGAGATCATAAAAATACAGGGTGTTATTCTTTAAGGAAGAATCATTAGACAGCTTTAAAAACATATCCGCGTATGTTCTTCTGCCGGTAATTAAAAAAGAGGACTTGTCTTTTTGAACGGGACCTTCCACGTTCAGCTTTGCGGATATGAGCCCTATTCCACCGCTTACGTTATAATCCTGGTTGTTACCGTCGTTCATTTTAATATCCAGCACCGATGATAACCTTCCCCCGTATTGCGCAGGCATCCCCCCTTTGTAAACCGTAACATCTTTAATAGCATCGGAATTAAAAGTAGAGAAAAACCCCAGCAGGTGCGATGCATTGTATACAGTGGCTTCATCTAAAAGGATCAGGTTCTGATCTGCCGCGCCGCCTCTTACAAAAAAACCACTGTTGCCCTCACCCGCAGCTTTAATGCCGGGCAATAGCTGCACGGTTTTCAGCACATCCCGCTCGCCAAGTAAAACCGGTATGTTCTTTATTTCTTTGGTGCTCAGTCTTTCAATACCCATTTGCGGGCTGCTGAGGCTCCGCGTTTTGGAGGTAGCGGTAATCGTTATATTGTCCAGCGTTTTGGGCTCCTCTTCCAGCGCTACATTAAGGGCAATATGGTTATCTAATGTAATATCCTGCGAATAAGCAAGCATGCCTACCGCTGATATGGCTATGGTATATTTTCCTGCAGGCAATGAAATGGAATAGAACCCGTAGTCATTACTAAAGGTCCCGGCATCGCCCACCCTGATGCTGGCGCCAATAACAGTTTCCCCTGTTTTTTTTACCCTTACCGTTCCGCTAACTGTAAATTTCTCCTGGCTATAGGCCTGTATACCCGTAAGCAGGGCTATTATCATTAATAATAATCTGTTCATTCCCTTTTAGTTTGGATGCTCTGTTTGGCGTAGCCCGCAGGCAACGTTAGTGTTACGGGCAGCCAACCGGTTTAAAAAACTTTGAACTACTTTGCCGGATGGCCGCGGCGAAGATACAGGTGAAACAAACAGCACCCGCAGGGAACCCTGCGCCACTTGTCATAATTAAAAAAAGTATAACAAAAATCAGTCCCGCTATGAATGCCGGATGGCAGGAAATATCCGTGTTATAATTCCATTCTGTTCATCATTGACCAGAGCCTTGCCTACCGGCCGGCAGGCAAACTTCGTTAGGGTGACAGACAGTGGGTTGTTTGTTTGGCTTTATTACAAATGCCCTACAGTGTTGCCGCTGTTTGTCATTGGCAGGTAAAATGATATGGAATCATCAATCATCTATTCTCACACCCTTATTACCTTGTCTTCCACAATAGCAAAAACCTTATCCTGCCTTTCGGGTGCTACCGTTGCCAGTCCCGTAAACCGGCTGAAAGCAGGAAGGGTACAACAATGGGCGGTAAAATGAAAACAGGGCAATCTTAAAGACTGCCTGGCCATTCCTTTAATATAAACACCCGGGTGAATATGACCGGAGAAAAAATACTTATCTCTGCTTTCCCCTGGTAGTATGCTATAATCGTGGCGAAAAACGAAATGCTCCGTGGCAAGCTCATCTGTGTGTAAATCAATAGCCGTGGCTTTATACCACTGATCCTGCAAAATATCATGATTACCCTTAATAAGCCGAACGGCAAGAGCAGAGAAATCCTTCCGCCACCTGCTGAACAGTTCTAGTTCCTTATTGCTTTCGCTGTGAAACATATCGCCAACAATGATCAGTTGTTCCGGCTTAAAAAACTGAATTGCATTAACTAAGCGCTGCATATCTTCCTTAAAAACCGTTTGGGGCACGCCAATGCCCGCCTTGCGAAAATGCCCCGTTTTACCCAGGTGCAGATCGGCCAATATCAGCGACTGCTGCTCTTCCCAGTAAATGCAACGCTCCGTGCTTAACCACAAAGTTTGTGCTGATACAATATGTTTTAAAGGTGGATGCATGGGGAGGTTACAGGTTACAGGTTACAGGTTTCAGGGTTGCAGGGTGTTATGATTTGAAATTTGAGATTTAAAATTTGAGATGGCATCTCTCTTCGGATTTCGAAATTTAAATCTTCGGAT
>CALMQS010000003.1 GCA_937871285.1 uncultured Sphingobacteriales bacterium | reverse complement strand
TAGGGTATATCCTATGTTTTGCTGACACGCAGCTCGGTTAATTTGGAATGCACCCTGCAAACGTTATAAAATATGTTTTTGAAAACTAAAGGTTATATTTATCACTTTTTGTGACAGTTATGACCTTTGAAAAAAGAAGGGATTAAACGTCAGGCAGAACCAAGATATATATGGCGGACGATATTAAATTAGTTATAAAAAAGTCAACCCTGCCACAGGCCGGCAAAGGATTATTTACCCAATCCTTCATTCCTTCCGGAACCCGTATTATCGAATATAAGGGCCGGGTTACCACGTGGAACGAGGTAAAAGAAAAGGAAGCGGACAATGTATATATCATGTATGTGAACCGCAATCATGTTATTAACGCACAGCCCTATAGTAAAGCACTGGCAAGATATGCCAACGATGCAAAGGGTGTTGGGAAAATCAAAGGGCTGCGTAATAATGCAGTGTATGCCACTATAAAAAAACGGGTGTACATTAAAGCTACCAGGGATATAAAGGCAGGTGAGGAAATACTGGTTGATTATGGAAAGTCGTACTGGCAAACCATGAGAGCAAACAGGCGGATTGACGAGCAAAAAAAACGGGAAGCTGATCCACGGAAATCATAGACCAGCACAGGTTATTTAATCTGAAATCAATCCTTATTTACATATGCTTTGATCCACATGGCATTTTCAATGGCAGCCATGGAAGCTGTATTATTAAAATACAGGAAAACCTCCTTTACATTTTTATTTTTCAACAGGCTCCCGGCCACTTCCTCCAAAACCGGGTGGGTGTACGCTGAATAATATAATTGGGGCACCCCATGAAACCGGTAATAGGCTATTGCATGATTTACCACTGCCGTAGCGGGAAGTGAGGGATAGCTGATGCCGCTGAAAGTTATTTTATTTGCTTTCAGTGTCTCGTATACTTCAGGCTTCCACCAGCCGGCGTTACGGAATTCTACTACATTATGCACTCCGGAACGGAGGTTTTGAACAATGCGGGTTAGCCGTTCCGTACTATAAGTAAAAGAAGGTGGGAGTTGGAACAGCACCACGCCCAGCTTTTCCTTTAAGCCATGCTGTACCACATCGTAAAAATCATTCAGAAGGCTTTCACACTCATTAAACTGCTTATAATGGGTAATTAACCCTGGGGCCTTTACGGCAAAGCAAAAGTTCGGCAGACTTTGCGTGTACCAGCGCTCCAATACCGCTGACTGCGGAAAGCGATAAAACGTAACATTCAGTTCAAGCGTATTGAATTGTGTGCTGTAAAATTCAAACCATTTTTTTTGAGGAAGGCCTTCCGGGTAAAAACGCCCTTTCCATTCCCGGTAATGAAAACCGGAGCACCCGATATGCCATTTTATTTTGTTCATATTTTATGCCGGTATCAAAAATACATTTAACAGCACCGGGCAGAGGCAGATGCAGCAAGCCATACAGGATATTACTTTACGCAGGAACCTTACGTGCTTTTTCCCTTTCCCAGAACCGGTGTTTTGCAATGGCCGCAATAAAATCTTTAGCCAGCGCCTTAACCTCTTTGTTAACCAGTAAACCTTCTTCCTGTATTTTAGGACTGAGTTTCTTACCAAAATAAGTAGCTTCCAATACCTGGGTGGCTTCCCCGTGCGCAGCAATGGCTTTACAATGCTTAAATGCCTGGTTTAAGAAATGAACGGCATCAGGCTCTCCGGCAAGTGTGGCAACACTATTTGTGCCACCAGGTACGTATACCGCATCGTACATAACAGAAGCCGCTGTAAGCAGACTTTGGTCAACTTTGATCACGGCATTGTTCCCTGCTGTTATGGTGCCCAGCTTGGGAGAGATAATATCTGTTGTTGCACCTTCGGCCAGTAATGCTTTTTGCATAACTGCTATAGCGTTTTCGTTTACGCCGTCAGCGGCCAGTATGGCTATATTTCTGGTGCGTATGGTATCCTTTTTGGTATTGGCCATGCTCAGCGCCTCCGATTTCAGCAAACTGCTTTTTACTTTCAATGGCTCAAAGTTCTTTTCAACACCATCTGCAGGTATACTTTTATTAATGGGCTTTTCGGGTTTTAGCACACTCAGTCCCAGGTTATAGGCCACACTTGCGGCCAACCCTTTATCTATTTCGCCTAATATATTCACCATGCGCTGGCGGATGGCTTCCACTTCGCACTTGCCCAGTTCGAATGATAAAGCGTCAATGATATGATTTTTTTCAGGCTCCGACTGGCTGTTGTAAAATAAGGTTGCCTGGCTGAAATGATCAAAAAAGCTCCTGCTCCTTTCCCTTACTTTTTTTGCATCTATTTTTTCTGCATAGGAAGTAAAACCACCTTCCGCCATTTTTGCCTGGAAAGGGCAGCCCCCGCCCAGGGAATTTGGATGATAGCTTACCCGGCCCTTATTGACCTGCTGGCGCATATACCCATCGCGCTGGTTATTGTGCACTGTGTTAATGGAACGGTTAATGGGTATTTCGTGAAAATTAGGACCGCCCAGCCGGATCAGTTGCGTATCGGTATAAGAAAATAAACGGCCCTGCATTAAAGGATCGTTGGTGAAATCAATGCCCGGTACAATATGTCCTACGTGAAAGGCTACCTGCTCTGTTTCTGCGAAAAAATTATCGGGATTCCGGTTCAGCGTCATTTTGCCGATCCGCTGCACCGGAACCAGTTCTTCGGGTATAATTTTGGTGGCGTCAAGCAAATCGAATTCAAATTTGTGTTCATCTTTTTCGGGTACAATCTGCACGCCCAGCTCCCATTCGGGAAAGGCGCCATTGTCAATAGCTTCCCACAGGTCGCGGCGGTGAAAATCGGGATCCTTTCCCGAAATCTGCTGCGCTTCGTCCCATGCTACCGAATGAACGCCCAGCAATGGTTTCCAGTGAAACTTTACAAAGCAGGCTTCATTCTTTTCATTAACAAAGCGGAAAGTATGTACACCAAAGCCTTCCATCATCCTTAAGCTCCGTGGTATAGCCCTGTCGCTCATCAGCCACATGATCATATGGGTTGATTCAGGCATTAAAGAGATAAAGTCCCAGAAGGTATCATGCGCAGAGGCAGCCTGTGGTATTTCATTATGCGGTTCGGGCTTAACCGCATGAACCAGGTCGGGAAATTTGATAGCGTCCTGGATAAAAAATATGGGCATGTTATTACCCACCAGGTCAAAATTACCTTCCTGTGTATAAAATTTTACTGCAAAGCCTCTTACATCCCTTGCCAGGTCTGTGGAACCACGAAAACCGGCCACTGTAGAAAACCGAACGAACACAGGCGTTTCGATAGAGGGATCAATAAGAAAGTTGGCCTTTGTATAAGCAGCCATAGATTTATATACTTTAAAAACGCCATGCGCCCCGCTTCCTCTGGCATGTACGATCCTTTCAGGTATGCGTTCATGATCGAAATGGGTAATCTTTTCCCTGAAAATGAAATCTTCAAGCAGGGTAGCGCCCCTGTTGCCGGCCTTCAATGAATTTTGATCATCGTTGATCTTTAATCCCTGGTTAGTGGTTAAGAACTCGTCTGTCCCGGCTTCTTTGTGCTGCTCCATGCTATCGAGCTTTTCATTTGTTATTTCAGTTTCCCGGTTTGTTGCTTCATTTTTCTTTAAGGAAGGCTTTGTTTTTTTGGCAGGCATATATTAAAATTATAAGCGGGTTAAAAAATAATGATTGAGAAGGAACTTGTTAGAAAGCTATTGTATACTTCATCAAAAGAAGGGCCATGCTTAACAATAGCAACATGCTATTTCCCGGGAAGCCCGGCATAAAAGAATGTAAGTAGAATACAAGCGCCGGAAAAGGCATCTGGTTTATCAGCAGCTCCCAAATCAATCTTTTTGGAAAACATGAAAAATTATTTTTCAAAAGGATTGCGGGACAATTTTAAGGGGGAAATATTTCTACATTCCGGCATTAAAACGCCCTGCTTATCTTTTTGAAAAGCAGGGCGCTGGCTGTTGTTGTAACAAATTACTTTCTATTGAAAATGGTATAAAAAAGGCTCACCTGTATGGTGCTGTTCTTATAATCGGGATTTACTCCGCCGCCAAAATCTATATCTCCCACTTTCGACAATCCGGCAATATAACGGGCGCCTACGCCCAACCCCATGGCACTGTGATAGCCTATACCCGCCGCGAGCGCTGCGTCAAGATTTTTAACATCGGTATTTACGCCGCTGATCTTATCGCTTACCTTAAGTCCAAATTGTGGTCCGGCTTCAATATACAGGCCGCCCCGGGGACTTTGAAGCTTTACCATGATCGGTAATGTAGCATAGGTTGCCTTAAAGTTTTCCTTTTGCGTTGAGCTTTCTAATTTAGCGCCCTGCGACGACACCAGCAATTCGGGCTGAACGGAAAGGATAGCACCAAATCTTAAATTTACAAATGCGCCTGCATGAAATCCCACCAGGGTATTGGCTTTTACATCCTGGTAATCATTGCCGCGGAAATTGCTCATATTAACCCCGCCTTTGAGGCCTAACTGGAAATTCTGGGAAAGTGCGGGTACACTTAACAGTAATGCTGCTGCTAGTGATAACGTTACATACTTCATAGTTTCAAATTGTTGGTTACTCCTGTATGCTTCAATTATGCTGCCAATAATGCACTATGAAATGTTATTTGTTTTTTGATCCAGTGATTACGTCAACGCTTTACATCCGGCATTTTTCGTAACAGGTAAACCGTGTTTTGAATTGTAGAAATTATTACACGAAAATTTTTGCAATCCCATTTTAAAAAACATACAACAGGTGAAAAAAATAACGGTACGGTTTTTAAGTCTTTACTGTTATTCCATGTTGTTAGGCAAAATAATATATAATATTACGATCTACTCATCGGGAGTTTCCGGAAAAGGTTTATATATAATATCTTTTTGCTTAAATCGCATGCATTCATCATCTTAAAAAATAAAAAATTATGATCAGTACTGAAAACAACGCGGCTGTATTAAATGATCTTATTCAGATCAACAACGACCGTATAGAAGGTTATGAAAAAGCCGCTAAGGAAACAGAAGTTATGGACGCCGATTTACGTGCGCTTTTTACACGAATGGCCAATGAAAGCCGGGAGTATGTTTCGGAGCTCAGAAATTATGTTCACCAAACCGGTAAGGCAGCCACTGATTCTACAACAGTAAGCGGAAAAATTTACCGGGCATGGATGGATGTAAAAGCGACTTTTGGCGGAAAGGACAGGAAATCTATTCTGGAATCCTGCGAATTCGGAGAAGATGCAGCACAAAAAGCCTATAAAACTGCTCTCGATAATGCGCCGGATGATGAATTATCGCCTGATGTAGTACAGCTCATTGCTGAACAAAAAACGAAGCTGAGAAGAGCGCATGATGAAATCAAAAGATTGCGCGACAGCCAGTCTGCATAGTCATTTAACGGGAGTTTTGGATGTTGAACCACATAGAAACATAGGCATAGATTTCACATAGGCATTATACAACTTGCTATGGGTTTTTTCTTTGTGTGCTATGTCTATGTGGTAAACACTCAAAACATAAACAATAAAAAACTGATTTTCATTTCTGAACAGCCAAAATTCAAATTCGTTTAATAATTAATTGATGAGCAACCTTTTATTTTGCAAAAATTCTTCAGTTTTTTGAAACAAAAATGACATGGGTTTTTGAAGATGATTGAGAACCGGAATGGCACCAGGTGGTACTGCCGTTCCGGTTTTTAATACAGTAAATGCAATAGCCGGAATAATGGTTGGTCAGCTATCTCCTGTGTGTTGCCGTACTGTTGAAAATAACTCATCTATTTCGAAGGGCTTTGAAATATAGCCGTCGGCTTTGCAATTATGGCTAAGCTCTTTAATATTGGCGTTGGCAGAAATAATAATAACGGGTATATGTTTGGTATGGGTATTATCTTTTAAATGCCTGCAAATATCCGAGCCATCTGCCCCCGACATCCAGAGGTCAATCAATATCAGGTCGGGTGCTTTTTCGTAAATGCTGTTTAAGTTTTCCGCATGGGCAGAGGTATGTACCTGGTATCCTTTAAATTCCAATACCATCCTCATGGAATCAAGGATATCCTTGTCATCATCCAGAATAAGAATTTTTTTCCCTGCCATTTGGTTTTATGCTTTATTAACAGGAAGGCTAAAATAAAAAATGGATCCTTTCCCGGGCTCACTTTCAAACCATATTTTCCCGGATTGTTTTCTTATAATTTCCGCCGATATATATAAGCCCAGTCCCAGTCCGGGGAAAGTGTCAAATTTTTCGCCTTCTACCCTGTAAAATCTGCTGAAGATACGGGATTGATTTTTTTTATTGATACCGATGCCAAAATCCTGTACGGCACAGATCACCGAATCGTTTTGCAAGGTAACGCTTACAATTATTTTATCGGCTTTGGGAGAGTATTTAATGGCATTGGTAATAAAATTGGTGAGTACCTGCCCGATTCTATCCCGGTCGCCGGTTAACAGGCAGTTGAAAAATATTTCCGTAATCATGGTATGGGTGGAAGCAATACGCTGCACATCTTCTACAGTTTCATTAACCAGTTCAGTAAAGGAAAAAACTTCTGCTTTCAGCGATAGCTTGCCTTCATCCAAACGGGTGATATCCAGCAGGTCGCTGATGAGCGTATTTAATTTCGTTATCTGCAGGTCCATACGGCGCATAATGGCAGATGAAGCCTCGTCACCCGCGGTTGAAAACTTCATTTCCAACAACTGGGTAAACGCTTTCAGGGAAGTTACCGGTGTTTTGAGCTCATGACTTACAATGCTCATAAATTCATCTTTTTGCTGCGATAACTTTTTATTATCCGTAATGTCTGTGCATGATCCTATATATCCTTCAGGGTCTCCGTCTTCATTATAGTTGGGAAGTCCCGAATTGAGGAACCACCGGTAATTGCCATCTTCATCTCTCAGGCGGAATTCCAGCACAAAAGGTATTTCCTTCGGTTTTGCATCAAAAAAAGCACCCGTTGTAATTTCCCTTTCCGCGGGATGTACTGCTTCAAGCCAACCATCGCCCAGCGCGTTCTGTGGCGTTTGACCGGTGTAATCATACCATTGTTTATTAAGATAAATGCAATTGCCATTATTGTCGGCTATCCAGATAATAACGGGAATAGTGTCGGACATACTACGGAAACGGTTTTCACTTTCGATCAGGCGTGCTTCCATTTTTTTGGCTTCTGTAATGTCAATGCTAACCGCAGTAAGAAAACTAAGGTTATCGGAACCCTTTATTAATGAAACGCTGTTATTTACCCAAACCACCGATCCATCGGGCCTGAGGTAGCGTTTTTCCATGGTAAAGCTTTTCCCTTCCGTTGCGCAGCGCTTCAATAAAAGTATATTTTGCTCACGGTCATCGGGGTGTGTTACATCCTCAATGCGTAATGCCAGGAGCTCCTGCTCGGAACGGCCAACCAAATGGCAGTACTGCTCGTTTACCGCTATAAATTTCCCGGTAATATCGGTTTGCGCAATTCCGGCGCCCACCTGGCTTATAATATTGCTGAATCTTTCTTCACTAACCTGAAGGGCTTTTTGAATTTTTGTATTTTCTGTTATATCAAGTAATAAATTGATAGCGCCGGTTATTTCATCTTTGTCGTTTAATATGGGTTGGGGATAAGGCAGTACGTGTCGGCGGCTGCCATCGGGGCGTTCAATGATAATTTCAAAAGTTTCAACCCGGCCGTATTTTAAAACGAGTGCCATTGGGCATTTATCTAAAGGAAGCAGCTCGCCATTGGTCTGGTATATTTTCCATGAACCGCACCATAATTCCGTACCCACTTTAGGCTCGCGGCCCCAAAGCTCTACGGCAGCCTGGTTGTAAAGTAAAATCCTTCCTTCTTTATCGCAGGTATAAAGCGCAACGGAAATGCCCTGTATTAACCGGCGGTAGCGCAGTTCACTTACCTCTATTTTTTTGCGGGCAGTTACATGCTCTGTAATATCATATGCAGCCGCCATTATCCCCGATATGCTTCCGTTTTCTTCACGGAAAGGTTCAATAACGAGCTTTACAAAAACAGCATCCAGGTTTTCGTTTCGCAGGATGTGTGCCTCCATTTCTTCAATCACTATTCTTTTGCCTGTTTTAAACACGCTTTTGAAAATGGCTTCAAATCCCTGCTCCTTTACTTCAGGGATAACTTCGAAAAGTGGTTTGTTCAGTAGCTGAGCTTTTGGCTTGCCAATGATCTCAAGGGCCATTTCATTAATGATCTCAACAGTAAAATCGGGCCCGCGCATTATGGCTATGGCCACCGGGGCCTGCTCAAACAAGCTATTCAGCTGGTGTTCGACATGCTTTCTGGTTTGGGCGATCCTGATTTGCGCATGCACCCTTGCCAGCAATTCTTTTGCAGAAAAAGGTTTTACCAGGTAATCATCAGCCCCTGTTTCGTAGCCTTCTATTTTTGATTCTTCCCCGGCGCGGGCTGTAATAAGCATAACAGGAATATGTTCCGTTTGCCTGTTCTGCTTTATCTCTTCCACCAGCCGTATGCCATCCATAACAGGCATCATTATATCGCTTAAAACAAGCTGGGGCTTTTTATCTTTCATTATGTCTAAAGCTTCCAGCCCGTTGCCGGCCGTAAATACCCGGTATTTTTTTTCGAGCAGGCTTTGAAGATATTCCCGCATGTCGGCATTATCATCAACAATTAATACAGCCGGCGTATTGCTGTTTATATTTTCAGCACCAGTTGCTGTGTTTGTTTTTGGTTTTAAGTTTTCCTGTAAAGCAAATGAATCTTTTATATAGGAATCAGAAATGATATCTTCAATATCCTGGCGGATGTTATTAACTTGCGAAACGGGCAGGTGCGCTTTGCCGGAAGGGATAGAAACCCTGAAGGTGCTTCCCTTCCCTTCCCCGCTTTCCACGCTGATAGTGCCGCCATGAAGGCGAACAAGCTCATGGGTCAGCGACAGTCCGATACCCGTGCCCTCATATGTTCTTCCGGTTACATGCTGCACCCGGTAAAAGCGCTCAAATATGCGCTGCAGCTCATTTTGGGGGATACCCACTCCCGTATCCTGCACTTCCAGGATAACATGGTTGTTTTGAGCAAACAGCGCAACAGTAATTTTTCCTTTAAGTGTATATTTGAATGCGTTGGACAATAAATTAAAAATGATCTTTTCCCACATCTGTTTGTCAACATACACCTGTTCTTTAATGGCCTGTGTTTTTACTTCCAGCGCTAACCCGGCTTTTTCAATTGTGGAACGAAAATTACCTGCCAGGCTGGCGGTAAAGGGTACGATGTCTGTTAACGAATAATGCGCCGTTATTCTTCCCGATTCGATACGGCTGAAATCGAGAAGGGTATTTACTAACTTAAGTAACCGCATAGCGTTGCGGTGCGTGGTTTCAATACTTTGTTTTTCACTGCTGCTGAGCCTGTGTTCCGGGCTGTTGATCAGCTCTTCGAGGTTCCCCAGCATGAGCGTAAGTGGAGTGCGGAATTCATGGCTGATATTGGAAAAGAAAACTGTTTTTGCTTTATCGAGCTCTTCAAGCACGCTGGTTCTTTTTCGTTCCGTTTCAAAAATGCGGCTGTTATTGATTCCTGATCCTATCTGGTCGGCGATCAGTTTAAAAAAATTTTGGTATTTATCATTAAGGATACGGTAAGGATTGATGCCTATCTTCAGAATGGCATAAGGGATCTTTTGCTGGCTGTGGGCTACAGGCAATACAAATGCCGTATGAATGGCACTATCCCATGCGCCTGTGGGCAAATTCCCGAATCGTTGCATCAGATCGTCGGCTATTACAGGGGCGTTACCTTTGGCCACGTCTGCCAATCCGTGAAACTGGCTGGCATGTTTATCCAGGTCAATTTCATAAGGGAAAAAAAGTCCCAGGTCTTCGGATGTTTTGTCTGCCAGTGAAAGCTTTTTCCCATCACGGCTCACTTCATAAATAAGGGCAAAAGGAAAGTCCCTGGGGTTTTGTTTAATAACCTCGATGCTTTTTTGATATACTTCCAGGTCTCCCGTGAGGTTTAATATGTTTTTTCCGAGGTTAGTCAGTGTTTGCAGTTGTCTTTCCACAGTAACAGCATCGGTAGTTTCCGTAACAGCGCAAAAGACTCCCTCTACTTTGTCGTTTTCACCATAAACAGGACTGTAGGAAAAAGTGAAATAACACTCTTCCGTAAAGCCATTTCTATGAAGCAGCAGCAGTTGATTATCGGACCATGTTGCTTTTCCTGTTTGAAGCACACTCTCCAGCATAGGACCTATAATATGCCATATCTCCGGCCAAACTTCTTTTCCTGTTGCGCCCAGGGCATGCGGGTGCTTTGTGCCCAGCATAATGCTATAGGCGTCATTATAAATTTTTACCAGGTCTTTCCCCCACCAAAGCACCATCGGAAACCTGGAATTGAGGCATAAATTAACAGCGGTATACAAACTCTGAGGCCATTTCTCAAATGAGCCTAAAGCGGTATTGCTCCAGTTAAAGTTCCGGATAAGCTCACCCATCTCACCATCTCCGGTAATGAGATGCCTTTTATTGCCTGTAAACTGTGTTGTTAACATAAAACAAAGCACTTTATTCACCCTTTAACCCAACCCTCCGGAAGAAAACAAAGTAAGTTAAGATTTTTATTTGGTGTGTGCTGTATTCATCAAAATGAAAAAAGCGGGCAGGCTTTATCGCAAATGTCAACTGCTTTTTATTTATTGCTGTAGCATTAAAAAACTCATCTCTAACAAATGGGATGTGCTTACAAGCATGCAGATCCATTATCGTATTATCCATTTACAATCTCTCCTCCGTTGGGATGAAGGAACTGCCCCGAAATGTAACCGGAATCGGAACAGGCCAGGAATAAATAGGATAGCTACTGCCTTACCAATGCCACTGTCGCCGCCCGTTATAAGGGCAATTTTATGATGAAGCTTATTGCTTCCTTTTGCTGCGGGTAATCAAATACAGGCTTTGGCTGCATTTTTTGCTCTGAGCCCGGCCTTTGCTGCTGCTGGGGTTTCCTGATCTGTTTTTTGGTTATCGTAGTTGGCATTTTAGTATTTTAGTATTGTTGAGTTGTAAAAAATGGCGTTACCTTTAGCGGGAGCATGGTGGTTTACAATTTCTCAAAAGCGGTAATTACTTTTTTCATATTGATCCCTTTTCCCAGAACCGGCTTAAACAAATCGTCTTCCTGCTTCATTCTTGACAGCGCATTATGAATGGTAAAGTCCTGCATACTTAATCCTTTTTTTACTTCCTCCCAATGGAGGGGCATAGACACTGTTGCCCCCGGCTTTGGACGTAGCGAATACGCCGCTGCCAGGGTAGCCTGGGGGCGGTTTTGCAAAAAGTCTAAGTAAATTTTTCCTTTGCGTTTAGCCGTAGTTCTTTCAATACTGGTAAACCCAGGTAATTGCTCATGAACGAACGTTACGATCATCCGGGCAAATTCCTTAGATGATTCATAGGTATAGGCAGCACCCAATGGAATGTAAATATGCAGGCCCGTGGAGCCGGAGGTTTTGCAATAAGATGTAACGCCGGCGCTTTCAAGCACCTGCCGCGTAACCTGCGCTGCTGCTATAACCTGCTCAAATTTATTGTTATCCGGATCGAGGTCAATAACACACCAGTCGGGGTGATCAGGCAACTGTATACGGCTGCTCCAGGGGTTCATTTCAATGCATCCCAGTGACGCCATATAAAGCAAACTGGCTTCATCTGTACAAACCATAAAATGTTTATCCCTTTCATCTTCTGCGCTGTGGTATGGAAAAGTTTTTATCCAGCCGGGAACTTTACCCGTCACGTCTTTCTGATAAAAGCTTTTACCGTTAATGCCATTTGGATGGCGGTTGAGCGATTGAGGCCGGTCTTTCAGGTAAGGTAATATGTATGGCGCTGCCTGGTAGTAATAATTCAGCATATCGCGTTTGCTGATCTTTTCTTTCGGCCAATATAATTTGCCGAGGTTGGTAAAGGTTAGCGGATGCCCGTTGATCTTTCTTTCCTGTTGCTGATCCTTTGGGTCCAGCAATGTTTTTCTTTCGGGTTTATTGTTTTTACCCAAATTTTTTTTCCCCTGTACCATATGGTTTTTATTTTTCAGTAATGCTTTGGTTGATACTGGTTTTTCGGGGTGTACATCCAGTGCTTTCTTGTCTTCCCGCATTCCTTCAAAAGCCGGATGCCGCATTAGTCCATCGTCGGTCATCTCCGTATAAGATACCTCGCAGATTAATTTGGGTTTTAACCAGGTAACGCTTGTCCGGGAAGGGCGTGGACGGAAGCGGGATGGCTTATTTATATCGGGTTCAAAGGTAAATGGGTTGGTTGTTGTAATGAGGGGCTTAAACTGTTCCATCATTTCTTTTTGCACCTGCTCCGAAAACCCGGTTCCGATTTTACCGGTATATACCAGTTTGTTTTTTTCGTACACACCTGCCAGTAAGGAGCTGAAATGTTTTGGGCTGCCTTCATTTTGCGTATAGCCTCCAATAACCACTTCATGTTTTTTGTCCACTTTAATTTTAAGCCATTCTTTCGATCTTGTTCCCGGAATATATAATGAATCCGCTTTCTTTGCCACGATACCCTCGAGCTTCATTTTTTTTGCAGTTTCAAAAAATTCCGTTCCCGTGGTGTCAAAAGCCTGGCTGATGTGTATTGCAGGATGAGCAGGCAGGAGGGCGGTTAGCTTTTCCCTTCTTTCCTCCAGCGGAAGCTGCATAAGCGAATAGCCGTTCAGCCACAATACATCAAATACATAAAATTTCAGCTCACCGTCAGCTTCGCTGAGCCAGTTCTGCAGTTTGCCAAAATTGGATAATCCATCCTCATTGGCTACTATAATTTCCCCGTCGAGCACTGCATTTAATTGCAGCGCTTTTAACGCATCATATACCGGGTAAAATTTTTCATTAAAGGATTTATTATTCCTCGAACGCAGATGGGTGCTTTTATGGTTAAGCAATGCGATAGCACGGTATCCGTCCCATTTCACTTCGTAAAGCCAGCCTTCTTCATCAAAAGGTTTATCTGCCAGGGTGGCCAGCATGGGTTGAAGCGTGGCGGGAAATTTCATTTTTTTTCCCGTACCGGCTATTGCCTTTTTAGCAGCGGAGGGCTTATTGTTTTTTTTTACTGTGCTGTTTTTTTTGATCGTTTTTCCATGAACAGCCGATGAGCTATCTTTTTCAATTTGCTTTAAGGTTCTGCCCGAAGCCACAGATTTTTCTTTTTTCAGTATCTCTGTGGCTTTAGCATATTTATCTTTTACTTTCATCAGCAACCATGAATTTTCACCGCGGTAAGAAGATTGCACAAGCGCAAACCGGCCTTTTAGCTTTTCCCCGTTCAGGTCAAAAACGATCTTTCCTTTATGCAGTTCCCGCAGCAATGCCTTTTCTTTTTCTTTTTTTCCTGTAAAATCCCCGGCAGCCGGTTCATAGGTGCCTTCATCCCAGATCATAACGGCGCCTCCGCCATACTGTCCTTTAGGGATAATGCCTTCAAAGGTCCTGTAATCAAAAGGATGATCTTCCACCATCATTGCCAGCCGTTTAACCGAGGGATCGGTTGATGGTCCTTTTGGTACAGCCCAGCTTTTGAGCACACCCGCCATTTCGAGCCGGAAATCGTAATGCAGGTTAGTGGCTGCATGCTTTTGAATAACGAAACGCAGTTCATCGATGTTAGATTTTCCACCGGTGGGTTCAGGCGTTTTGGAGAAAATACGTTTTTTTTTATAAGTACTAAGCGACATGACATAAGCAGCTTAAAATGCATGCCAAAATGGATCATCCGGTTTACCCGCAGGCACGATTGAGAGGGACCAGGAATATTTTGAAGAGATGATCCGGTATTATCTTTTACCCGCCTTTACGGGTATTGCCCCCGGAGGCCCGGGCCGGCACAATGTTCATGGCATGGTTTGTGAATTGTGAAGATCTGGGAAGGCTAACAAACAGCATCTTTCTATACACTTATTTCCCACTAAAATGAATAAACCCACTTCAAAAAAGAAAATATCAAATATTGGACGTGTCTTCAATAAAATTTCGGGTTGGATTACCCGGAAAACCGGGAGTCCCGCAGCTTTTATCCTTGCCTTAAGCCTTATCATTCTCTGGGCAGCGTTAGGACCGTTGTTTGATTATTCAGACACCTGGCAATTAGTCATTAACACGGGCACTACCATCATTACTTTTCTCATGGTTTTTATTATCCAGCAATCCCAAAACAAGGATACGGCGGCTATTCATTTAAAACTGAACGAATTAATTGCCAGTGACGAGAGGGCGAGTAACCGTCTCGTGGATATTGAGGATCTGACCGAAGAGGAGCTGATGATCCTGAAGAAATTTTATATTAAGCTGTCTGAAAGAGCCGAAAAAGAAAAGGACATCCATTCTTCGCATTCACTCGATGAAACAGGCGAGGCGAACTATAAGCTCCAACCGAGAAAAAAACCGGTTGCTGAAGCATAGTTATTTTATCCCTTTTGTATGTGCATCATTACCCGGCACAATAATAGCCCTACTGCTATTGTTTACTGGTAGCAAATTATATATTATGGAAGCATATTTTCATTATGCATTAATTACCGGGCCGGCAGGTGAGGCAGATGATGGGCTGGCTGATCTTTTTGCAAAAGACGGGTTTAATATGGTTGTCATGGCGCAGGATCATGAAGGATTGAGTAATATAACCGGGGAATTAGAGCAACAATACGGGATTAAAGTGATCACCATATCCAGGGATATCTTTCTGGCTAAAAATGTTTTCGAGCCTTATGATGAACTGATATCTACCGATATCCAGCTCGATTTGTTGGTTATGGTGCATGGCCGGATTCATATGGTAAGCCTTTTGAAACCCGTGTTTAAAAAAGAATACCATTTACTTAATTAACCTGTGCTATAATACCGTTTAAACCAATGGAACGTAGTTATGAAGAAAATAGTAGTTACTGACGATGATCCTGGTATTCGCGACATTTTTAAAATGATTTTTGAAACAGCAGGCTATCAGGTGCAGGTTATTTCCAATGGCGATGACCTGCTGAATAACGCATACAACCTGCCCGATCTTTTTTTGCTGGATAAACAGTTATCCGGTGTGGATGGCACCGACATCTGCCGTTACCTGAAGCAGCAGCGAACAACTGCTCATATACCGGTTATAATGATTTCTGCTAACCCGCAAATCGGTAAGCTGTCTGAAGAGGCCGGTGCAGATGCTTATATTGAAAAACCTTTTGAAGTAAAATACCTGCTTGAAATGGTAAAAAGGTATATCTGAAAAAAATGCCTGGATGCCCTGCCCTGTTATCAGTAAAACACAAGGGGAATTATTTCTACAATCCGTGTCCCTATTTTTTCCTGGTCTTTGATATAATCCATAGTATAAGTACAATAACAAGCGCCACTAAAAAAAATGCCCACCACATGCCCGCTTTAAAAATGCCTTCTACTATCGTACAGCCACTGAATAAAAAAGTAACAGCTATCAAAATTATTGCAGGGAACCATTTTTGTTTACGCATGCTGGTTGTTTACCCGGTAGGTTTCAATTATTATACCATTATCGTGTAATCCTGTTAAAAACAGTCGTGTTCATTTGCCTTTAAATAACCATGAGGCTCCGCCGGCATTTGCACTTTAGGATATAAAGTAAAAACCGGTTTGGTTTCTTCCCTTTCGGCAGGCTGCTCACTGCGGGAATAAACCGTTATCATTTTTGAGGCAGGCGTATAGGGTTGCATTGTCTTTTTTTTTACTTTCTCCATAGCATATTATTACATTCAGCGTAGCGCAAAGTATATGCCACAGGTTTGGCGTTTGGATATGTTTAACTAAAATTCCTGCTTTTCATTTAAACAGTTCATCAGGCAGTAATAGCATTTCATACATCCTGTTATGGGAGCAGGTAAACGTCCTTTATACTTTTGCACTAACATGTTTTTATTAATGCTTAATGTTATTGTTATGCGTACAATCGAAGTAAATGGCGATGAAATAAAAAAAGGGTGGGTTCTTTTTAACCCGGATCTTACAGCATCCGCCGGGCCCCGGGGCGTTTCATTCGCTGCCAATCTAACCAGCGATCCTACCGGCATCGGCAACTGGTCGGAAGCACAGTTCAGAAAAGCGCTTCGTGAAGAAAAATTTAAGGGATTGGATAATACCAGGCCGTTATTGCCACCTATGCCATGGCCCAATTTTGGGCAGTTAACCGACGCTGATATTAAAGCGGTGTTTACTTTTTACAGTCTGCGAACCCTGTACAAAATGTTGTGCCGGCGCCGCAGCAATGGGCTGCTGTAAAATAATTGTTGATACAATTCATACCGCTTTTTACTCAATTCATACACCCTGATTTTCCCTTCATTTTGCAGAAACAGGTGAAACCGGGAAAAGTTGGTAATTTGTAAAAACAATATGAGGATCCGATTACCACAATATACAACCAGGGATTACAGTGTAATGTTTTGGATAACCGTTCCTTTTATATGCATTGTAAACAGTGTCATTTTTGGCAGCCGGTTCTTTTCAGAATGGAAAGTGTTTGTAGTAGCAACAATAATAGGCTGTGTAGGGATGTGCATTGATTTTATATTATGCGGTTTTGTAGCGGTAGCTTTAAAAAAACGCCTGCCGGCAGAATGGCAGGTAACTAAAAGGCTAACCCTCATGATCCTTGTTTTTTGGCTGCTTACGGTACTTTTTTTGTATACGCTTTTCAGATTGTACGAAAAAATAGACCTGCTGGACTATACTTTTAGCGAGCGGGCTTTTGTATGGAGCTGTATTGGTTTGGGTATCATTAATGTTTTCCTCACTTTTTTAATGGAAGGAGTGGCACGGTATGATAGCTGGAAGGAAAGTATGGAGGAAACGGAAAAGCTGTCGAAAGCATATACCCAGAGCAGGTTACTGGGTTTAAAGAGCCAGGTTAATCCCCATTTTTTGTTCAACAGCCTTAATTCCCTTTCGAGCCTGATTAGTGAAGACGGGGAAGCCGCGGAAAAATTCCTTGATGAAATGAGCAAGGTATACCGGTATATGCTGCGTAATGAAGATGATCAGTTGGTAACATTGGAAGCGGAGCTGAAGTTTGTTGAATCGTATTATTTTTTTTTGCGTGCGCGGTATGGCAGCGCTTTGCAGTTAACAACAAACATTGAAGAAGCGGATACGTTAAAATGCCTGCCCCCGCTTACCCTGCAGGTAATCATTGAAACTGCATTTACCCAGAATACAGTAAGCAAAAATGCCCCGCTTCGGATTGCTATCCGGTCAGCGGGGGAGAATATGCTTGAGATTAAAAACAATATTCAGCCAAAAACGATAACGGAGGAAATGAATTATGAAGCGGGGCTTGATAACCTGGTAAACAAGTACCGTTTGCTGGTTCAGCTTCCTGTAACCATTGAAGATACCGTTGCGGAGCGGAGCATCAAACTACCCCTGATCATCAAAAAAACGGTGATTTCCGGCGGCTTTGTTACCGAATATACAGCTATGAAAGAACGGAATAAGC
>CALMQS010000002.1 GCA_937871285.1 uncultured Sphingobacteriales bacterium | reverse complement strand
TACTAAATTATATAGTACTTTCATGCCTTTACGAATTAAATGCCTAATCCTATTTCCGGATTTGAACGAGCTGCTCATACAGATGACCATGGAGTTTGGTTACTTACTAATGAAAAAGTGGCACATCTTCCTGACCTGGTGAATCCGGATCAGCCTCCATTCTGGAACTTTGCCGGATCAGAAAACTTTACATATTATGAAAGCAATGTAAAACAACTGGGCGAACTGAAATGGGATTATTTACACGGAGGACATGGAAACATAGGTTCAAGTGCAGACATCAAGTTCTACCAGGAGTTTCTTGGTGACTTTAAAGCTGCCATAGGTAAAGCATTGGGTGAAATTGCATTTGGATCTGGCGTAGATGCCAAAACAATTAATGCCCACACTGTATACCTGCCTACCTGGTTGGATTTGATAGCGAAAAATGTAACCGATGCCCTCCGGCCAAAATACGGTAAATACTATGGGTTTGAACATGCCACGCCTAGCAATGCCCGAATGGCAGCTATGTCCATGTTCTCTTATCAATAATCAACTTTGGGGGCTGAAGCCAATGCTCAAACTACTACATTTGTTTGAGGCATTGGCTTTTGTCTTTTATATAATTGAGTCGCGCCGGGGTCTTCATGAAAAGCCATTGCGGGCAGCTATGAGCCCCCGGCGCTGGGAAACCCTGTCACTAAAAAAATTAAATAATTGCCTTATTCGCCGGGGATCTCACGCTTCACACAGTTGCCGGGCTGTGAAAACCCCGTCGGGAAGACGTATGCATCACCCGGCCACAAGCATCAACAAGGGCAGGAAATACGCTGTTAAGACAAAAAGTACTGGTTTGATTTTTTATCCTTACCACCATTGTATAATCCGGAAATTTGCATTAAGTTTATGTCCAACATTTTTTTCTGCTATATCCTGCTACTATCTCTGCGCCTCAAAAAAGAACTGCTCTGCTGAACAAGGTGATTCCTGATGTTGTATTGTATACGCTGATCCTTTTTATACCCTTTTGAACGATTGCAGGTTTAACATTATCCAACCCTGAGGTGTCGCTGTATTTTTCGTTTACAATAAAACCCCTTTTATGCGTAAGTTCTATTCATCCGTTTGTACAGGCCTGGCATTGGCCTCAGTCCTTTTTATCCAATGTAATGAAACCCAACAGGGCGAACCGATTGCCGCACCAAACATGATGGCAGAAAAGGAAAATTTCGGCGGTTATGAAACCCAGGTCGAATGGGGCGAACACCTCGTTACGATCGGCGGTTGCAATGATTGCCACACGCCCAAGAAAATGACAGCCATGGGCCCGGTTGATGATACTGCTTTGTTTTTATCCGGGCATCCTGAAAAATTACCTGCGCCGGATGTAAACCGGGAAGAAACAGAAAGTAAAGGACTTGTGGTAACCTCGGATTTCACTGCATGGATTGGCCCGTGGGGAATTTCCTACTCCGCCAACCTCACACCCGATGAAACAGGTACGGGTAAGTGGACGGAAAGCCAGTTTCTGTATGCTATTAAAAACAGCATTAGCAAGGGGATCCAGGGATCAAGATCGCTGTTGCCACCCATGTCAATGATGCCTGTTAAGCATATGACCGATGATGAGCTGAAGGCGATATTTGCTTACCTGAAAACAATCAATCCCATTAAAAACCTTTCCGTTCAGCCTACGCCGCCGGCGTTAGCTGCGAAGAAATCGTCATGATATTTATGATTTTATAGGATTCGCGCCGGGGTCTCACGCTCTGCACAATTGCCGGGCTGTGAAGACTCCGTAGGGAAAGAATATCCCCGTGGGTATACCGTTTTCGGGCTTTTACTAAATGAATATGCTGATTAATAAATTATCCCTGAATGCATGTTTATATTATTGTATATTACTGTTAAACTCCGGGTACAATGGGTAAAACAATCTTCTTCATTTGCATTGCCGGTGTCAGTTGTTCTGTATCACTTGCGCAAACGCTTACCCAAACCATTAAAGGAACAGTAATAGATAAAGATTCGCGTCGCATGCTGGCCGGGGCTACGGTTGCTGTTGCCGGTGATAGCCTTCATCACGCCGTTGTTACCAATGAATCGGGCAGCTTCGTTTTAACAAAAGTTCCTGTAGGGCGAAGGAGCATACAATGCAGCTACAGCGGTTACGAAGATTTTGTTACAGATCAAATTATTGTGAGCAGTGCGAAAGAACTGGAACTTGTTATTGAACTGGTGCAACACTATGTGCAACAGTCGGAAATTGTAGTAAAAGCCTCCGCCAATCCCAAGCTTCCGGTTAACAAACTGGCGGTGGTCAGCACACGGTCATTTACACCCGAGGAAACACAGCGTTATGCTGCCAGTGTAAATGACCCCAGCCGTATGGCAATGAGCTTTCCGGGTGTGCAGCCGGTACGCGATGCAAGAAGTGATATTATTATCAGAGGTAATTCCGCGTCAACCATGCTCTGGCGGCTGGAAGGCATTGACATCCCCAACCCCAATCACTTTGCCCGCAAGGGTTCCAGCGGCGGAGGCATTACGGTTTTCAGCAGCAGCATGCTTAACAATTCCGATTTTTCTACCGGGGGCTTCCCGGCAGAATACGGCAACGCATTATCAGGAGTATTTGATATGCAGTTTCGCAAAGGGAGCAGCGATAAAAATCAATATACTTTTAAGGCCAGCCTCATTGGAATTGATTTCTCAGCGGAAGGTCCGCTTCAAAGCGGCAGGAGTTCTTACCTCGTTAATTACCGTTACTCAACCCTGGGCATTTTAAATTCGCTGGGCTTCCATCTTACCGGTGAAAGGGAAACCAATACCTTTCAGGATATTGCCTTTAACCTTAATTTCCCTTCAAAAAACAATCGCTCGGTTTTTAATGTTTGGGGTATTGGCGGTTTAAGTAAAGAAGACTATTCGGCTGTAGAAAATGTGGCAGACTGGAATGAATACGACGACTACGCCATCTATGATTTTAAGACGAATATGGGCGCTGCAGGTATTGGGCATAGCTTACAGTTGGGGAAAAATGGATTATTAAAAACTTCGGTTGCTGTTATGGGACAGAGGATCAGTTTTGTAGATGATACCCTCAATACTTCCGGGACGCCCTATACCGTCAACGACGAATTGTACAATAATGATCGCCTCTCTTTTGCCATTTATTACCATACCAAACTGGGTGCGGCCTTTAGCTGGAAAACCGGTGGATTTGTGAGCCGTATTGGATATGCGTTAACACAAAGTGTATATGATTTTGCTGCCGCAACCTATCGCAAAAATATAATCGATGGGGAAGGAAATACCTGGCAGTGGCAACCTTATACACAATTTAGCTGGCGACCGGTTACCAACCTCACCATCAACGCGGGGCTACATTACCTGTACCTGTCGCTGAATAAAACCGGTTCGGCAGAACCGCGGGTAAGCATGCAATATAAATTCCACCCCAGTCACACCCTTAGTTTTGCAACGGGTATATACGGTGAAACACTGCCACTTGGTTCTTATTTTTATAGAGGGCCCAACAACAGTCTGCCTAATATAGATCTTGATATTATGCATTCCGCTCATTTCATTTTGGCCTATGATGCATTGTTAAAAAAAAGCTGGAGGTTGCATGCAGAAGTATACCTGCAAAAACTTTCGCGCATACCGGTAGTGAACGACTTGAACCGCACTTTTTGGTTATTGAATATGGTTGAAGGTTACGCTAATGAAGCGCTGGTGAGCAAGGGCAAAGGGAAGAATACCGGTATTGATATTACTATTGAAAAATTCTTTTCAAGGGGATTGTTTGTTTTGGGAGGATGCTCAGTATTCAATTCTACTTACAGTCCGTTGAATGGCAAAACATACAGCACGCAGTACAATAGCCGTACAGCAGGTTCGCTTACTGCCGGGCGTGAGTGGAAATGGAAGAAGGAGCGCACGTTTACCGTGGGTGGAAAAATACTTTACAACGGTGGGGTACCTATAACACCCTTACTGGCAGGTGCAACATTTAATTCAAGGAAGCCTGTGCTTGATGAGGCGCGGCCGTTCAGTCAAACCGTGCCTCCCTATTTCAGAGCAGATACCAGAATTACATTGCGGAAAAACAAAAAGAAAACTGCCTGGATGATATCGCTCGATATACAAAACATCCTGGGCATAAAAAATACAGATGGTTTGAGTTATCGCTTCGATCCTTCCACCAATCAATGGGTGTATAAAAAATTATCGGGGTTTGTGCCCGTAATCGGCTACCAACTGGAGTTTTAAGCGCCAATATGCAATTAAACTGATCTTTCATTACCAGTCTGTAAAGCCATCGGAGCAGGCTGCTCCTGTGGCATGATGCCCGGATCGTTTGCTGTATTTCGGATTGCGGTTCCGTTGTTTTCTTTGCTGTGCTTTTGCACCGCGGCCGAATGTGCACAGCTACCCCGCAGCGTGCATGTTTTGCATGTGTTTTTTTTACCTTCAGCTTGTACGCCCGGATGAGCAACGTGTGGCTGGCATCGTGCAGATACAGCGCTCACCGGCTTACTCCATCCCGGCGGTCTGAATAAATAGCTGATATAGTCACCGAAGCTCCGGGAATGCCGCAGGTCGGCGAACAGGCGCTTCCATTCAAAAAAAGTAATTACAAATGGGTTTTGCGAGGGTATATTCTTTGTGAGACCATAGGTTGGTTTACGGATCTCATCCTGGTATGTACCAAAAATCCGGTCCCATATCATTAAGGTGCCGCCATGGTTTTTGTCTATGTATTCCCTGTCGCTGCCATGATGTACCCGATGATGGGAGGGGGTATTGAATATGAATTCTACCCAGCGGGGTAAGCGTTTAATGGTTTCTGTATGGAGGCTGAACTGGTACATTACATTAATGGATTTCAGGAACAGGACCATAGCGGGAGAAAACCCAACCAGGGGCATCCACATCCAGAAAATGAAAGTGCCGGAAAGATGGCCTGTCCATGGCTGCCGGAAAGCCACGGTATAAGAAAAATGTTCTCCGGAGTGATGCACCATATGCGATGCCCATAAAAACCTCACCTGATGGCTGAGCCTGTGAAACCAGTAATAGGTGAAATCTTCTGCCAAGAAACCCGGTATAAAGGTTAACCATAAGTTGTCCGGAAGACTCCATATCCTGTATTCATACGCAATACTATAAGCAAAGAGATTTACGCTCTTTGTAACAGGTGACAAAATCAGGAATCCCAATCCAAGCCAAAGGCTGCCCAACTCCTGGCCTTTTGGTTTTGCGTGATGCTTCTCTTTCACAAGCACCATCCATTCAATGCCTGCCAGCAATAATAATGCTGGCAGTGCCTTTAACAAAATGTTCGTATCAAAATGCATACAATCAGCTTTATGAGTTAAAAAATATGATCACGAATGGTTCGGATGGCTTATTCCCGCTCACCGGTCGTTTCGCTTTATTCCGTGGTTAAAATAAATTCCAATGTGTAGAAATTGTGATGCGCAACAACTCTTGAGCAAATGCCATTGGTATAGTAAAAAAAACTCTTGTTCCCGTCTGGCATAGTAATTTTGAAAGAATGATTACCGAGCGGGGATAGCTTCACCATTTGCTGGTGGTTATCGGAAAAGACTTCAGTAATAGCAACCGGTTCCTCAAAATGCATTCCCAGTATAGTGCTATAAACAGGTTGCATAGCCGTTGCCTTTTTCTTTTCATCCTCTATCTTTATATAACCAGGCATTGCACGATAGATTTGCCTGGTCACTTTTGTTTTTCCGTTGATCTCTCTTTTAACCCATGCGTGCATCAGGATGCCGTTGGCAAAGGTTTCCTGATGTGTTTCGTGTATGTCAAACATCAAAAGCAGCCTTTTTTTCACTTCAATGAGCATGGACAGATGCGTTTCATCTGCCGTGCTTTTTTTTTGTAAGGTCATAATGCCTATAAGCGTATTGTTTTGCATCACCCTGTATTTCAGGAATGTTTCCTGGGCATAAGTAGCAGGAGCAGCCATCAGCAGTAAAAGATGAATGAAGGAGTAAGTGCGTGCAATGAAGTATGTTTTCATGACCTGTAGTTTGAAGTATATAAGCGCACTTAAAATTACCCTGGCGCCAGTCCGGTTCATAATTGCTAATAGCCGGTAAACCACGTTTTCAAGTCAGGAAATCCTAATGCCAGTTGCTATTGAGCAAACATTGGCAGCTTTTACAATATCTGCTGAATAATTTTTATATTAGTTGTGATATTTACTAAAACTGCACAGGTTGGTTAGCAACATTTCCTAAAAATAATCCCGGGACATATGAGCAAGCTGCAAATTGATTTTTTCCAATACATTCGGGCGATTGTACCTGTAAATATTTCACTGGTAGATGAAATTGCGGAAGTGCTGGAAATAAGCAATGACAGTGCTTACAGAAGGATGCGCGGCGAAAAACTGATTTCCATAGAAGAGATACGAAAACTAAGCAATCATTTCAGGATATCGGTAGACCAGGTGCTGAGCCTGGAGAACAATTCAATTTTGTTTTCCGGTAGTCTCGTTGAACCCGACAAATTCGATTTTTTGCAATATCTCGACAATATTCATAAAACGCTTTTGTATATAACCGGGTTCAGTAAAAAAGAACTGATATGCTTCAGTAAGGACATCCCGGTTTTTTATTATTTCATGTTTCCGGAACTGGCTGCTTTTAAATTCTTTGCATGGATGAAAACTTTCCTGCAGTTTCCTGAGTATAAGTATTCAAAGTTCAGCCTGGCGGAATTTCCATCCGAATTTCTTGAGCAGGCAAAAAAAATTGCGGCCCTGGTTTGCAAAGTTCCTTTTGTAGAGATCTTAAACGTGGAGAATATCCAGATTACTTTAAGGCAGATTGAATATTATAAGGATACGGGTTTTTTCGCATCGCAGAAAGAGTACGAAACCCTTTATGATAAGTTATACGAAATGATAGACCTGATGGAGTTGCAGGCTGTTTCAGAGCGAAAGTTTATGCCGGGCCAACAACCTTTATCTTCGGGTGCACCATTGAAATTATATGTAAATGATTTTGTGCTCGGCGATAACAGTATGCTATGTGTTCTTGATGATAAACAGATGTGTATATTTCTTCACAATGTGATGAATGTGATGATGACGCAGGACGAAAGGATTTGCAATTATAGTTTTGATTTTATCCAGAACCTGATAAGTAAATCCATTCTCATCAGCGGGGTGGGAGAAAGGGAAAGATATATATTTTTCAATATGATAAGACAGCGTATTGATGCGTACCGGCAAAATGATGTGAAGACCCTGAGTAAACCGTCTCCTTACTTCTGAATAAATGGGGTTGAAAAATGATCCCATATACAAATTATGATCTGCTCAATCCTGTTGACAGTCACAATTGACTTCATCTTTCCGGTATTCTTTCGTATTTTCAACGCTTTAGTCACTATAATGGCCCTGCCATTTTTAAAATTGTTATGAATGACAGATTTCGAACAGCAAGTTGCGTATTACCGGTATTTAGCAAAGAAACACGGCAGGAAAATACTGCTTGGTGTATTTATATTGACACTGCTGCTCACATCGGTGAGAACCGTAGGACCCGAAGAGGAGGGTGTGGTGCTGAACCTGGGGCAATACAGCAGAACAGTAAACCCGGGGCTTAATTTTATTGCGCCCTTTGGTATTGAGAAAATGTACAAGATACCGGTTCAGCGGCAGCTCAAGCATGAGTTTGGCTTCAGAACAACGGGTATAAGCAGCCGTTCCCAGTATTCAGACAGCGACTTCAGTATAGAATCGTCTATGCTAAGCGGCGACCTGAATATGGCCGACGTGGAATGGGTGGTTCAATACAGGATCGAAAATTCTTTCCAATATCTTTTCAGGGTAAAAGACCCGGAACGTTCGCTAAGAGATATGGCCGAATCGGCCATGCGTAAATCCGTAGGAGACAGAACGGTTAATGAAGTGCTTACGGTTGGCCGCCAGGAAGTAGCCACCAATATGGAAGTGCTGCTGCAGAAATTGTGCGATGAGTATGAAAACGGGATCCGCATAGACCAGGTGGTACTGCAGGATGTTAATCCGCCCGCTTTGGTTAAACCATCCTTTAATGGCGTTAACCAGGCCCAGCAGGAACGTGAAACGCTCATCAACCAGGCAGAGTCGGAATATAACAGCGTAATTCCGCGGGCAAGAGGGGAAGCAAAGGAAACCATTCAACTGGCCGAAGCGTATGCGCTGAACAGGGTGAATGGCGCTACCGGGGATGCCGCCAGGTTTGAAGCCTTATACACAGAGTATATTAAGGCGCCTGATGTTACTAAAAAAAGGATTTACCTCGAAACCATGGAAAGGATATTGCCTAAAATTGGCAACAAGATAATTGTGGATGAAAAAGGAAACAATGTTTTGCCATTACTGAACCTTGGTACCAAAATAACTCTATCCAAATAATTCATAAGCGAATGAAACCGCATGGCGGTATTTCATACAAAATAAATATACAATGATCAAACCCAGACAAATTATTATAGGTGTTTTAGTTGCAGTGGTGATACTGGCCGTTTCCGGTTCTGTATTTATTCTTAATGAAACGGAACAGGCTATTGTTACCCAGTTCGGAAAGCCGGTAGGAGAGCCCCGTGTGAAGCCGGGGGTAAATCTGAAGGTGCCCTTTATACAAAAAGTACAGTTCTTCGATAAGCGTTACCTGGCCTGGGACGGTCATCCGAACCAGGTGCCTACGAAAGACAAGAAATTTATTTATGTAGATACTTATGCCCGGTGGCAGATCACCAATTCGCTGCAGTTCTTTATCCGCTTAAGGGATGAAAGATCAGCCAAGTCGAGGCTGGATGATATTCTGGATGGAGAAACCCGCAACGCGGTGGCAGCGCATGAACTGCTTGATATTGTACGTTCTTCCAACCGCAAGCCCGAGATCGGGGAAGATTTCCTGGAGCAGTTGGAAAATCTTGATTCCATTTCTGTTGGACGCGATAAAATAGAAGCCATGATCCTTAAAAAAGTAAATGAAAGAACATCCGACCTGGGGATCAGGATATTAGACTTCCGGTTCAGGAGGGTAAATTATGTTGAAGAAGTAAGGAACAGGGTATACGACAGGATGATCAGCGAAAGGAACAGGATTGCCGAACAGTTCAAATCTGAAGGGCAGGGGGAAGCGCTGAAAATACGGGGAAATAAAGAGCTTGACCTGGCTGAAATTCAGTCGTCGGCTATTAAAGACGCACAGGTGATCAGGGGAAAGGCGGATGCAAGCGCCACATCTATTTATGCCGGTGCGTATAATAAAAGTGCCCAGTCCAGGGAATTATACAGCTTTGTGAAATCCATGGAAACGCTGGAAAGATCGTTAGACAGTCAGACCACTGTTGTATTAACTACCGATAACGAGCTGTTTAAATTTTTGAAAAAACCCTGATCAAAACGATAACGTGAAATTGTTAGCTACGCTTATTTTAGGGTTAACTGTATGTTTTGGATTTGAAAGACATACAACCGCTCCATCCGGAAAAGAAATTATTACAGGCGCCGATCAGACGGAGAAGTATCTTAATTATCTGGAAGGGAAACGGGTGGCCGTTATAGCCAACCCAACTACGATCATCGGGAAAAAACACCTGGTAGATAGCCTGCAACGCCTTGGTATCAATATCGTGAAAGTGTTTGGCCCTGAACATGGGTTTCGGGGTAATGCCAGTGCCGGTGAAAAAGTGAAGGATGAAAAAGACCCGGCGACGGGCATTCCTGTTATTTCATTATACGGAACCAAAAACAAGCCGGATAAGGAAGATATGGCGGATGTGGATATCCTGGTTTACGACCTGCAGGATGTAGGCGTTCGCTTTTATACCAACATTAATGCCCTGGTAAGACTAATGGAAGCCTGTGTGGAAAACAATAAAGAAATGCTGATTCTTGACAGGCCCAACCCGAATGCATATCTTATTGATGGGCCGGTATTAGACATGGAGCATAAGTCGGGTATAGGTATGTTTCCGCTGCCCATGTCGCACGGGTTAACCGTTGGTGAATTTGCACAGATGGCTAATGGCGAAGGCTGGCTGGCCAATAAAGCAAAGTGTAAGCTGAAAATAATTCCCGTGGCCAACTACAGTCATGACAAGTCTTACATACTACCTGTAAAACCTTCTCCCAACCTCAATACCCAGCAGGCTATTTTATTATATCCCTCTACCTGCATGTTTGAGGGCGTGTATGTAAATCATGGCAGGGGCACCCTGTATCCCTTTACTATATTGGGTAGTCCTGAACTGAAGGGGAAATATACCTTTTCCTACACGCCAAAACCGATAAAGGGGATGGCGGAAACTCCTTTATTTATGAATGAGGTTTGTTATGGTCTGGATCTTCGCAACTATGACGTAGCGCAGTTGCGCAAAACGGGTAAGATCAATTTACAGTGGATCATGGAGCTATATAAAGCCCATCCCAACAAAGAAAAGTTCTTCAACTCCAGGCTCAGCAATCAAATGGGTAAAATTGAAAACCTGATCGGCAATAGCCTGTTCCGCCAGCAGGTCATTAACGGAGTATCGGAAGAAGAAATCCGTAAAAGCTGGGAGCCAGGTTTGAGCCGGTATAAGGAAATGCGTAAGAAATATTTGCTATACCCATAAGGTTGGTAATTTTGATCCGCATGGGGGTCTTTTCATCGAAAGGATATTGTGGGATAGTCATGAGACCCTGGCGCTGCACGATTCACCTGAGTTTCACTCTTCTTACAGTTGCCGGACTGTGAAGACCCCATTGGGAAGAAAATTAAGCTTCGCACCGGGGTCTTCATCAAAAGCCGTTGTGGGTTAGCTATGAGACCCTGGCGCTGCACGATTCGCCGGGGTCTCACGCTTCACACAGTTGCCCGACTGTAAAGACCCCATCGGGAAGAAAATTAAGCTTCGCACCGGGGTCTTCATCAAAAGCCGTTGTGGGTTAGCTATGAGACCCTGGCGCTGCACGATTCGCCGGGGTCTCACGCTTCACACAGTTGCCAGACTGTGAAGACCTCATCGGGAAGAAAACACCTCTCATACATCCTTATAATGCAATGGCATAAAATGTTTAAGCTTGTTTAATTCATAAAATGCGGCACTGCTGTGTTCATAATCTGTATAATTACGCACTAATCGCCATTTCCCACTTACCGGGTTATAATGGATGTAGTCTATTTTTTGATGTAAAAATTTATCCGAGAAAATAGGTTTGGCGTCAAAACTATTTTTGAATACTTTATGCAATTGTCCTTTCTTCTTTTCTCTTTCGGTAACAGATTCAGATAGCAGTTGTAGTATCGTGTTTTCTTCTTTTTCCTCCAGTCTGCTAATCATTTCATACGCCATAAACCGCTTCCCATTAGATATTATTGTATTGAGATTAAAGCCGGCTTCTTTAAAGTATAGTATACAATGCATGTGGTTGGGCATAATTACATAGGCAATTATTTCACTATTACATTTGTTTCTTAGTATTGAGAACCAATCATACACCAAATCATAGGATTGGGTAATTTTAAATAAATGCAACCACTTATAGCATGTGAATGTACAGAAGTATGTACTGTATACATTAGAGTGTTTATAGCGAATAGCCATCGGTAGTGTTTTTCTATAGATGATCCCTAAAATTAAGTAATTTTCCTGTTCGCCGGGGTCTCGCTTTCCGCACAATTGCCAGGCTGTGAAGACCCCGTCGGGAAGAAATTGGGACAAGGAATTGCCTGCGACCCTGAAAGGGTCATAGATTTATAGCACAATAGTATTACCGAACCCTGAAGGGAGTGACACAACAGGCGATGCTATGAAATACCAAAGCTTGTAAACAAAAAATCAGCGGTATGA
>CALMQS010000001.1 GCA_937871285.1 uncultured Sphingobacteriales bacterium | reverse complement strand
TATATAAAAAACTAACCAAAGGTCTGGATGATGTTGTCAATTACGAAATACAGCTTATCCCAACAATTGCAAGCATTTCGCTTATATCACACTGTTACAGGCCCTGCAACAGCAGACATTGTGCACTAAAAAAAACCAAGACAAAGCTTATGTAACCGGCATATCCTTTCCTTTTAAAATAGCAACTGTTAGCCGGCTTATGCAAAGCAATCTTTCCCTTTCATCATAAATTTTTATATCCCATACATGGGTAGAAGAGCCCAAATGTATAGGCGTGGCGATACCTGTAACCCGTCCCTGCCGGGCACTTCGGATATGATTGGCATTAATTTCCAGTCCCACACAAATAAATACATTCGTGTCTAAAACCAGCGATGAAGCCACACTTCCCAATGTTTCCGCCAGCGCAACCGAAGCGCCGCCATGCAATAAACCATAAGGCTGCCGGGTACGCTGGTCTACCGGCATGGTGGCTTTCAGGTAATCATTCCCGATTTCAGTAAATTCAATACCAATGTGCTCTCCCATGGTTCCGGCACTCATGGCCTGCAGCTTTTGAAGTGAGAATTCCTTTTTAAACCAGATATGCGACATGATTACAGATTGTTTTAATGTTCAATTGAATTCAAACTTAATTGTTTTCACTGCAATAATATAACCCCGTTCATTGATTATTTTTAATATTGCTGACAGATTTTTAGCAATGCACGACCAACTTTTACAACTCAGACAACTCATTCAGGCTGTATATCCGTTGCCTGATGAAGACTGGCATGCCTTTACCGGGATATGGCAGCCTTTTTCCGCAAAAAGAAAAGAGATCATTACGGCTGCCGGAGAAAGAGAAAAATATTTATATTTTGTGCTGGAAGGCCTGCAAAGAGTATATTATTATGATGAGCAGGATCGTGAAGCCACCCTCGTTTTTACCTATGCGCCTTCTTTTGGCGGCGTGCTGGATGCCATGATGCTGCATCAGCCTTCGCGCTATACGTATGAAACCCTTACGCCATCTTTCTTTTTAAGAGCCCCATACCATGAAGTGGAAATCATTATGAAAAACAGGCCTGCTGTTGAAACGATGGTGCGTATGGGCGTAACCAATGCCTTATCGGGCTTATTAGAACGGCTCGCAGAAATACAATGCTACTCTTCTGAAGATAAGTTCAGAAAACTTTTACAACGCAGTCCGCACATTTTACAACTGGTTCCTCATAAATACCTCGCTAATTACCTGGGAATAGACCCTACCAACTTCAGCAAGATCATCAACAAAATAAAAATCTGAAAATCTTGGTATTTACCAATACTTATCATTGCCCCGCGATACAACTTTGCATCATCAATAAAATATGAAGCAAATGAAAGCCATGTCAAAATTCAAATTATTAAGCTCATTGGAGCAGGAGGTTGAAAAACATCTTGCTGAAGCCGTTAGCGTTTTCCAGAACTTACCCGAAGAAACCCTGTTAAAACCCGCCCCGGATGGCGGCTGGAGCATGGCCCAGTGCCTGGCGCATTTAAACAGCTATGGCAGGTTTTATTTACCGGCAATCACTTATGCCATCAACCATCCCGCGGGAAACGCTACCAACGAAAAATTTAAAAGCGGATGGCTGGGCAATTATTTTACCCAAATGATGCAACCCGGCAATTCCACTAAAAAATATAAGTCGCCTAAAGATCATTCCCCAACGCCCGATCTTGATGCCCGTGCAGTAGTGGCGGAATTCATACAGCAGCAGGAACAGCTTATGCGCTGCCTGCGAAAAGCT
The DNA here is from genome assembly GCA_937871285.1 of uncultured Sphingobacteriales bacterium. Taxonomy (GTDB): domain Bacteria; phylum Bacteroidota; class Bacteroidia; order Chitinophagales; family Chitinophagaceae; genus Agriterribacter. Next base: position 3,786 of record CALMQS010000001.1, on the reverse strand, counting down.
AAAGCCACAGATATTAATGCCACCCGCGTACCCGTATCCATTTCAAAATGGATCCGTTTAAAGCTCGGTGATACTTTCCGGTTTTTAATTGCGCATAATGAACGGCATATGCTACAGGCAAAAAGACATTTGATTTTATGCCCGTTATAGTTTTAGATTTGCCTTGCTATAATTGTCTTACTATATTCACACAGGTAATCCGAATGCTTACACATAAAATAAACCGCACCACATCTGAAAAAGAAAAAATGATTCATTCGCCGCTGGCGGATTTTATCAGAACGCTATACCCGCTGGGAAAAAAAGCAGAGCAATACATTATACAAAATTCATTTCACAAAAAAATAAGCAGGAGCAAATACCTTTTAAAACCAGGTGAATTTTGTTCATATTATTACTATATACACAAAGGCGTTTTACGTGCTTTTATAAAAGAAGGAAAAAAGGAGATCACCACATGGATCAATCCCGAAAATGAGATTACTACTTCTATCCGCAGTATGTCGCGCAATGAGCCATCACTGGAATATATACAAGCCCTGGAAAACAGCGATCTGTATGCCATGTCTTTTGAAAGCATGCAAAAGATGTATACGCTCTTTCCTGAAATGAATACAGTAGCACGGATGCTGCTGGAAGAATATTATGCTGCGTCAGAAGAAAGATCATATATTTCGCGCCTACCAAGCGCCGAAAAAAGATACAGTCATTTTAATGCTACAAGGCCGGAGCTGGTAAACCGTATACCGCTCAAATATGTGGCCTCCTATCTGGGCATGTCGGAAGAAACACTCAGTCGGCTCAGAAGCAAAAAAAGCATGTAGTTCAACATATATTAACTCCATCTTGTCTCCTCTACTAAACAGAAAAATAAATCCTGATAATTGTCAAGAAAATAAAGCACTTTTTTATAAGTAAAAACACTTAGCGTGCAACAAAAAAAACTCGTTGAACTCTATGCCAGCATTGATTTTCTTTCCATTTTTAAAAAAGTAAAGATCGTCAGATCAACCACCTTCCCTTTTCCAGCAGTCCCGGCAAACTCGGTTTTTTTTGCTTTTTTTGACTTTCGAAGTCAATTTAAAACCAATACTCATGAAACAGATTTTTACCTTTCTGGCCTGTGTGCTATGCATTCCATCCTTTTCGCAAATTACAGTTAACGGTTCTTCATCTTCCACCGCGGTAGCCAATAATGCTCCGGCTATAGTGGTGGATGACGCACTCACGGTAACCGGCGTAAGCATTAGTAAATTCCGTGTGTCCATATCAACCAATTACAACGCAGGTGATGTGTTGTCCTATTCCGGAACCCTGCCATCGGGTGTAACAGCAGCATATGCATCCGGTGTTTTAACATTTACAGGTGTGGCCAGCCCGAACAATTATCAAAGCCTGCTGCGCACGGTAAAGTTTAATACTACTTCATCCGTATCTGCCACGCGCACCGTTACTTTTGAGGCCGGCGACGGAACCGCTAAGTTTTACAATACTAACGGTCACTACTATGCGTATATAACAGGATCTTATACCTGGACGGATGCTAAAGCCAATGCCGCCACCAAAAATCTGTTCGGACAAACCGGCTACCTGGTTACTATTACAAGCGCCGCAGAAAATACTATGGTGCTGTCTTTAAGTGGTCAGGGCTGGATTGGGGCCAGCGATCAATTTAGCGAGATCAATGCTGCTACCGGCACCAACACTTACGCCAGCCAAACTGCTTCTGAAGGAAAATGGTATTGGGTTACCGGCCCGGAAAAGGGCACACATTTTTCCAATGGAAGTACAGCAGTTTCAGGCCAATATAACAACTGGAACAGCGGAGAACCAAACAACTCTTCAGGTGAGCATTATGCAGAAAATTCTTATGCTGCCGGTAAATGGAATGATTCAAAAAATACTGGTCCTTTAGGATATATATTAGAATTTGGCGGCGTTACCGGAGAGCCGGTTGTTGACATAACACACAGCAGAAATATTCAGCTTATTGCCACCGAGCTTAAGGCTACCACAGGTTCGGTAACTTACCAGTTACACGCAGCCGCTCTTGCCGTGGATGACAATATTGCAGTGCACAGCGCCGCAAATATTGTTAATACGAGGGTAACCATTTCTGGTAATTTTAATCCGGGTGATGTTTTAAGCTATACCGGACCTGCGCTTCCATACAATGGTATTACCGCTGTGGCTTATAACTCCGCAACAGGAGTATTGACCCTTACCGGAACTGCTTCATCCGGCAATTGGCAAACAGTATTGCGCAATGTAAAATTCAATTCGTCTTCCAACATCATCGCCAACAGAACCATTACTTTTTCAGCAGGTAACCAGATAGCTTTTAGCAACGGTCATTTTTACGAATATGTGGCTGCAGCCGGGAACTGGTCAACAGCAAAAACTGCCGCGGCAGGCAGAAGTTATTTGGGATTACAGGGTTACCTGGCCACCGTTACCACGCAACAGGAAAATGATTTTATACAGCAAAAATTATCTGCCAACGCATGGATTGGCGCCAGTGACAGCTATGCAGATATTAATGCGGCCACCGGCGCCACCACTTATGCCAGCCAGGGTGCATCCGAAGGAAAATGGTATTGGGTTACCGGGCCCGAAAAAGCAACTCAAATAACTACCGGCAATGCGCCCAACAGCACGTCTTATCCCCCGGCTTTTGGTACGGCATACAACAACTGGAACCTGGGAGAACCCAATAATTCCGGCAGTAATGAAAATCATGCACAAATATATTCCGTAGGAGCAAACCCCGGCAAATGGAATGATCTTGCAGGTACAACCAGTCTCGGCTATGTAGTGGAATATGGCGGACTAACTACTGATCCTCCTGTTTTTTTAACGGCTAACCGCACCATATCTATTAACAGCATTCTGCCTGTTACCGGGTTGAAATTCCAGGTAAGTGAAACCGCCAAAGGATCATTTCTAACCTGGAGTACCCAAACGGAAATCAATACCTTGCACTTCGATATTGAACACAGCGATGACGGTATTCATTTCAATAAAATAGGGCAACAGTCTGCAGCAGGCAACAGTTCATTCCGGCGTGAATATGAATGGCTGCATACTGCTCCGTCAGCCGGTTATAATTATTATCGTTTAAAACAGGTTGATACAGACGGCCGTTATACTTTCAGCGAAATAAAGCTACTCAAAATTGAAAAAGAAAAAATCAGCATAACACCAAATCCGGTGCGTTCGCAACTCACGGTCAATTATCCTTATAATAAAAAGCCGGCAACATTACTTATTCTGAGAAGCAATGGTGTACAAACCCATAAGATCACGATCAAACAAAACCAAACCCTGATAGATGTTTCCCAAATGTCTGCAGGGATCTATTACATTACTATTATTGGTGATACAAAACCTGTAACGATGAAATTTATTAAGCAATAAAGCAGCACTGTAAAGAGAACCTTGCATTTCTTTTTGACAGCCATACCGGAAACAAAAGCATTGTAACCGGTATGGCTTTTTGATGTAAGAAACAAAAAAACGCTTTGCAACATAAATTAACTTGAAACAATTAAAGCTAACTGCCAAAACAAGATAAAGACAACTCCATTGAAATTTTCTTTGTAACATTGGGTATCTTTCTGGCCATACATACTCTACATATAAAAGCAGCAGGCTTTTCACTGTAGCTATACTTTGAAATTTCACACAACTGATAATACATTCTTCTTGTTATAACGCTCTAAACCTGATCATTCCTGACTTGTCCGCCATTGATTTTTATAAAGTATAAGTCATTGATGATGTGAG